>JAFLTL010000004.1 GCA_022510505.1 Muribaculaceae bacterium | reverse complement strand
TTTGTTAGTTTCCTTGTACTACTTTCGTCTGTTGCATTATTTCAAACTTCGAATTTTTCACGCTAACCATAGGGGTATCGCGAAAAACTGTGCAAAGGTACAACATGAATTTTATTCCCGCAAATACCCTCACCTAAAATTAACACAATTTAACTTTCCTCAACAAAAACACAAAAACTTAACAACCAAACGACATAACAACACAACAACTTAAAAACATTTATTATTTTTGCTATATACAAATTATAACATCATGAAAATCACTTTTTATATCAACTACCACACCAATTGGGGAGAATCACTCTGGATCACCGGCGACATCCCACAACTCGGAGAGCTTGACTCAAACAAAGCTGTTCCCCTCGACCCAATCGGCGCCGACCAATGGACAACTACGATTGAAGTCCCCGACGACACCAAAGACTTCCCATATATTTACTCAGTCAGGAATGAAGACGGCACACAACTCAGAAACGAGTGGGGCAGCATTCCACATGTTTTCCGACAGCCGAAAAACAAAGTCGAATCAATTCGACTTTTCGACCGTTGGCAAGACATGCCCTGGGATAAGCCGTTCTATTCTTCAGCAATTGTCGATACCGTTAACCGTCGTTTCCCACGACTCAAATTCGAAAGACCGACAAAAGGTGACATCACAATAACTGTTGACGCACCAATGATTGCCTCGGATGAAATAGTCGCGATATCGGGTGATTGCGAAAAACTTGGCAAATGGAGTCCCGAGAAAGCTCTCGAAATGAACGACGCCGATTTCCCGACTTGGTCCATCAATATCCCTGCTAAAAAACTCCCCCGAGCTTTCGAATATAAGTTCCTCATAAAGAAAAAAGATGGAAGTCGTATCACATGGGAAAACGGTAACAACCGAAGTCTCCAGCTTCCCACCGACGCACCGACCACGGTCAACGCCTTCACAGGACTGAGACTGGTTAATCCTTTTCATGATTGGAAAGCTGCCGGAGTCGCCATACCGGTGTTCTCGGTCAGAACCGAAGAGGATTTCGGAGTGGGTGATTTCTTCGATTTGATGAAAATGGTCGACTGGGCAGTTGCTACAGGACAGAAATTCCTCCAGATTCTTCCAATCAATGACACAACGATGAGTTACACCTGGCAGGATTCCTATCCCTATAACGCCAACTCTACGTTCGCACTACATCCAATGTATCTTCGACTCGAACAACTCGGACTGCTGAAGGATGCCAAAAGGAGAAAACATTACGAGGAACTACGAAAACAACTCAATGAACTCCATCAAATCGACTATGAACTTGTTACCAAAACAAAAGCCGAATATACTCGCGAGATTTTTGAACAGGAAGGAGCGAAAACACTTGAGTCAAACGAATTCAAAGAGTTTGTCAGTGCAAACAGCCATTGGTTGAAACCCTACGCCGCTTTCTGCGTACTTCGCGATAAGTTTCATACTCCTGACTTCACTGCATGGGGAGAATATGCAGTTTATGAGCCCGATAAGATTAACCGTTTTATCGAAGACAATAAAAAAGAAATTGAATTCGTGTTTTATGTGCAATATCATCTTGACCGACAAATGAGAACGGTCAGCGACTATGCACGTAGCCACGGAGTTGCCATCAAAGGTGACATCCCAATCGGAATCTCAAGAACCAGCGCCGATGCATGGCAGTCACCGCTGCTGTTCAACATGAACACCTCTGCCGGTGCTCCACCCGACGACTTCTCGGTGTTAGGACAAAACTGGGGATTCCCAACCTATAACTGGGATGAAATGGCTAAAGACGGCTTTGCATGGTGGAAAGCAAGATTCAGAAAAATGGCCGAATATTTCGATGCTTACCGAATCGACCATGTTCTCGGATTCTTCCGTATATGGCAAATACCTGAGGATGCCCTGCATGGACTTCTCGGAGTGTTCCACCCGGCACTTCCTTTCTCACCTGAGGAACTAAGGAATTCCTATGACTTTTGGATTAACGTTAGCGTCGACACTAAACCGTTCATTATGGAATGGTTCCTGAATGACTTTTTCGGAGAGTTCACCGACGAGGCTAAAAATAAATTCCTTATTTCAAATAATGACGGATCCTATCGACTCAAAGAGGAATTTGATACTCAGAAAAAAGTTGCCGAATATTTCGCCAAACTTGACAAGGACGAGAAAAACACCCGTCTATGCAATGCTCTGTTGGGGTTGATAGACGATGTCCTTTTCATTGAAGACCCCTATCAAAAAGGAAAATACCATCCCAGAATTTCAGCACAATTCACCTATCGTTACCGTTCACTGAACGACTATGAACGCTGGTGTTTCGACCGACTATACAATGATTTCTACTATCATCGTCACAATGACTTCTGGTATGATAAGGCAATGTGGAAACTTCCACCTTTGCTAGAGTCGACTAATATGCTGACCTGTGCCGAAGATCTGGGAATGATTCCAAGCTGTGTGCCGGCCGTCATGGACGCACTACAAATTCTTGCACTCGAAATTCAACGAATGCCAAAGGATCCTAAGGTAGAATTCGGACAAACAAGACATTACCCCTATCTATCAGTGTGCACTACTTCAACACATGACATGAGCGGCATTAGGGGATGGTGGGAAGAAAACCGTGAGAAAACCTCACATTTCTACCATAATGAACTGCATGAGCATGGAGACGTACCGTTCTTTGCCGAACCATGGATTTGCGAAAAAATCGTCAACATGAATCTCCATTCTCCTTCGATGCTTTGCATCCTTCCTCTACAGGACTGGCTATCTATATCACCCCAGCTGAGAAGAAACAATCCTGCCGACGAACAAATAAATGTCCCCGCTAATTCAAGACACTATTGGAGATACCGAATGCATCTGACTGTTGAAAAACTTCTCGAAGAAGTGCATTTCAACCGACACATCGCTTCTATGATACACCTGAGCGGACGTTGACTTTCAACCCCTTATTGAATTGTGACGCATCTTTCGGGATGCGTCCAACCTCAATAGGATGAATAGCAGAATCGTAAAACCCCACAAAGAGGAGCCACCATAACTGAAGAACGGCAACGGAATGCCAATCACCGGACACAACCCGATGACCATTCCAATGTTTATGCAAAAATGAAATATCAGGAACGACGCCACACAATATCCGTAAACTCTTCCGAAAGTTGAAGGCTGGCGTTCCGCTATTGAAACAATCCTGAGTATTAACGCGAGGAAGAGGGCTAAAACGGCTACCGAGCCTACAAAGCCTTCTTCCTCTCCTATTGTACAGAAGATGAAGTCGGTGTGCTGCTCCGGAACAAACTTCAACTTGGTTTGAGTCCCTTCTAAAAAGCCTTTTCCTAATAAACCACCTGAACCTATTGCTATTTTAGACTGATTTACATTATAACCGTACTTTCTAACGTCATTCTCTATACCCAGATTCACCTTAATCCTCATTTGTTGATGAGGTTCCAAAATATCGTTGAAAACAACATTCACCGAGAAAAGAAACATAACGGCTGCACATGGAGTGATTATTGAAATCAACAAACGATGGGTGTAATTTTTCATCAACTCCCAAAAACAGTAAAGCACCGCCACAGAAATTATACTTATGAAATATATAGTCCCGGGAACTTCTATTTCAAAGACCGACAGAATCCACACAATAATTCCCGACAAACCAAAAATCCCCGCAACATTTTTTGCTAAGTTCAGCCTCCTTTCGAAAAGTGCCAACATTCCAACCATCAAACACATAATTAGAACATACACAGCAAATTCTCCTGAAGGGATTCCTAATATCAATGTCTCGGTAAATTTAACCGCCACAACAAATATCGTAACAGCTATCACGGATGCCAACAGAACAAGACCGCTCATTCCTTCCCTGTACAAAACAAAGAACAACGACATGTAAACCAATGCCGACCCGGTTTCCTTTTGCCGGAGTATCAGAACAATCGGGAGCAAGATAATTATCAACGCCTTCATATAATTTGAAGGCTTGGCATTCAACGAAAAGTTATAACCGCTGAAAAGTTTGGCCAATGCCAATGCCGTGGCAAACTTGCCGAACTCAGCCGGCTGAACACTCATTGAACCTATCGTGATCCAAGATAACGAGCCCTTGATGTCATGGGCAATAAATGGGGTGAGTGCCAACACTACAACTACAAGAACATATATTGGAAACGCATAGGTCTCATACATGCGGGCGTCTATCAATAATAAGATGAATCCCAAAATCAAGGAAAGAGAAATCCATCTTATTTGCTTTCCCGAAAATTCATCGAAAGAAAAAATGCTGGCATTGTCGAAATCATAACTGGCCGCATATATCGATATCGCGCCGGCAATGACCAACAAAACATAAATAATTATTGTTGGCCAGTCAACATATCGGAACACCGATCCCTGTCTAATGTTTCTTGACTCCACTGTATAATATCGTGTTCGACTCCAACATCCTTTCTTCGATATACTTACGTTGGGGAGATATCTCTCCCTTCAAATATTTCTCTATGATCAAGCTTCCTATTGGAACCCCATAGGTGGCACCAAAACCTGCATTCTCTACATAGACACAAACCGCTATCTTGGGATCGGCATAGGGGGCAAAACCTAAAAACGCCGAATGGTCCTTACCGTGAGGATTCTGAGCGGTGCCGGTCTTGCCACAAACCTCAATATCGGGCAGATTTGCCAAACGACAGGTTCCGCCGGTAACTGCCATTCTCATCCCCTCGGCAACCTCATCAAAATATTTCGAATCTATTGTCGGATAACGCCTCTCGGTATATTGTTCCGAAATCACTGTGTCCTGAATTTCCTTTACTACGTGGGGAGTTATAAACCAACCACGGTTGGCTATAGTGGCACCCAAATTCGCAATCTGGAGTGGAGTGGCCAGAATCTCACCTTGACCGATGGCAACCGAAATCACGGTGTTGGCGCTCCATCGACCATCACCGTATATCTTGTTGTAGAACCTGTCGTTGGGAATGAATCCACGTCCCTCTCCCGGAAGGTCGACTCCAAGTTTATAGCCGTAGCCCAACGAAACAAGATGATGTTTCCATACTTCAAAGGCATCTGCCGAATTGCCATATTTCGACTTCCGGTCTATCATGTTCTTGAAACCCCAGCAGAAAAAAGCATTGCACGAGGTTTGGAGTGCCGGTTTCAAAGGCAAAGGGGAGCCGTGGGCGTGACATCCCACTCGCAAACCACCCGATATGAAACCATGGGAACACGGATAGGTGGTAGAAGTATTGATTATCCCCTCTTGAAGCAAAATCAATCCTTGGCTTGGCTTGAAGGTCGACCCGGGCGGATAGGCTCCCATCAACGACCTGTCAAACAAGGGTTTCAAAGGGTCCGATTTCAGTTTTGAATAATTTTCTCCGCGTTGGCGTCCAACCATTTGTAGAGGATCGTAGGTCGGACTCGAGACCATACACAAAATCTCACCGGTAGCGGGCTCTATCGCCACTATAGCTCCAATCTTGTTCACCATCAAACTTTCGGCATACTGCTGTAACGAGTAGTCTAATGCCAATTTAAGATTCTTTCCGCTTATCGGTGCTATGTCATGGGCTCCATCTTCATAGTGACCCTGAATTCTTCCATGAACATCCCGAATAAGAATTTCAGCTCCCTTAGTCCCACGCAAATATTCCTCATAGCTTTTTTCAACACCCAGGTCGCCGCAATAGTCACCTCGTTGATAATAGGGGTCGTTTTCCAAATCCTTTTGCGACACTTCTCGGATGTTACCCAAAACATTCGCTGCAGTTGAGTGGTTATACTGTCGCAAGATTCGCTTCTGGATATAGAAACCAGGGTAGAGATATAGTTTTTCCTGGAGTTTACCATAATCTTCAGCCGAAAGATGAGTCAACAATTTTTGTGGTGTATAAGCCGAATAACCCGGATTTAACCGAGGATCCTTCATTGCCTCAAATCTCGATTGCAACTGTTCAGATGTGATGCCAAGAGTGCGACACAACGACAAAGTGTCAAACTCATGAACATCCTTCGGAATCAACATCACGTCGTAGGCCGGTTGATTGTATACTATCAATTCCCCGTTTCGGTCATATATCAATCCTCTCGACGGATAAATTGTTTTTTTCAGGAAAGCATTACTGTCGGCCGAAGCACGGAAATTCTCGTCGTTTATCTGAAGATTATAAAGACGAACAACAAATATCAGGGCCACCAGCATTACAAAACCTATTATGACCCATTTCCTTTTTTCCAAACGATAATCTTTTCTCATTTCTTCTTCGAAGGAGACGGATTAAATAAATAGGATAATGCCAGAATGATGATAAAACTCAGTAATGAAGTTGAAATTATTCTAATCACAAGTCGATAGAAATTAAAAAAGTCCATCGACAGTATCACAAAGTACAAAAGACTGTATAGTGTCGTGAAGGTAATAAGATATTTCATGTAGGTTATGCCACCCAAAGTGTAGGGCGACGGCAAACTGTTCGCCATCTCTTCATCATGTGACACATACAGTTTGAGCATAGGACGCTTTACGGCTCCGCACACTGTGCAACACATTGCATTCAGGCCCGGAGTGTTAGAAAATATATCAACCAAAAATCCTGCAAGAAAAGCAAAAGTGATTACCCACCCTGTGCCCAATGACTCGGGCAAACTGATAATAAAATATATGAATATAATTGGAATGGCTACACCAAACAACCAGATGTGGTTGAAAACCACAACCTGGGCCAATATCAGCAACAGAAATAACAAAACAAATATAATAGTTGTCTTACTCACCTTTCTGAACCCTTTTCTAAAACTACTATATCGTCAAGGTCATTGTTTACCACTACCCTTACTGTACTTAAACGGGTAAAATCGGTAAATAATTTTATTCTTAACTTAAAAAAGTTGTCATCTTCATCGCGAAGCGTACCATTGACTATTCCCACCGGTATCCCCTCGGGAAATACAGCCGAATAACCGCTTGTCACTATCGTGTCACCATCGGTATACACGGTGTGTTTCGGAAGTTCCTCCAAAACAGCTTCATCCACTTCCTTGCCATCCCAAACCAACGAACCGAAGGCCTCGTTACCTTTAACCTTGCATGACAGTCGGAAATCAGGATTTAGCATCGAAATAACCCGGGAATGATGAGGTGAAACAAGATTGACTACACCAACTACCCCATTTTGATCAACAACACCCATCTCGGGCTCTATTCCGTCCTCGCTTCCCTTATTCAGGGTAATGTAATTATGGGGGAGCGCTATCGAATTACTCGTAACCGAGGCTATTATAAAATCAAATGGCTCGAATACGGACGGAACTGTCATCGTGTCGGCATAGACTTTCTCAGAAAGCAATCTCACCTGAGAGCGTAACCCGGCTATTTCCCGCTCCAACTCACCGTTGCGCTGCTGGAGATCTTCGTTTATATCTCTCAAATGAAAATAGGAAGTTACATTGTGGGATCCGTCATATACCCATGATGCCACACTCCCTGCCGAAGTCATCCACACATGACGCTGATAGGGGCCCGATGAGATAAGCAGAAATCCGCTTATTATAAAGTATATGAGAAATATGAACCAGGAACTGTAGCGTACCAGGAAATTGAATAGATCCCGCATAGATCCTCTCCGGTCCTTTTAGCGAATGAGGAAAGAGAAATTCTCTATATTCTTCAAGGCTATTCCCGTTCCATTTGCTACCGACAGCAACGGATCGTCAGCCACACGGAATCGAATTCCGATCTTTTCACTCAACCGCTTGTCAAGACCTCTGATTAAGGCACCACCACCAGCGAGCCAAATACCGTTCTTGACGATATCGGCATACAGTTCGGGAGGTGTCGATTGCAAAGCGCTTAACACCGCATTCTCTATCTTCTTAATCGAGGGTTCCATGCACTTGGAGATTTCTTTGTAAGACACAGGAATCTCCATTGGAAGAGCGGTCATCAGGTTAGGACCGTGAACTATGAAATCTTCAGGCTCGTCCTCAAGTTCCTGCAACGCCGATCCAACCTTAAACTTAATTTGCTCAGCGGTTCGTTCGCCAACATTCACGCTATGGACACTCCTCATGTGGTCCATGATATCGGCAGTCAGGTCATCGCCTGCGGTGTTTATACTCTTATTGGAAACAATTCCACCTAACGATATAACCGCTATCTCGGTTGTTCCTCCACCTATATCCACGATCATGTTCCCTTCGGGAGCCTGAACATCGAGTCCAATACCCAGTGCGGCAGCCATGGGCTCGAAAATCATGTAGACATCTCTTCCGTTGGCTTGTTCCGATGAGTCTCTAACTGCTCTTATCTCTACCTCGGTCGAACCTGATGGAATTCCTATGACCATTCTTAATGAAGGGGAAAACCAACTGCTCTTCGAGCTTGCCATTTTCACCAAACCTCTGATCATCAACTCCGCAGCATTGAAGTCGGCTATCACTCCCTTCCTCAAGGGACGAACGGTCTCGATATTGGCATGCTCTTTTCCCTGCATCTCCTGGGCTTTGCGACCAACTGCTATTAACTTGCCGGTGTTCCGCTCAAGAGCCACTATCGATGGCTCGTTCACCACAATCTTGTCATTGTGGATTATTATAGTGTTGGCCGTTCCCAAATCTATGGCCAATTCTTTTGTCAGTGAAAAAAAACGCATCGGTTATATTGGGTTTTAATACTTGTTTTTGATTAATGTTTGAAATGACGGAAGCCGGTCATTCCCATGCCCATATTTTTTTCATCACATTTATCAATCGACTCCTGATCGCGCATAGAACCACCGGGATGAACTACGGCCGTGATTCCAGCATCACCAGCTATTTCCACACAGTCGGGGAACGGGAAAAAGGCATCCGATGCCATCACCGCTCCGGTTAGATCAAAACCGAATCCTTTAGCCTTCTCTATGGCCTGTTTCAACGCATCTACCCGTGAAGTTTGACCTACACCACTCGCCAACAATTGCAAATTCTTAGCCAAGACGATCGCATTGCTCTTGCTATGCTTTACAATCTTATTCGCAAACAGTAAATCCTTCACCTCCGATTCACTCAAAGGCTTTTTAGTTACAACCTTCAAATCTTCGACCTTCTCGGTTTGAAGATCCTTATCCTGAACCAACACGCCATTCAAGCATGAACGGAATTGCTCTTCACAGGGTTTGTAACTATCCTTCAAAATAAGGATAATCCTGTTTTTCTTATGCTTTAATATTTCAAGTGCATCATCGGAATAAGACGGAGCGATTATTACTTCAAAGAAAATCTTGTCTATTTCGTTAGCAGTGACCGCATCAATTGCCTTGTTGGAGATTATGATGCCACCAAAGGCGCTGACAGGGTCGCCAGCCAAAGCATCCTCCCAAGCTGTCTTCAAATCGCTTCGGGTTGCAATGCCACATGCATTGTTATGTTTCAAAATAGCCACTGTCGGTTCTTCACAAACAAAATCGCTTATCAATGATACTGCCGCGTCAATATCCAACAAATTGTTATAGGATATCTCCTTGCCGTGAAGCTGAGTCAGAATGTCATCGAACGCCCCAACAAAACTACCTTTCTGATGGGGGTTCTCTCCGTAGCGCAACGACTTGACCCCATCAAACGCGGCACGAAAATCACCTTCACGACATTCGGTCTTGACAAAATAGTTAAAAATCGCACTGTCGTAGCCCGAACTGACACCAAAAGCATCACATGCCAGGTCTCTACGTTCCTCTATGCTTGTTTGAGCACCATTTGATTTCAGAATATCCAGCAATTTCGAATATTGGGACTTGGAAGGGATGATAACAACGTCCTTGTAATTCTTAGCTGCTGCCCTGATTAGTGTTATTCCACCTATGTCTATCTTCTCAATTATATCCGATTCACTGCCACCAGCAGCCACAGTCTCACGGAAAGGATATAAATCAACTATTACAAGGTCAATCTCAGGTATATCATATATATTTCTTTCCTCACGGTCCAATAAGTCCTCACGACGTTGAAGAATACCACCCATTACTTTCGGATGAAGTGTTTTCACACGACCACCGAATATGGATGGATAACCGGTCAGGTCTTCAACCTTACGGCAAGGAATGCCCAAATTCTCGATGAACTTCTGAGTTCCGCCTGTTGACAATAATTCAACTCCTTCTTTTTGGAGCAAATGCAAGATTTCATCCAAACCATCCTTGTGGTAGACTGAAATGAGTGCTCGCTTTATCTTCCTGATATTTCCCGACATGTCATTGAGTATTTTTTTCCTACTACAAAGATAATCACAATTTCTCTAATCGAATATTATAAAGTGACTTTTAGACGCTCTGACATTGCTGAGGCGGCATGACGACCGTCACCCATGGCCAAAATCACTGTAGCTCCTCCTCTCACTATATCTCCACCGGCATAAATCAATGGCATCGACGACTGTAAGGTCTCATCATTCACCGCAATCGTGCCCCGTTTTGTCACTTCCAAACCTTCAATACTGTCAGGAATCAGCGGATTCGGAGACACACCCACACTGACAATCACTACATCCACCGGAATCTCAACCGTATCTCCTTCTATTGCTACCGGACTCCTTCGGCCTGAAGCATCGGGTTCACCTAACTTCATTCGCTGCAATAACATACTGCTGACTCTCCCCGATTCATCTGCCCGGTACTCAATGGGATTATGCAGAGTCAGAAATTCAACGCCCTCTTCTTTGGCGTGTTTCACTTCTTCCAATCGAGCCGGCATCTCATCCTCGCTGCGACGATATACTATCATCGCTCTTTCGGCACCCATACGACGAGCCGTTCTGACCGAATCCATCGCGGTGTTGCCGCCTCCTATTACTGCTACATTCTTTCCTCTCAGAACCGGTGTAGCGTAACCTGGTTTTCCTGCTCCCATCAGGTTTATACGTGTCAAATATTCATTTGCACTCATTACACCGATGAGATTCTCTCCTTTAATTCCCATGAAACGAGGCAAACCGGCGCCCGAGGCGACAAAGATGCCCTTGAAGCCCATGTTCAAAAGATCATCATAACTGTAGGTCTTACCTATGATAACATCGGTCTCGAATTTTACGCCCGACCTCTTTAGAGATTCTATCTCAACATCTACTACCGAATTGGGTAAACGAAACTCGGGAATGCCGTATTTCAACACTCCCCCTATTTCATGCAATGCTTCAAATACTGTGACATCATAGCCTCTGCGCGACATGTCACCCGCAAAGGACAATCCGGCAGGTCCACTGCCGACGACAGCAACTTTTATGCCATTCGACGCCATTCGACCCGGCAAAGAACTATCCGAAGAAAAATCTACCGCCCTGTCGGCTGCAAACCTTTCCAACCAACCTATAGCAACCGGAGCTTTCTTCATCTTATTATAGATGCATTTGCTTTCACATTGCTTTTCCTGTGGACAAACTCGTCCGCAAACAGCCGGTAAGGCACTCGTCTCTTTCAACGTGATCGCCGCATCCTTAAAATTCTTTCTCTCGATATTTTTGATGAATCCGGGAATATTTATACCGACAGGACAGCCACCAACACAGCCGGGATCAGGACAATCCAAACATCTTTTAGACTCCATCACCGCCTGGTCCTCACTCAAGCCTTCGTTAACTTCTCCCGTCATAGTCTTCACTCGATAATCAGCCGGCAATTCAGGCATAACAGAACGGGGAATGGAACTTCTTTCCTTTGCACTCATGCTTTGGCGTAATTCTTCACGCCATGCGGCATTACGAGGCGAAATTGTATCAATCCTATCTTTGTTCATTTCTTTCATTGATTCATTTCTTGCGTGGTTGATCATAGGCTCTCATTCTCAACATCATCTCATCAAAATCAACCTGATGGGCGTCGAATTCCGGACCATCGACACAAACAAAGCGGGTCTTTCCACCAACGCTAACCCGACATGCACCGCACATTCCGGTTCCATCAACCATTATTGTATTCAAAGAACATATTGTTGGAACTTCATATTTCTTCGTCAGTAAGGACACGAACTTCATCATGATTGCCGGACCTATGGTCACCACGAAATCTACCGGCTCTCTCAAAATGACATCCTCGATACCATTGGTTACCAATCCCTTTTTCCCGGCCGACCCGTCATCGGTCATAATGATTACTTCATCGCTGTATTCCCTCACTTGATCCTCTAAAATAATCAAAGATGAATTTCGGGCTGCCAGAACCGATATAACACGGTTTCCGGCTTCCTTCATCCCTTTGATTATGGGAAGTAACGGTGCAACCCCTACACCTCCTCCGGCACAAACAACCGTTCCATATTTTGCTATTTCAGTAGCACGACCCAAAGGACCAACCACATCATGAAGCATGTCTCCCGCTTCCATAGAACATATCTTGCGCGTACTGTCGCCCACTGCTTGGATCACCAGGGTTATCGTTCCCTTTACCGGATCGGAGTCGGCAATTGTCAAAGGAATCCTCTCCCCCTTCGCATCAGCGATCACTATCACAAAATGTCCCGGACGTCGGCTTCGTGAAATAGCCGGAGCCTCTACGATCATCTTGACAACATTCTCCGAAAAATATTCCTTGGAAAGTATCTTGTTCATGCTACCCTATATTTTTTTACAAAAATAATATTTTCGGACCTCATTACTGCCACATTATTATCTTTTCAACTAACCACCGTTTCTTATTGCTGTCGAAGATATATTCATCAACGGCGCATTCTCTATCAGTTTTATCCGGTCACTGAAACACTCCAGACTTTTAGGAAGCTGCGTTCTCTCTTTTCCACGAGGATATATTATAAGACCGAAATCTCTTATAATCTCATCCCAGGATTTCCATTTTGGAAAGTTTTCCAGAATGTCGGCACCACCTATCAATGTGAATTCTACTCCGGGATTATCCTTTTGTAAACGTCGGAGAGCATCGATTGTATAGCTTGGCTTAGGCAATTCTAATTCTACCGTGGTCAGTCCAATGTCTTCCTCATTTTCGAGAGCTCTCTCCAATAATTTTATGCGTTCCTCAACGGGCATTAGAATCGATTTGTCTTTCAAGGGGTTCTGAGGTGACAATGAAAACCAAACCTTGTCAACCAAACCGGTTCCTACTACATGTCGGGCAACAGCTAAATGACCGTAATGTACCGGGTTGAACGACCCCCCAAAAATCCCAATCTTCATCTAACGACTACTCGGTTACCCAATCATTAAAGATTCTCCCCACAGAAGTTTCGATCTTAAAGTCATCGCAAACGACCTTCCCTTCTTTATTATTATCTTACAGTCAAACGGCGCTTTTGTCACTTTCAAAGGAGTTCCACCCGGAAGAGTAAACGAAATGCCATCGACACTTACGCGGAAAGAATCGGCTCTTCCCGAAGCAGTCAGTTCAAGAACCGATCTGTCGCTGATTACCATCGGACGCATTGTCAAAGAGTGATCGGCAATCGGCGATAAAACCCACGCAGGGATGCTAGGCTGAAGAATAGGACCGCCTACCGAGAGATTATAACCCGTAGACCCGGTTGGAGTTGCGATTATCAATCCGTCGGCTCGATATATACTCAACTCCCGTGAATCAACACTTACAGGAATTGATATCATGGAAGCTGTGTCCTGTTTCAGAACTGCTACCTCGTTTAGAGCGTAAGGCCAAAATCCTTCTATCGTACTAACCAGGTTACCGGGAATTTCAAGTTTCAGCAATGACCTCGAATCTATGTCATATTCCTTCTTTTCCAGCAGATCCAATACCTCGTGCATCTCATCCAAACTGAACGACGGAAGATAACCTAAATGACCTAGATTAATACCAACTACCGGAGTTTCACTGTCACCACTCCATCTTGCCGCTCTCAGGAACGTTCCGTCGCCACCTAAGCTGACTATGACATCTATGTCATTACCAACTCTTGGAGATTCGTCAGTCCTTATCGATTCCGGCAACTTGGACGACAGCCCTTTTTCTCTTAAGGAATTTAGAGTCGACTTGGCCAACGTCACGTCAAAGCCTTTTTCTACCGACTCCTTAACGAAATCAAAAGCCTTGTCGGCTATCTTCCCCGACTTAAACGGGGTGGCGAAAACTGCTATCTTCATGGTTTCGTTTATCCTTTTGAACACTTCATTATAAAGATGCAAGTGATTCTATCGCTCCCTTGGGATCGTTTGAGTTGAAAACCCAGCTCCCGGCTACTATCACGTCACAACCCGCTTCGGCTACAAGGCGACCTGTCATGGAGTTGATTCCGCCGTCGACTTCTATTAACGCCCGGGCTCCTCGTTCTCTTATCTTATTTTTCAAATTCCTGATTTTCGAAACCGAATATTTTATGAACGACTGGCCTCCAAAGCCAGGATTTACAGTCATCAACAATACCATGTCGATTTCTTCCAATATCTCTTCCAACATCACCAACGGAGTCGACGGGTTCAATGTCACCGCAGCTTTCATACCCGCTTCCTTAATTTCATGAATCGTGCGGTCAAGATGAGTACAGGCCTCTACATGGACATTCATAAAAGTCGCACCGACATCCCTCAAACGGTTAACATACCGCTGTGGATCCACAGTCATAAGATGAACGTCCAACGGTTTCTTCGCAACACGTGAAACCGCCTCTATGACAGGAAAGCCTATCGAAATGTTCGGAACGAAGACTCCATCCATAACATCAATGTGAATCATCGAGGCTTTGGACTCATTGAGCATCTCGATTTGCTCTTCCAAATGAAGGAAATCAGCTGCTAAAATCGACGGGGAAACTTTCATCTCTTTATCGGATATTTTTCTTACAGACTTGGGGTCTGTTTCTTTTTGAACGCTTTATATAAAATGTAAACCAAGCAGAGCACTCCCAGGGAGACTCCCGCAAACGTAAGATACTGATTATATTCCTCAACCGTCGTAAACAGTTGGTCATAGGGAACTGTTTTGCCCAACCAGTAACCCAAACCGCCAAGAACAATGTTCCAAATCAGGGCACCAAGGGTGGTGAACAGTATAAAAACCACAAGATTCATTTTAACCAGTCCGGCAGGGATAGATATCAGCTGGCGAACTGTTGGTATCAACCGTCCTATAAACGTTGAAATAGCTCCATGCCTGTAAAAATAATCCTCGGCTTTTTTAACTTTCTCCTCGTTGATCATGCAAATGTGTCCTATTCGGCTGTTGGCAAATCGGTAGACCAAAGGACGACCTATCCACAATGCCAATCCGTAGTTTATCAATGCTCCACATAGGGCTCCTGCTGTCGCTATTAAAACTACTAGAAAAATGTTCATGTCACCTCGACTAACCGCAAGATAGGCTGCAGGGGGAACAACAACCTCGCTCGGAAAAGGAATGAATGAACTTTCTATTACCATAAATAGAAACACGAACCAATAGGAGGCATGGTCCACGAAAAACTGAAAGGCCGAAGCTGCATTCAAATAGTCAAAAATCGAAAGAATCAACATCGCGGCTTAAACTGGAATGACCATCATCGGAATGTCAGCATGAAACAATAAACGATGGGCTAAACTTGGATTAAACAACCTCACCAAGGCGTTACGTCGCTTGTTTGGGATTACTATGAACTGAACACCCGACAGGTCCTCCCCGGTAAGCATCTGTTTTACTTCCTCTGCCGAAAGATCGCGAGATTCAAAAGTGTAACCGTTATACTTTATCTTGAAATAATCGGCCAGACGCGAAGTCGATTCAATCTCGGGACTTGGGAGAAAACGCTCCCTTCTCATAGGAATATGAATCAACGTTATGTGGAAATGACAGTCGGGGAATATACGATGAAGGGTATTCATAGCATCAATATCC
This sequence comes from Muribaculaceae bacterium, assembly GCA_022510505.1. Taxonomy (GTDB): domain Bacteria; phylum Bacteroidota; class Bacteroidia; order Bacteroidales; family Muribaculaceae; genus JAFLTL01. The sequence goes on along the minus strand of JAFLTL010000004.1, from coordinate 94,328 downwards.
TCCTTGTCAAGATTACAGAAGAAAATAACCTCCTTGATTTCCTTCGGTAAAACTAACGGAGCTGTCGTTTCGGGAATCGTAAATGCCGGATATCGACAGTTGTCAAGCACTTCGGCCGTTACACTCCCTATCAGTTCACGCTCTTTCTTGTCGGCACCTCGCGTACCCATTACTATAAGCAACGGTTCATTCTCCCTGCTGAAATCAAGAATTACGGTCTCAGGCAACCCCTCAAGAATTTCTGTGTCAAACTTAATTGCGGGAATGGTTCCGTTCTTAATCTCGTTCTTCAATTTATCGGCAAACGTGGTCATCTGCTGCTTTGCAGTTTCCTCCAGAGTCATCTCTAACTCTATATCCTCCGGGTCATATGTGGCCAAATCAGGCGACAATGACAAGTTGTCAGTGCGTGATGGTAATACAAAAGCATGCAGCAAGACAATCTTTGCTTTGTGCTTCTGGGCTATATGAAATGCTATTCTTGCTGCCATCAGGGAATATTCCGAAAAATCCACCGGAACTAAAACAATAGGTTTGGAACTCTTCCGTTCGACACGTTTCCCTAACAGCAAATCTTTTGGTTTTTTCTTTTTCGAAACACGGTGACCCTTTTCGTCACCTTCCAAAGGAAATATCTCCAGATTCTCTATGATTCGCAACGCCGATTCAATGTCTTCTATCTTTATCTGGAGTTCAACGGGGTTCTCTCCTGATACTCCCGGCAATACCTTCTCAGAAAGTTTTACTTCAATCCCTTCTTTTTCAAGAAGCTTTGCAACACGGGCCGAATGGGACGGTGTGTGCAACGCTATTGTTATGACCGATGTTTCCCCCATAGTTCTTCCTAATGTCAAATTATCAGAAGAGCATCGCCATAGGCACCGAATTTGTATCCTTCTTCTATTGCTACCTTATAGGCATGCATTACATTATCATATCCACCGAAAGCTGTGGTCAACATCAGCATTGTGGAATAAGGCAAATGAAAATTTGTCACCAGATCGGTGGTGACTGTAAAGTCATAGGGCGGAAATATGAATTTGTTGGTCCAACCCGAGAATGTCTTCATGTGACCGTCCATGCTGACTGCTGAAGATATTCCACGAAGAACAGAGGCACCTACTGCACAGATGCGCTTGCCGTCATCTTTCGCTTTATTGACCATATTAACCAGTTTCTCCCCGACTTCCAGTTCTTCGGAATCCATTCTGTGCTTGGTAAGATCTTCAACATCAATGTCTCTAAAGGTACCCAAACCACTGTGCAACGTCAGGAAGCCACGTTCTATCCCTTTTATCTCAATTCTCTTCATTAGGGTCTTACTGAAATGCAACCCTGCTGCCGGCGCCACAACCGCACCCTCATTCTCGGCAAAAACCGTTTGATAATTTTCAAAGTCTTCCGGCTCCGATTCTCTTGTAATGTATTCAGGCAGCAGTGTCATACCCAGTCCAAACAAGGTCTGTTTGAATTCGTCGTGATCACCATCGTGCAAGAACCTTAAAGTGCGACCCCTAGAAGTGGTATTGTCTATTACCTCGGCAACCAAAGAATCATCTTCACCGAAGTACAACTTATTCCCTATCCTGATTTTTCTTGCCGGTTCTACTAAAACGTCCCATAATTTGTTCTCGGCATTTAACTCCCTTAAGAAATAAACCTCTATTTTCGCTCCCGTTCTCTCCTTATTTCCATAAAGTTTTGCCGGGAAAACTTTCGTGTCATTGAACACCATTACATCACCTTCATTGAAATAATCTATTATATCTTTGAAAATGTGATGGGAAATCTCTCCTGTCTTTCGGTTTAGAACCATCATTTTACATTCGTCACGATGCTCGGCCGGATGCATCGCTATTACCCCATCGGGTAATCGGTAATTGAATTGTGAAAGTTTCATCTTCCTTATGTTCTTTGTTCTATTACTTCTTCTTTCTTTGGCGCACTCTTGATTTTTTCGACGGTAGCGTCTATGCTGCCACAATCATTAATCGTTACTTCACCGACTCTCGTCCTCCGCAAAGAGGTCAAATGACCTCCGCTTGATAATGCCTCACCGATATCACGAGCCAATGCTCTGATATAGGTCCCCTTGCTGCAAACAACCCTAATCTTTATCTCGGTGGGACTGAATGACTCCAAAGAAATCGTGTCAATGACCAGAATTTTCGGTTTCAAATCTACTTCCTTACCTTGACGGGCTAACTTATAGGCTCTTTTGCCATCAATCTTGCAAGCCGAGAAGGATGGCGGAATCTGTTCTATTCTTCCTGTAAAATTCTTCAAGGTCTCCCTTACAAGTTCCTCCGTTATGTGATCGGTTGGGTAGACCTTATCAATAGTCGTCTCCAAATCAAAAGATGGAGTGGTGGCACCTAATGCGATTGTCGCTTCATACTCTTTTACTCCACCTTGCAACTCTTCTATCCTCTTTGTCGCTTTTCCTGTACAGACTATCATGACGCCGGTCGCCAATGGATCCAGAGTACCTGCATGACCCACTTTCAGCTTCTTCAACCCATGAGCACGGTTAATCGCACCTCTGATTCTTTTAACTGCATCAAAAGAAGTCCATCCAAGCGGTTTGTCTATATAAAATATCTCACCTAGTTCGAAATCCATTGTTCTTTATTACCAGATTATACACAGGATTCCAACAGCAACACAATAAATAGCAAACCAAACCAGCTTACCGCGTGATACCAAATCTATCATCCATTTGCACGCCAAACATCCGACGATGAAGGCCGCCAGGAAACCTGTTACCAATGGAACTACGCCAATATCAGCTCCCGTTAAGTCATCGCCTTTGCTAATCTTAATACAGTCAAGCAGTGCTTCACCCATTATCGGAATAATAACCATGAAGAATGAAAATGCGGCTATCCTGTCACGACGATCACCTAACATAATTCCCGTGGCAATTGTGGAACCTGAACGACTCAATCCCGGAAGCACCGCTATAGCTTGTGCAAGCCCAATCACGAAAGCATCAACAAATGTTATGTCATGAGGCTCGTAGGGTAAAGGCTTGCCTTCACTGCGGCTACGAAGCAAAGGATTCGTGCGGCAAAAAAATGCAAACGCCAAAAGAACAGCAGTTATGCAAAGACAAATTCCTACCTGTTGCAAATCTCCACCGAAAAACTCCTCTATAACATCCTTGAAACAAAAACCAACTATTCCAACTGGAATTGCCGATACGAGTAATTTCAAAACGTAAGTAAAATCAGGCGAATCGAAGCGCAAACCAAAGAATGCTCCACACAAAGGGACAAAACGTTTCCACAACACAACAATAGTGCTAAGAACTGTTGCTACGTGGAGAATAACGTCGAATTGTAAAGAATCGGCCCCAGTTAGTTCCAAACCGAGGATCTCACGACAAATCTCCAGATGACCGCTGCTACTGATTGGAAGATATTCAGCTAAACCTTGGACTATACCCAGTATGAGTGCGTCTAATGTATCCAATTCCTAAATTCCTTCGTTTTTGTTTTCTTCCTTTTTACTCCATCGGCCTGTTATTATGGCATATCCCATGAAAACAAATCCAATGAAAGCTATCGTAGGACCAATAACTATTCTTCGCGTCGAGAAAATATCGGGATTGAATTCCGTTTCGGTGGAACTACCTCCCAACATAAGAAGGAAACCAACTATTATCACGCATGCCGCTATTCCCATCAGGATGAAATTCCGGCGTGACAATGGGTGCTCGGTCATCTTCTCGATAACTTCCGTCTGACCGCCCCCGGGTTTTATGTTACGGTTATTTCTATTCTTTTTTGCCATTTTTATGAAAACATTTCATCGTAAGTCAACGACAAATAACGGTTCGCCGCAAAAGTAGCCGCTAAACCGCAAATTATTACACCGGTCACTAGTAATGACGCCGCTATGAGTATCATCTCACCTGTCGTGATTATATCAGGAAGCATTGGATCAAAAGTTGAAACATAACTCCAGAGTCCCCAGAGCAAACCTATCGACAGAACTGCCGCTATCAACCCTTGCCAAATATTGGACACGATGAACGGACGCCTTATAAAACCACCCGTCGCACCAACAAGCTTCATCGTGTGGATGATGAAACGCTTGGCATACACAGTCAACCGAACTGTATTGTTAATCAACACGAATGAGATGAATAGTAAAGCTATCGCAACAACCAGCAACGCAACCGCTATAGTAGATATATTGGAATTTATGGAATCTATCATGTCCGCTTGAATCGAAATCTCACCAACTCCCGGCAATTCTTCAAGTTCACGCGCTATTGACCGCAAACTGTCCGACGAGGCCCATTGCGATTTTACCTTAACCTCTACCTCGGCTACAAAAGGATTCATTCCCAACAATTCCTCTACATCCTCGCCTGTTTCCGATTTCCATTTCTCGGCTGCTTCCTCCGGAGTGTGAGATGTGACCGACAATGCAAACGGAGAATGAGACATCAACGTTTCTACTGCTTTCAAATCTTCTTCGGTCGCTCCTTCAGTCAACAGAACATCAAAACCCATGTTCTCTTTTATGCTTTCTGTCACGTTTCGAGCAACTATTCCTATCAAGGCTATGACACCGAGAATGAATAAAACAAGAGCTACGGATACCGTAGAGGTTATCCGTGCTCCTAAAGATGAAAACAATGATTTCTTTCTACGACTCACTTCACGATTCAATCAGAACCTTCCCCGTCATGTCCTTGGGTTGGGGCAGTCCCATGATTTTCAGAATGGTGGGTGCAACATCGGCCAATCGACCGTTAATCACTTTTGCGTTATTGTCAGATGTTACATAAACACAGGGAACAGGGTTCAAAGAATGGGCTGTGTTAGGTGTCCCATCACTATTCAAGGCATTATCGGCATTTCCATGATCAGCAATGATGATAACCTCATAATCATGTTTCTTAGCGGCTTCAACAGTGTCCATCAAACATTCGTCTACTGTGACGACTGTCTTCTGTATGGCTTCGTAAACTCCTGTGTGACCAACCATGTCACCATTGGCAAAATTCACAACAATAAAGTCATATTTCTCGCTGTCAATCGCTTCGACCAATTTATCCTTAACCTCATAAGCACTCATCTCCGGTTTTAGGTCGTAGGTCGCAACCTTAGGAGAAGGAACCAGGATTCTGTCTTCACCCTCGAAAGGAGCCTCTCTGCCACCGTTAAGGAAGAAGGTAACATGGGCATATTTCTCTGTCTCTGCTATATGAAGCTGCTTCTTTTTCAAAGATGAAAGATACTCGGCTAGGGTGTTGTCAACGTTCTCTTTGTCAAAGATTATGTGAACTCCTTTGAAGGAAGCGTCATAAGGTGTCATGCAATAATATTGAAGGTTGGGAATAGTCTTCATCCCCTCTTCTTCCATGTCATGCTGGGTTAAAACTGTTGTCAACTCTTTGGCACGGTCATTCCTGTAGTTGAAGAATATCACAGCATCACCATCCTTTATCGTTCCATCTACAGTAGCATTGTTGATAGGTTTGATGAATTCGTCGGTAACGCCTTCGTCATAAGACTCTTGCATCGCTGCTACCATATCTGTGGCCTGCTTCCCTTTTCCTTCAACCAAAAGATCATAGGCAATCTTCACTCTGTCCCATCTCTTGTCGCGGTCCATCGCATAATAACGACCTATAATCGATGCAATCTCGCCGGCTGTTTCTTTGCAATGGGATGTCAAAGCCTCAATAAAGCCCTTGCCGCTATGAGGATCGGTGTCACGACCATCCATGAAACAGTGCAGATACACTTTTTTCAAACCCCATTTGGCTGCTATGTCACATAATGCGAATATATGATCGAACGAGGAATGAACTCCACCGTCACTTGTCAACCCCATAAAGTGTATCGACTTGTCATTTTCTTTGGCATAATCGAATGCACTTTTGATTTCGGGATTGTTCATGATGCTACCGTCTTCTACAGCCTTGTTAATTTTAACCAAGTCCTGATAAACCACTCGTCCAGCACCAATGTTTAGATGACCAACCTCGGAATTTCCCATCTGACCATCCGGTAAACCAACATTCTCTCCGCTTGCCTGGAGCTCTGAATGAGGATAGGTTTTAAGAAGATAGTCCCAGTAAGGCGTCGGTGTTGTCGATATAACGTCCCCTTTGGAATGGTCACCGATGCCCCAACCGTCAAGTATAACTAATAAAGCTTTCTTTCCCATTTTTATATATGTCTTTTTCTTTTCTAACGAAATTTATACATAACCTCTCAGAATTCCTCGCTTCGAATTCCTTATGAATTCTATTATTTCGTCCCTCTCCTTTGTCGCCGGCAGTTCGGCCTCAATGCGTTCCAAGGCATCCGACACATTCAGCTGGGACATATATAGCACACGATAAATCTCCTGAATCTCTCTGATTTGCTCGTTTGTGAATCCGCGTCGACGCAATCCAATCGAATTGATTCCAGTATAAGCGATAGGGTCGCGGGCAGCCTTTACAAACGGTGGTATATCTTTGTTTATCAATGCACCACCCTGAATCATAACGTGGGAACCAAGATGAGAGAATTGGTGAATAAGTGTACCACCTCCTATGATAGCGAAATTGTCCACTTCTACCTCACCGGCAAGTTGCGATGCGTTAGCTATTATGACGTTATCGCCAACCTTACAGTCATGAGCGACATGAACATACGCCATTATCAAACAATTGTTACCTACTGTCGTCTTTCCTTTTGAAGCAGTGCCTCGGTTAACTGTCGCACACTCCCTGATTGTCGTGTTATCACCTATTATCGCAAGGGTATTCTCTCCTCTGAATTTCAGGTCCTGAGGAATTGCCGAGATTACCGCGCCCGGAAAGATTCTGCAGTTCTTTCCAATGCGTGCACCCTCCATGATTGTCACATTGCTCCCTATATGGGTACCCTCGCCAATCTCTACATTACGGTCAATCGTGGCAAAAGGATCGATAGTGACATTTGAGGCGATCTTTGCCTCGGGATGTATGTAAGCTAAAGGTTGTTTCATCTCAGCCTGTTATTTGTTTTTGATAATCTGAGCCATGAACTCACATTCACAAACAACCTTGTCGCCAACAAAAGCTATTCCCTTCATCATGGCACACCCTCTTCGTAATGGTGTCATGAATGACACATGGAACAGTAAGGTGTCACCCGGAACAACTTTCTGCCTGAATTTAACGTTGTCAATCTTCATGAAATAGGTTGAATAGCGCTCAGGATCATCTACTGTGCTTAACACCAATAAACCGCCAGTTTGAGCCATTGCCTCTACCAACAATACCCCCGGCATCACCGGTTCCTGAGGGAAATGACCCGTAAAGAACGGCTCATTACCGGTAACATTCTTAACACCGACAATGTATTTCTCACCCTTCTCAGTCACTTTGTCTACCAGGAGGAAGGGATATCGGTGGGGAAGTAGCTCTCTGATTCTATTTACGTCCATCAAAGGCGCATCAGAGGGATTATAACTCGGAGCTTGAACTTCTTGACGCTTAATCTCCTGACGTATCTTTTTTGCAAAGGCTGTGTTAATTCCATGACCGGGTTTCAGAGCTATAATTCTTCCTTTCAATGGACGACCAATAAGGGCCAGATCTCCTATTATGTCCATTATCTTGTGACGTGCCGGCTCATTCTCAAACTGAAGAGGCTTGTCATTAATATAACCGAACTCAGCAACTTCTCTGTGATCGGCATGGGTCAAATCGGCTACATGATTCAACTGCTCCTGCGACATCTTCTTGTCATAGATGACTATCGCGTTGTCTAAATCACCACCTTTGATTAAATTCTGCTCTAACAAAGGTTCTATCTCTCTGATGAACACGAAAGTGCGACAACCGGCGACTTCCTTCTCAAAATCTTCAAGCTTCTCCAGAACTGCAAATTGATTCGATAAGACAGGAGAATCAAACGAAATCATTGACTCTACCGAGAAACCATCATCGGGGAGCGCTATGATTGAGGACCCCGTTGATTCATCCTTCAATTCGGTCTTGCGTTTGATAACATAGAATATCTTGTCATCCTCCTGTTCTTCTAAACCAACCTCACCAATCTTCTTACAATATTCTAAAGCGCTTCCGTCTAATATCGGCAACTCAGGAGCATTTACCTTTATCAAACAGTTGTCTATTCCAGCTGCATATAATGCCGACAATGCATGCTCAGCTGTAGAAACTTTGACATCACCTTTCTCTAATACTGTACCTCTTGTCGTGTTAACAACATTCTCGGCTAAGGCTTCGATTATCGGCTCACCTTCCAGATCTACTCTTTGAATCTTATATCCATGTCCTGTCGGAGCTGGACAAAAGGTCGCTTCTATTGTTAAACCTGTGTGAAGACCCTTGCCGTGTACTGTAAACGGCGATTTTAATGTTATTTGCTTCATATCGTTTTCTTCTCTAATGCCTCTACTCGGTTGTTCAGCCGTTCCAAATTCTTGATGTACACTACCTGACGGGCAAAATCCCCTATCTCTACGGCAGGAGAACCAATCACGCGGCTCCCCGATTTTATGTTGCGCTGAATTCCCGATTGGGCTCCTATCTCTACATTATCTCCGATTTTGATGTGACCGGCCAAACCAACCTGACCTCCCAATCGGCATGAATTGCCAACCTTCGTAGAGCCGGCGATTCCCGATTGAGCAGCCATCACAGTATCTTCACCTATTTCTACATTATGGGCCACCATTATCAAGTTGTCCAGCTTCACACCGTTTCCAACTTTCGTCTTACCCATTGTCGCACGATCCACGGTGGTGTTGGCACCAATCTCCACATCATCTCCTAACTCAACAATTCCTGTCTGAGGAATCTTCTTATAATGACCGTCAACAGGTGCAAAACCGAAACCATCGGCTCCTATAACAGCACCCGAGTGAATTATACATCTTTTGCCTATCTTACAACCATGATAGACCCGACAACCCGGATATAAAATCGATTCATCACCAATCTCCACATTGTCACCAACATATACCTGAGGATATATTTTCACTCCGTCACCAAGTTTCACGTTGTCACCGATATAGGCAAACGCACCAATGTAACCTTCCTGGCCAATCACACTTCCCTGACCAATGTGACATGGGTCTTCAATGCCCGACTTTTTGATAGAGTGCATCTTGTTTACCTCGTCAAGTAACATTGCAATCTTTCCATACGGGTCCTCTACTCTGATAAGAGTCCCGGCTACCGGATTCTCTGCAACAAAATCTTTTGGAACCAGAATCACACTCGCTTTAGTCGTGTAAACATAGGGCGTATACTTCAAATTTGACAGAAAGGTTATGGAACCCTCCCGCCCCTCTTCAATTTTGGCTATCTCACGTACCTCAACATCGGGATTTCCCTCTATCTCACCGCCCATCATCGCGGCTATGTCTCTGGCTCTTACCGTCATGACTTACTGTTACTATATTCTTTGGGCCAATATAATCATTTCCGCAAAGATAAAACTAAATTCTTATTCCCCAACTATATCTCTTATAGTTGGAATTTCCCATGTGGCCGACTGATCAGGAGTTGCCGGTACTATTGAACCGTATTGACGTTCCAACCAGTATAAGTCTGTGCCCGGATTTTCAGGCTCCTCGTTTACCAAGTCCCCTGTCAACAGGTAGAACTTATGACCCGATGGATCAACATATTCCTTGTATTCGTCGGTCCAATGACTCTTTGCCGCCGACACAACCTTCACACCATTTATCTTGCAATTGGCCGGAAAATTCACATTCAGGCAAACACGTGGTGGTAACCCTTTTGATAATACATCCTCGGTTATCTGTTTCACATAGGGCAAACATTCACTGAAATCAGCATCCATTGAATGGTCAAGTAATGAAAACCCTATAGATTGGACTCCAAGTGTCGTTGTTTCCAATGCCGCACCCAAAGTGCCCGAATATATAATGGAATTTCCTGCGTTAGAGCCATGATTGATTCCGGCCACACATAAATCGGGGTTCCCCGGAAGAATCGTGTGGATTGCAAGTTTTACACAATCTACAGGAGTACCGTTGATTGAGAAAGCCTTGATTCGACCTTTCTCAAATTCCTTGTGTTCGGTTATTCTCAAAGGATTCTTTACCGTGATGGCCGACGATTGACCCGAATGGGGTGACTCTGGAGCCACTATGTAGATGTCAGCATTTTCCGGCATGCAAGAAGCCAGATGATGAATTCCCGGGGCATATATCCCATCATCGTTTGTTACTAAAATCAACATCTCTGTTCCTCTCTTTAATACTCATCCCACGATTTTATCTCGATCTCGTCAACCGGCAAACTTGTAAAAGCTTCGATAAACGCCGATGCCAAACGTGCATTCGTTAGAAGAGGAATGTTCAAGTCTATAGCCGCGCGTCTGATCTTATAACCGTTAGTCAGTTCGGTCGAAGTCAAATTCTTCGGAATATTAACAACCAGGTCTATCTCTTTGTCATGCAAAAGGTCTAATGCCTGAGGTTCCATCTCTTTCTGACTCGGCCAATAGACTTTCGTAGCTCCAATCCCGTTTTCGGTCAGGAATTGATGGGTGCCACCCGTGGCATATATCTTATAACCTTTGTTAAACAGTTTATGAGCCGCATCCAACATGTCAATCTTCTGCTTCGGAGAGCCGGTCGACAATAATACTGCATGCTTCGGTATCCTGTAACCTACCGACAACATCGATTTCAATATAGCCTCATCGGTGTCAACTCCTATGCACCCGACTTCACCCGTCGATGACATGTCTACACCAAGAACCGGATCAGCTCCTTGAAGCCTTGAAAAACTAAACTGAGATGCTTTTATTCCAACATAATCCAAATCAAACGCATTCTTATGAGGACGTTCGGCCGGTAGACCCAGCATAATCTTGGTAGCAATATCTATAAAATTGATCTTCAAAACCTTCGACACAAAAGGAAAACTTCGTGACGCTCTAAGGTTGCATTCTATGACTTTTATGTCATTGTTCTTTGCTAGATATTGAATGTTGAATGGGCCGGAGATGTTCAGAGCTTTAGCTATCTGCGACGAAACTTTCTTGATCCTCCTCATCGTCTCGACATATAGTTTCTGAGGTGGGAACTGGATTGTAGCGTCTCCAGAATGAACACCGGCGAACTCTATGTGTTCCGATATCGCATAGGCTATAATCTCACCCTTGTCAGCTACAGCGTCCATCTCTATCTCCTTTGCATGTTGGATGAATTCGGTTACAACAACCGGATGTTGCTTCGATACGTTTGCTGCTAACTTCAGGAATCTTTCCAGCTCTTCATGGTTCGAGCAAACATTCATCGCCGCACCTGACAGCACATAGCTCGGTCTCACCAATACGGGGAAACCAACCTCCTCTATGAATTTGTTTATATCATCCAAACTGGTCAACTCACGCCAGCGTGGTTGATCGATTCCATGCTCGTCCAACATAGCCGAGAATTTGTGACGATCTTCAGCGTTGTCTATACTCTTTGCGCTCGTCCCCAGAATGTTTACCCCAGCTTTGTCAAGACGTGTTGCCAGGTTGTTTGGAATCTGACCTCCAACTGATAAAATCACACCATGGGGATTTTCCAGTTCAAGAATATCCATTACGCGTTCATAGGTCAATTCGTCGAAATACAACCGGTCACACATGTCATAGTCGGTCGACACAGTTTCAGGATTATAATTGATCATCACCGAACGCCAGCCCTCTTTTTTAACTGTCATCAACGCGTTGACAGAACACCAGTCAAATTCAACAGAACTGCCTATACGGTAGGCGCCTGAACCTAAAACTACTACGGAACGACCATCATGAAGATATTTAATATCGTTTTCACTTCCGTTATAGGTCAAATACAAATAGTTTGTTTGGGCCGGAAATTCGCCCCCTAAAGTATCTATCTGCTTAACTACAGGCAGAATACCATTTGACTTACGAAGTTGTCTGACCTCACCTATCTTCTCTTCGACTTTACCGTTAAAATCTTTCTCTACTAATTTTGCAATCTGGAAATCGCTGAATCCTTCTTCTTTTGCTTTTCGCAATAACGACAAGTCAAGATTCTTGATTCCCTCGGTTTGATCAAGTTCATTCTCGGTATCAATTATATGATGAAGTTTGTGGAGGAACCACCGGTCAATCTTGGTCAATTCGTGGATTTTTTCTACGCTTAACCCTTGTTGCATAGCCTGGGCTATTACAAAGATTCTCTTGTCAGTTGGTTCTCTCAGTGCTTTTTCAACATCACCGACCTTCAGCTCATGATTTCCGACAAATCCATGCATCCCTTGACCTATCATCCTTAACCCTTTCTGGATAGCTTCTTCAAAGGTGCGGCCTATCGCCATAACTTCACCGACCGATTTCATAGATGAACCAATCTCGCGCCTGACTCCGTGGAATTTTCCAAGATCCCATCTCGGGATCTTTACCACTATGTAGTCCAAAGCCGGTTCGAAAAAGGCTGAAGTCTCTTTTGTAACGGAATTTCTAAGATCAAAAAGACCATATCCCAAACCCAATTTGGCTGCGACAAAAGCCAATGGATAACCGGTCGCCTTAGAGGCTAACGCAGAAGAACGACTCAATCGAGCATTGACCTCTATCACTCGGTAATCCATTGATTGGGGATCAAACGCATATTGAACATTGCATTCTCCCACTATTCCAATGTGGCGGATAATCTTTATCGCTAATTTTCTCAGATAATGATAATCCTCGTTTGAAAGTGTCTGAGAGGGGGCTACCACAATGCTCTCACCGGTGTGTATTCCGAGAGGGTCAAGATTCTCCATGTTACAAACCGTTATACAATTGTCGTAACGGTCTCTGACTACTTCATATTCTACCTCTTTCCAACCTTTAAGCGATTTCTCAACCAAAACTTGAGGAGAAAATGACAAAGCTTTCTCAACCAATATCCGAAGCTCTTCTTCGTTGTCACAGAATCCGCTTCCTAATCCACCTAAAGCATAAGCAGCTCTGACAATCACAGGATAGCCTAAAGCAGAAGCCGCATCCAAAGCCGCATCAACACTCTCAACAGCCTCGCTCTTGATTGTCTTTACATCAATCTCATCCAGCTTTTTCACAAACAGTTCGCGGTCTTCGGTGTCCATTATAGCCTGAACAGGGGTTCCTAGAACCTGAACGCCATACTTTTCCAAAACACCACTCTGGTATAATTCTACACCGCAATTCAGCGCCGTTTGACCACCAAATGCAAGCAAAATACCCTGCGGGCGTTCTTTCTCGATAACTTTTTCCACAAAATATGGTGTCACAGGAAGAAAATAAATCTTGTCGGCAAATCCATCCGAAGTTTGAACTGTTGCAATGTTCGGATTAATCAATACCGTCTCGATTCCCTCCTCTTTCATCGCTTTCAAGGCCTGGGAACCCGAATAATCAAACTCCCCGGCCTCACCGATTTTCAATGCTCCGCTCCCAAGGAGCAATACTTTCTTTATTTTTACCTCTGTCATAGAAGTGATATAAAATCGTCAAACAAGAATTCTGTATCTTTTGGACCACTGCTTGCCTCAGGATGAAATTGGGCTGAGAAAAAAGGTTTTGTCTTATGCCTGATTCCCTCGTTGGTACCATCATTCATATTTATGAACAAGGGCTCCCAATCTTCTGGTAAGGTCGAAGAGTCAACAGCAAAACCATGATTCTGAGACGTCACGAAGCAAATGTCGCTATCCACCTTTCTTACCGGTTGATTATGACTCCTGTGGCCGTATTTTAACTTATAGGTCTTCGCACCGGCAGCCTTCGACAACAACTGATTTCCCATGCAAATTCCACAGATAGGCTTCCCTTTATCTATCGCTTTCTTCAAATTCTCCACCGTCTTCTCAGCAAAATCCGGGTTGCCGGGACCATTCGAAATGAATAAACCGTCATAATCTATGGTTGTGAAATCATAATCCCACGGAACCATGATGACTTTCACTCCTCTTCGTGTCAAACATCTGATAATGTTATGCTTTACCCCACAGTCAACCAGAACGACCGTCTTTTCGCCATCACCGAAAGTCTCCACATTCTTGCAGCTGACCTTTCCAACCAGATTTTCTTTATTTGGATCGTAGAAATCAATGGAATCATCCGAAGCATCACCAATTACAATCTTCCCAAGCATCGACCCTTTTTCTCTAAGATGTTTTGTCAATGCACGGGTGTCAATACCATATAGGCCTGGTATATGTTCCTCTTTTAACCAATCACCAAGAGACCGATTGCTTAGCCAGTGGCTATGCTCTTTGGAATAGTCTTGGGCAATTATTGCACGGGCATGTATATGGTCACTTTCATAAAATTCACTGACCGAGTCTTTCTCGCCCCGGGGTGGAACCCCGTAGTTACCCAGTATCGGATAGGTCGTCACAAGAATTTGACCTTCATAGGAAGGATCGGTCAAACTCTCAGGATAGCCCGTCATCGCTGTGTTGAAAACTACTTCGCCAGCCGTCGGACTTTCGTAACCAAACGACTTCCCTTCAAAGACTGTGCCGTCTTCCAAAATTAAACGACCACGTTGTTCTGCTGACATAAAACTCTTTCCATTTGACAACCGCAAAGTTACTACAATTCTGTTAATTCCCCCAATTACCTTCTCATAACCCTTAGCTGTCCGATATTACTTCTGTACTCGAAACATAAAAAAAGATGGACACCGCTAGAATCGCAGCATCCATCTCTTTATACTATTTCATATAATTAATAATTCTGGGGCTGAAGTTCAAAATATTCCTGAGGATGATTGCATGCCGGACATACTTCCGGAGCCTCCAACGCTGTTGTTACATAGCCGCAGTTAGTACACATCCAAACAACCGGTACATCTCTCTTAAAGACCTTGTCGTTTTCGATATTGGCCAATAATTTTCTATAGCGTTCCTCATGAGCTTGCTCGGCTATGCAAATCGCTCTGTACATCTTTGCGATTTCAGGGAATCCTTCTGCATCGGCAGTGTCGGCAAATTTAGGATAGTCTACATACCATTCTTCATGTTCACCCGCAGCAGCCTCTTTCAGATTCTCCACTGTAGTTCCTATTACACCTGCAGGATAGGCAGCTGTAATTTCAACCATGCCACCCTCCAACCATTTGAACATACGCTTTGCATGTTCTTTCTCGTTCTCCGCTGTCTCCAGAAATATCTGGGAAATTTGTACATAACCCTCCTTTTTTGCTACTTTTGAAAAGAAAGTGTAGCGGCTTCTTGCTTGGCTCTCGCCGGCAAATGATGTGAGAAGGTTTTTCTCGGTTTGGGTTCCTTTTACGCTTTTCATTGATCTTTTTATTAGAAATTTTCACAAAAATAATCAATTCTGTAAATTTCCAACACTAATTCCGGCAAAATTTCAGCATTCAATAACCATCCTTACACTTTAACATGTTTTAATTTTATCCACACAATAAATTTTTATATCTTTGTATTGCAAAATTTAAGCAAATTAAAACAACAAAATCAGTATTGCCTATAGAACGATTTTACTCCTAAAAAATTAAATAATTAACAGCACCATTGTCGACATCTGTTTCTAATTGTATGTCGTCATTACGGTCAATTAATTGGAGGAGTAAATGAACGCTATAAAAAATTGTGCGCTTTCCGACGCAGAACTTGTTAGAGAATACATCCACAAAGGTGACAACAACGCTTTCGACAAACTGGTCGATCGACACAGCAAACGAGTTCTAAACCACATCCTTTATACTGTTAAAGACGAGGAGCTTGCTAACGACCTGTTCCAGGATACTTTCATGAAAGTCGTTATACTGCTTCGTAATGGAAAATATAACGAAGAGGGGCGCTTCCAAGGTTGGTTAATGAGAGTCACCGCCAATATTATAATGGACCATTTCAGAAAAAAACAAGCTTCTGAAGAAGCCAGTGTCTCTACCGACAATGCCGAAATCGACATTCTAAACCGACTTGAACTTTCCGATCCACCTCTCGAGGATATATTAATCGAAGAACAGGTTAGACAGAACGCCGTAAAACTTATGAACGCACTACCTGAAAATCAACGCGAAATTCTTGAACTTAGATTCTATCAGGATTTGTCGTTTAAAGAAATTGCGGAAATGAAGGGAATGAGCATTAATACTGCTCTCGGCAGAATGCACTATGCTGTAAATAACATGAGACGACTCGCACAAAAGCATGCCCTCTGTAAATGATTGAATATTTATTGTGATTTTTGTGTTCAAATTCCAAAAACACAAAACAAATAGTTATATTTGCAATAATTAGAACTCGCCAAGCCTCTTAACTAATGCTTAAATGGGCGAGTCTCTTTTTATATGAAGCAAAATTATAGTAAAATAAAAGGAGATGCTCGCGATTTTATTCGTGACATGCAGGCCCGAGGACTCGTTTTTGATGATCCCGATGCAGCAGTAAGCTATGTGAGAAACATCGGACATTTTCGTCTTCTTTCTTACATGTATCCTTTCATTTGTGAACCAAAATCTAAGGGAGTTTTCAAGAAAGGGACCAATTTCCATCAGGTTCTTCGGGTTTATGGATTCGATAAAAAACTCCGATTGCTTCTTTTTAATGAAATAGAAAAAATTGAAGTGGCTTTCAGAAACATTGTAAGCGACAGAATGGTCGAAATGACAGGCGACGACTATTGGATGCTAAATGAAAACTATGTCAGTCGTGAAACAATGAATCTGATTAAAAAGGAATTCCATCGAACTAACGATGATTTTCTATCTGGTTTTAGTAAAATTCACAGCGAAAAATATCCTCCCACATGGGTCATGATTGAAGTCCTGACATTTGGAACCATGACCTGGATTTTCCGAAATCTACCATTCCGTTATAAAAAGGATATAGCACGATATTTCCACCTTAACGCCCCGGTGATGGATTCCTGGATGAATGTCATAGTGCTGACTCGTAACGCATGCTGTCATCATGCCCGACTTTGGAACAGGGTTTTCTCATTGACAACATTGACAATGAACGGGATGACTCGTCCATGGATTGACGAGGACGTGGACCGAAGAAGAACATTCCACAACATTTCAATGGTAAAATATTTTCTTGACATCATATCTCCAGCCAATGATTTTAAAGAAAAACTAATGACTCTGCTAAAACTATATCCTGAAATTGACATTTCAGCCATGGGGTTCCCTAGAAATTGGCAGCACTCCATCTGGCAATAATATAATCCCGACCTAAATTCGGGAACACAAGCACCAAAAGATAGTCCGAATAAAATAGGAGACAGCGTTTACTGTCTCCTATTTTATTATATTGAAAAATTCTGTCAGCTTTTTGACTTGACTGTTTTGGCCTTCTTTGGTTTGGCCTGTTTATGCTCTTCGTTCAGATGCTCGTGATTCAAGCGCGCCGTTTCAAGTTGTTTCTTCAACGTCTCTATCTCACTCGCCTGATTGCGAATTGTAGTAACCAGTGAGTTTAACTCCTCGTTCTCAATCTCCAAGGGATATTGCTCCTCTACCCTAACTATGAAATCGGCTAATACATTCATGTAATTGGTGAATGCCTGGAATGGCGTTTCATAGGGAGAAAAATGAGAGTGCACGGCTCCATCACCCATCTTTTTTGTCGACATGTAATAGAAGTGGTCAGCCGACTGCAATCTGTGCCAGTCCTGATGAATGCGACGGTCATCACATAACCTCACGCGCTCGCCAACCGAATAGAGTTTATTAAAAGCCTCCTGCTGAAGCTTGTTTCCAAGCCATGCCGATGTGTCTCGTGCCTCGTCAGCCCATGAGATAGGGTGCACCACCGAGAGCGTATCAACCGGTTTCAATTTTGATACTGCCTCGCTCGGAGTCCAAAATTCGATTCCTCGCTCGGCTGCAAACCTTGGCAATGCCTCTAGAAACTGGAAAATGCCCGACTCGGCTGCTTGCAGCTCACCAAATGTTTCCAAACTCATGAAAAGATTAACTATCTGCTCTTCCTGAGGTGTGTTTGCAATCCAGTCGATATATTTGTCGGCCGTCAGAGGATAAGCATCCCAATCATGATTACTGAACCTAAATGCAATGTCATCACTCAATTTGGAATTCTTCAACAACAATTTTAGTTTGGGTGCGGAAGCTGCTGTATAGACATAGTTTGGTGATTTCCAACCAAGAATATGTTTTGCTCCATCGGTAATACATCCTTTGAAACCCATGTCAACCAACTGTGGCGCTATTTCATCACAGTAAATCAACTCTGTGTTACGGAACACTTTAGGTGTAACTCCAAAGAGCTCTTTCAGTTTCTCGTCATGACGCTTTACTTGTGCACGGAAATCTTCCGGATCAATCAGAGATGCCAAAGAATGATCATACGTTTCGGAGAGAAATTCGACTTTACCGGTCGATGCCAATTTCTTCAGAAGGTCAATAAATTCGGGAACGTATTGCTCACATTGTTCTAGAGCTATCCCCGTTATCGATAATGCACAACGGAATTTCCCTTTAGTTTGTTCAATCATTTTGAGCAAACTTTCACAGGCGGGAATATAAGACCGATGGGCTATTCTCGAGATAATATCCTCGTTGGCAAAGTCATCATAGTAGTAATGGTCGTTACCTATGTCAAAGAAACGATACCTTTTCAGGCGGAATGGCTGATGGATCTGAAAATAGAAGCAAATCGATTTCATTATCTTTTCTCTTTTTATATATTCAAAACCTTTTTATAAATATCTATCACTTTGGCTCCCGCCTTGTCCCATGTTATCTGGGCCACTTCGTCAAGACCATCCTCTCGCAATTGCTTGTACATAGCAGGATAGGTGATTATAGAATAGATGGCATCGGCCATAGCATCAATATCCCAATAGTCGGTCTTGATGACATTGGTCAAGATTTCTGCACATCCGCTCTGTTTGGATATTATCGATGGAACTCCCATCTGCATGGCTTCCAAAGGAGAAATCCCAAAAGGCTCCGAAACCGAAGGCATCATATAAACATCACTCGCTTTCAGCATCTCATACACCTGTTTACCCTTTTGGAAACCGGGAAAATGGAACCGATCGGCTATGCCTCGTTCGGCTACCAAACTTATCATCTTGTCCATCATATCCCCCGAACCAGCCATCACAAACCTAACATTATGATGGTTTTTCAAGACTTTGGCGGCTGCTTCAACAAAATACTCCGGACCTTTTTGCATGGTTATACGACCCAGGAAGGTGACTACTTTCTCCTTTGGTTTGGTTACCTCCACATTCAAGAGTTCCTCACTCAAAGGCACCACCGCATTGTGGACCGTAGTGACTTTTGAAGGATCTATCCCATATTTCTCGATGACAGTGTTGCGTGTCAAATTGGAAACTGTGATAATGTGGTCGGCATGAATCATTCCATCACGCTCAATTCCAAACACCGTGGGATTAACCTGACCTCGAGAACGGTCATAATCGGTTGCATGCACATGAATCACTAATGGCTTCCCGGTTACCTGCTTGGCATGAATTCCGGCAGGGTACGTTAACCAGTCGTGGCTATGAATTATGTCAAAATGCTCGGTCCTTGCAACTACACCTGCCATAATTGAGTAGTTGTTTATCTCCTCTAACAGATTGTCGGGATAACGACCCGAGAACTCAATGCATCCCAAATCATTTGTTCTCATATAATTGAAATCGGCATAGATGTGATCTCTCAAACGAAAATATTCGTCAGGATCCATCAACTTGCCTATTCGCGACTCAACATATTCGCGACTGACATCGCGCCATGCTACCGGCACTTGTGATGCACCTATGATTTTCGCAAAACTTTTGTCCTCATCTCCGAAAGGTTTCGGTATCACAAAGGTTATATCCATATCGCCACATTCCCACATTCCTTTTGTGAGACCATAGCTTGCGGTTCCTAACCCTCCTAGGATGTGAGGCGGAAATTCCCACCCGAACATCAATGCTTTCATGGTTATTCTTTTCTCTATTTATATTTTATCAGGGGTTAGACTGATTTTGACTGTCTAAAAGTCTTTTTAAAGTCTTAAGGGTTCTCAGCACCTCTGCTACGTTAGTGGCATGAGAAATAGCTCCTCTTCCGGTAAACGGGGGATTACCGTCGTATAACTGCGACAATGAACCAATACACCCCTGTGACATCTCATCGCTGAAGCCTATCAACATCCGGTCTATATAACTTACACCACTGAATCCGAACACTTTCAGATAGGCATCTGCATAGAAACCTATCAACCATGGACGTGCCGGACCTTGATGTAACGCCTGCTCTCTTTCCTCGGGTGAACCAAGATAATGAGGACGATAACCATAACTCTTTGGTGATAACGTTCTCAATCCTTTAGGCGTCAACAACTCCCGTGTGACAATATCCAATACTCCCTTCCGCTGGCGACGATCCAAAGGTGAATAGTCCAAACCAATGGCTATCGCCATGTTTGGCCTAACCGACGGATCAGCATAATTATGGTCTACATAATCGTAGAGATAACCGTAGTCATTCAAGAATGTATCAATAAACGGCTGTTTCATTTTTTCGGCCGCCAACTTCCATCTTTCTATATTGATACTATTCTTTGATTTTGAGTCCTCCTCGGCTAGTGAAACACCAAACATCAAGGCGTTATAAAACAATGCATTGAATTCAACCAAATATCCTGAACGCGGTAACACCGGACGTCCATGCAACTGGGAATTCATCCATGAAACCGGAGTCGATGTTCCGATTGTCGACACCAGACCCGTCTCCGAGTTAACCTGAAGATTCTCGTGACCTCCTTCAAGCAAATAATTTAAAATCTCCGATACTATAGGCAGATATTTATTTCGAGCCTCATTGGCGCCAATCGCTTTTGAATATTGCTGGACTGCCCATATTGCCCATAAAGGAATGTCTGGCAATTCTATGCCATGAATCTTCGGATCCTTCTCCCCTGTTAACATATAATGTTTTAAGGCCCCTACCGCCGTCTCCATTATACGCTCGAAATCTTCCCTATGATTGATCGCCAACGTATTGCCGGGCAAAGACATGAAAGTATTTCTTGCAAGAATCGTTCCCCATGGATAACCCGACAGCATATACTCCTTCTTTCCGTCTATCAGATAGAACTGTTTCGCCGCATTCTTCAAAGAATTGAAGAAACTCGAACGTGGAGTTCGTGTAGCTATCTCCGATTCATATAATTTACTTAACGACCTCGGTTTTGCCTCTGTGATTCCAGCTGTGAAAATAATGCTCTCACCCTTCTTGATAGGCACAGAAAAATAGCCGGGGACCCATAAGTCCTCTGTATAGGGAACACCTCTCTCAAGATCCTTTACATATTCGATTCCATTATACCAGTGGGGTTCATACACCCATTCTGGTTTGCGGGAAAATTGCATGTAAAGAGTCGGGTAACCGGGATACATACATGCCGATACACCATTGTCACAAGGAGTTATATCCTTGTTCAAGTTATCATTGGCGATGCATAGTTCGTTTACATCTCTGAATGCAAGAAAAGGACGAAACTGTAAGGTTGTCGGAGAATGTGCATCTACAAGTGTGTATCTTATCAACAAACGGTTTTCACCCGATATGAATACCTTTTCCTTCGTCAGGATGACACCACCAACCCTATAGGTCATACGTGGTACACTCTCACATTCGAATTCCCTTATATATTTGTGACCGTTAGGACTGTATACACCACCACTGTATCGATGAATTCCAAGATTGAAAGGAGCACCATGTTGAACTACCGTCTCATCTAAGGATGATAACAACACATGTGGTTTATATTCCTTGTCCCCTAAAGGTATCACCAACAATCCATGCTGTTTGCGAGTATTACAACCAACAATCGACGTACAGTGATAGGCTCCGGCTCGATTTGTCCTCAACATCTCCTTAGGAAGAGACTGATCAAGGTTAATCAGAAGATTTTTATCAAATTTCAAATAACTCATAAAGGCGTTATCTTCTTTTATTTACTTTCATTTGGTTTATTGTCACATAATATAAGCTCACTTTCAGTAAAAATGAGTCAATCTTTTAAGCATGCGTTTGGCAAGCGTGCTAAATTAAACATAACACAATTAAACTCAAAATGTTCTTCAGCATGTTTTAGAAAGAACTTCAACGGAGCCTCGCAAATAGGATTTTCTGGTGCAAAAAAATCAGATATATCTCACTAAAATCTATAGGTAGCGTAAACTGCAATGGGTAAGCGACATAAATCCTTAACATATTGGTAGTTTACGCGCAAACCTACCGAAATGTTTGCAGGTAAGCTATATTCGCCGCCAAGTCCTATATTGAATAATAAACGAGCCGAACTTGAACCCCATCCGCTTATGTTGCCGTAACCTATGCCAACAAAAGGATAAAAAGTGAAACTGCTGGCTGGATTAAAAAGATATTGGACATTCCCTGAAACATCAAACATTCCGATTCCTTTATCCTTGAAACCAAAATTTAAGTCTCCTTCCAAGCGTATGTTGTCAACAACACTATATTGATAGAGGACGCCAAGCTGGAAATTTGTTAGCGAATAAGCACCACTCCCCACATAAGGAGCCAACCCCAAATTGATACCAAATGCCTGGTCACCTGCCGATTGGGCCCACATTCCGCATGTTCCCATCAAACCCAAAACAAACGTTAAGATTTTCTTTTTCATTGCTTATTTTTTAATATTACCTAATATATGGATTTATATCACTTATTTCCAATTTGATGTAATTCGGAAAATCATCCGATATTAAACAGACTCGAAAAACCTGTCATCGAGAACACTTTTTTAATGTTATCATTCATATTCAACAAATTCAAAGTCGAATTATTTGCCTTACACTTTTTCAACAAACTCAAAAAAAGTCTCAAACCGCTTGATGAAATATAGTTCAATTGGGAACAGTCTATGTCAATCTCTTTGTCATGAGCATTCATCAAAGGATCAAAATCCTTCTCTGCTTCACGGGATGCTACCGTATCAAGCTCTCCGTTCAAAGCCACCTTAATCTTTCCGGCTTCCTCATTGATTGTGGTCTTCATTGTCGTATTCTCTTATTTTTGTTTTTTTTATTTTATACGTTTTGTCAAAGTTAACCGATTCTCTCCATCTTTTCTAATATATTCAACTTTGTCCATCATTTGTCGAACAAGAAATATGCCAAGTCCACCAACACTACGCTCATCGGCATCTAGTGTTACATCGGGCAACACTGCCTCTAAAGGATTGAATGCCATACCCCTATCACTTATGATAAATGAGATCTCCTTGTCTGATTCTTTACACTCAACAGTGATACTTCCCTTTGTTCCTTCTGCATAAGCATATTCTATAACATTTACTATAGCCTCTTCCAATGGCAAGCGTATAGCCTCCAACAATTCCTTATCAGGAATCATTTGCTTCAAGAATTCGTTTAATAATTCTATTGACCCCAAATCATTTTGAATCGTTAAACAACTCTGTTTCCTATCCAAGCTAATCAGCATCAAAGTCATGTCATCACTTTGCTCCGCATTACCCACAAACCTGGAAACATCATTTAGTGTTAGTTTTACCATTTCACTCAAACCAACTCCACTCCGACGTTCAAAAGTGGACACTAAATCCAATAACCGATTCTCGCCATATTCATTTTTTCTCATATCCATCGCTTCGGTTATTCCATCAGTATAAAGAAACAAAACCGAATCGCTTGGAAGTTGACTTTCCTCCCCTTTATATTGAAAGTCCTCCAGAACACCCACAGGAATATTTGGACACATTGATAGCATGGCTACTTTTTTGTCACTTATAATCAATGGATTGTTGTGACCCGCATTGCAATATCTTAATATCCCGTCCTCTCTCATGAAACCGATAAATAAGGTTGAAAACATATCGGCGTGCTCCAACGTGCATACCGACCGATTCAATGATGTCATCAAACTTGAAGGGCTATCACAACTTTCGGCTAATGACCTGAATAAGCTCCTTATGACCGACATCAACAACGCAGCGGGAACACCTTTCCCACTGACATCGCCAATGCAGAAAATCAGTTCTCCATCTCGGAAAAGGTAATCATATAAATCACCGCCAACCTCCTTTGCCGGCGACAAAGTCGCTGCAATTTCAAAAGGTTCAATTGCCATCGGTAGATGAATCGGCGAAGGTAACATCCCCATTTGAATTTCGCGTGCAATCTCAAGTTCACGAGAGATTGTCTGCTGTTTCACTGTAACCCTCTGAAGACGACTGGTATTATACACCGACCTTATTATAAGAAAAGCCAATATGGCTAAACCAAGTAGCGAAAGACCGATTATTAATCGTCGCAAATCGTAGAAGTCTCCAAGAATCTCTTCCTCTGAAGTGATTGTGGCTAAAGACCAACCTGATTCGTTACCAATCGGAGCATAGAACACATAAAACTTCTTACCATCCACCGAACGTATGACAGCCTGACCGCTCTCTCCTGAAACCATGCTTTTTCCTACGCCTTGCAGAAGTGTGTCACCGGTTTCTTTGGCTATATCTAAAATCGTTCGGTTCATTATGTAATCTCGCCTTGGATAACTTATAAGTCTCCCGGTTCGAGAAACCAGTATGTTATAAGTTGAAGGAGAAATATATGATCTGTTCACAACCGAATCTAACCACTCTAATGACATATCAGCAATCAGAACACCAACAGGGTCCCCATTCCTGTCATGAATCGGTTGAGAAAAGGTTGTCAAAAGCATTTTCGCTCCGTCCGAATCAAAATATGGATTTGTCCAATAGGTCGAATCTCCAGAAATGGGTATATAGAAAAATTCACTTTGTGTGTAATCATGTTTCTCCGAGCCCAACTGCATCATCTCTATGTTGCCAGTTGAATCTCTTACCGAATAACACTCAAACCATCGGCCTTTTGAAGGATAATAATCCGGCATAAAAGAAACTGAAGAACCCTTGATGTCAGGATTCTGTTCTACTATCCTTCTCGTCACAGAAAACATGGAGTCGGGATGGGACAACTGACGCTCTACATCCCAAATATGGTTGTTTATTGCCGATTCAACCCGACTCAAATTGTTAACTATCGCCATATTCTTAGCACTCAACTCGTTCTGAGCCTGCGTTTCAAGATCATTTATGATTTTGTCACGCATATAGTCATACTGTAGTGAGGATATCACTACAAGCAATGCGGCTGCGATGACTATAAATATCAGACCGTCAGCGCCAAGATTTATTGACTGACGCTTCATAGACTGTCGTCAAAGAAGCCCAATCCTTCAATAGCCTCCAAGAACCGGTCTACATAATCCCACGAAGTTACAGTCCATGAGAAACCACAACGATACAGAACCTGCATCGTGTACTCGTTACTCCTCTTTACATCTGTCGACTTCTGGCCTTTAGCCATGTTCTGATATGCCAGCATGCTCGACAACTGTTTCGCTTTAATCGGATCCTCCTTCGCCTCTTGGAGAACCTGGGAGAAACGATCCATTTCCACAAATTCAACTCGACGGTCTATCTTACCGAGTTCCGAGAGAACATCACCCAACAACACGAAATGATTGTTATAGGGATGGAACACAACACATTCACGTGGCGTACATGACAACCGAACAATCGCATCTGAAACCTCGTTGATTGGAGAAAACTCTACTTGAGAATCTCTTGCTTCGTAAGGACAACAGCCAAGCATGTTGTAAACCTTTATGCGACCCATGAACGAGTTAGTTCTGAAATTCGCCTGGAATTCTCCATCGGTACTACGAGGCGCAAGATTTCCAACTCTCATAATCTTGGCCACTAGACCCTTCGTTGCTGCCTCAAGAACAAGCCGCTCAGCAATGAATTTCGAATAAATATACTTGTTGCCAAGATATTGACCTATATAAAGAGTATCCTCATCAAACACTGAATCAGATTTCGGAATTCCATTGACACTCAAACCACGCGTCGACGCTGTTGAGATTTGAATCATCTTTGCTCCCACCGACAAACAATAGTCTATGCAATGTCGGGCTCCATCGATATTGACATCCTCTATCTCTGTTCCTTCCGAGAAATGCTTCACGATGGCAGCACAATTAATAACCGTGTCTACCTTTATCGAACTGTCTATCTCATCGGTGACATCTCCGGGAATTATCTGAAGACGATTTCCGAATAAACCATCAAAAGTATCCTCGAAATAGTAGAATAACAAAGTCTTTAATCTGTTTTCGGCAGTCTTCTGGTCCTTTCCACGGACTAAACAATATATCTTACCCGCATCGGAATCTATCAGCCTTCTTAATATGTGAATGCCCAGATAGCCTGTTGCTCCCGTTAACATGACGTCGCCCAGATTGAGCATCTCTCCACTCCGGAATGCCTCAAGAGTGTTCCTTTTAAGCATGTTATTTATGGCGCTGTAATCGTAGTCGCTGACTTCGTCACCCTTGTTCTCTCCCTCTTCGATTCCTAGAATGAAATTGGCAAGTTTTCGAGGAGTAGGATGAGCAAACACGTCGCCATAGGCAACATTATAACCTAACTTGTCGGTCTCTATAATCACTCTCGTTGTTACCAATGAAGTTCCTCCCAATTCGTAGAAACTGTCATTGGCTCCAACCCTCTCCAACTTAAGAATACGTGCAAATATGTCTGCAATAGCTTTTTCTGTCTCATTTGCCGGCTCAACATATTCGCCTCCTAATGATAACTCGGGTTCTGGCAATGACTTGACATCGGTCTTTCCATTGGGAGTTATCGGCATCCGTTCCATCTGAAGATAAGCGGTCGGCACCATATATTTGGTCAGCGAACGCGACAATTCTTCTTTTAATTCCGGAATGTTGAATTGCCTGTCTGCAGTGAAGTAGGCCGCCAGATGCTCTTCACCTTTGATTTTGACAATCTTGACAACAACGTTCTTGATTCCTTCAAGAGCAGCTATCGCACCCTCTATCTCTCCAAGCTCTATGCGTAGTCCGCGCAGTTTTATCTGATTGTCTGTGCGACCCAAAATCTCTACATCACCTTCCGAGGTCCATCGAGCATAATCCCCCGATTTATATATCCTCATTCCCTTGTAATCGATGAATCTCTCTGCAGTCATCTCGGGAAGATTGTTATAGCCCGTAGCTACACCCAAACCACCGATATATAGCTCTCCAACTATACCCTCAGGGAGTTCATTGCCATCTTTGTCTACCACAAACTCTGTGACATTCAGCAAAGGACGGCCAACACTGACTCGGTCGGTATGTGTCAGATTCTTACAGTTGCTCGAAACTGTAATCTCTGTAGGACCATAGGTGTTGAAAATCTCTGCCTCAGGAGCTGCCAAACGCAATTTATCCAACAATCCGTCGGCATATTTCTCACCTCCACACATTATCACATGACATTGACCGATGGCCTCGACAAATGCCGGCAACTCCATGAATTGCAACATTCTTGACGGTGTGGTGTTGAATGCATCAGCACCGGTTCGTTTGAATACTTCCGACAATGATATCGGATTTGTCGTCTGGTCCTCATTGGCAAACACCAACGTCAGCCCGTTACACAATGCACCTCCTATTTCCTTCAAACACATATCGAACGATATGGTCGTTATCGATAGAAACGCTTTGCACCGATGAGCCAACGCATGAATGTGAGTATTCGCAGGATGATCCAAAAGATAATCCGCTATACTCTCATGACGAAGCATTACCCCCTTCGGACGTCCGGTTGAACCACTAGTGTAAATCAAATAGGCAAGATCTCGGGGAGTTATTTCCAGCTTTGGACGTTCATCAGAGCCTTCCAGCAATGTGTCAACATCTATCGCGTTATCGAACTGACCCAACCGGTCGGCTGTCGTTATTACGTAAGGTGCCTCACTGTCGTTCAGAATGTGCTGGATACGATCTACAGGATACTCAGGATCACAAGGAATATAAGCACTTCCAGCCTTCATCACTCCAAACATCGACAGTATGACTTTCGACGTGCGAGGCAAAAGTAAAGCAATCCGACTGCGAGGCTTCACTCCAAGCTTGATTAGATTGTTTGCTATGCGGTTGGCAGCCTTGTCAAACTCTCCGTAAGTATATTCTGCGTCACAAGCAATCAATGCAACAGCTCCGGGATTCTTCGCAGCATGATATTCCAAACCAGCCTGATAATATTTGAATTGAGGATCTGCAAGAGCTTCTGTTCTGAATCCCTCCAGACGCTTCTCGCGCTCTTTGTCTATCAATGTTACCTTCCTGATCTTTTCACCCGGCTCAGAAAGCATGTTTTCTGTCGCTATGACTATACTCCGTGCCAAACCTTCCATTAGCTTGCGACTATATAGAGCATCATTATAGAAAACTGCTACCGATGGGCTGCCATCCACATTCTCTATATGAATCGATACCTTGAACTTGGCTATGTCAAGATCCAAAGCTTCTACCGATTTGACTACCGAAGATTTTCTGCTGTCTATTACACCCAGCTGATATTCATATACTATCCCGGGTTGGAATCCATGATCGGCCGAAATCTTTGCAAACGGATATTTTTCATGATCCAGAACTCCTTGAAAAACCTCCGAGGTTCTGGCTATGAAATCCTCCACCGTTCCATCACCTATTGTTATGCCCAACGGAAGCGTGTTGACAAACATTCCGAAGGTTTCGGCAGTCCTGACATCGTTTCTTCCACTG
Organism: Muribaculaceae bacterium; assembly: GCA_022510505.1. Taxonomy (GTDB): domain Bacteria; phylum Bacteroidota; class Bacteroidia; order Bacteroidales; family Muribaculaceae; genus JAFLTL01. Next base: position 65,696 of record JAFLTL010000004.1, on the reverse strand, counting down.
CTGATTGTCGCCAAATATACGTTATTGTCATTTATGTAGCGCGAAACGGTGTAGAACACCGGTGCCAGCATCAAAGCTGCAGGGGTGATGCCACGTTCTCGCGCAAATGTCTCTATACGCTTCAAATCCAACGGTGACGACACACTGCGCATTCGTCCATTCTCTTCTTTACCCTTCAAATCGGCAGGGATCTCGCTCGCTGTCTCAAGGTTACTGAGCATTTCGGCAAAGTAGACACGGTTCTCCTCGAATTGACCCGAACCTTCAAATTCCTTCTCACTCGCTACATAATCAGCATAAACATAACTCTCCTCTTCTGGTTGACGCCCGTTCAATGACTCTTCTAACTGATTCAGGAATATATCGAACGATGTGCCGTCAAACACCAAATGATGGAAATCCGTCAGCAAATAGGTCCCATCGGGTGTCTCGGCCACAACTATCCTGTAAAGTGGACCCGAGGACAAACGGAAAGGCCTGACAAACTCTTTCTTCAGTCCCTCCAACTCCTCCATTGACAGTTTCAGTAATTCCACTTCAACCTCGTTCCCCTCATTCAAAACCTGTATCACACCATCCGATGTGGTCTCGAAATGGGAATCAACGCCCTTATGAGCCTTTAACACTTTCTCTACAGCATCTCGAAGCGACATCGCATCTATCTTCTTGTCGAAGCTTATGATTGCCGGTATGTTATATGTGATGTCGGTCGGACGTTTCATGCACTCGAAATAAACACCCATTTGAGGGAATGAAAGCAACGACCTGCCTCTTTTCGACGCTATCTTTTCCGAATTCTCTTGAGATGCAATAGCTTCCACAATTTCTCCCTTTGATACCGGATTCATCCAGACATCCAGGAGAATATTCTCGACCGATTCCACGCTTCCACCATTTAGCAATGACTTGGAAGGTATTTCTATCCCGAAACGTTTGTAAAGCTGTGAAGCCAGTTTTATGCTCAGAATTGAAGTCAAACCTGCCGATGAGAAGGGAGTGGTTATGCCGAATTCGGAACTACCCAATATCTTTCCCGCAATTTCTCGAATCTCATTCTCTAAACGATTCGGTTCTCTTAGATCACCGACAACCTCATCTACTGTAAATTCTGGAAGTGGCAAAGCTTTTCTGTTGACCTTCTGGTTCTGATTCAACGGTATCAACTCTATCTGCATCGTAACGGCAGGAACCATGTAAGGCGGCTTTCTTTCCAATATGAATTCACCAAGTTTGCCGGTATCAATCTGAGAGTCCGATACAACATAGGCCGCTATATATTTTCCACCCGAAGGATGATCAAAGGCCGCGACTGTGGCATCCTTTATTCCGGGATATTCTCTGATAACTCCCTCGACTTCGGTTAACTCAACACGAAAACCGCGTATCTTCACCTGACCGTCATTCCTGCCTATGAAATCTACGTTGCCGTCTTCTTTGAACCTGACGATATCACCCGTGCGATAAACCCGGGAATAATCTCCACCTGCAAACGGATTCATTATAAACACTTCTGCAGTTTTGTCTGGCCGATTCAAATAACCGTCGGCTACATGTGGACCGGCAATCCACAATTCTCCCGGAGCTCCCGGAGGTACTCGCTTGCCATCGGTTCCAACAACATAACCCTTGATATTGTCAAGGAATTTGCCAATTGGAATATCGGTCTCCCCCTCTTTCAGAACATACGTATTGGTAAAGATCGTACATTCCGTTGGTCCGTATGCATTTATCGTTGTGTAGCTCGCAGGTATTTTGAATGGCACAAGTTTCTCTCCTCCCATCGTCAGGGATTTAAGCGACGTTTTTTCAATGTCTACCGCAAATTGTCTGCCAACCTGAGTCGTCATGAATTGACATGTAACACCGTTGCTACACAAATATTCGTTCAATTTCTCCATTTCCAAACGAATATCCTCCGGAATGATGCAAACCGCCGCACCACACGATAACGCCGGATACATGTCCATCATGTTCGCATCAAAACCATATGAAGCATACGCTCCAACCCTGTCATCTGGTGTGATGCCGTAATATCTTATATACCAGTCGATGAAACAAACCAAATTGGAATGTAACAACTTGACACCCTTGGGCAATCCTGTCGAACCGCTTGTGTACAACAATGTGAACAGTGAAGAAGGACTCGGAACAACCGGTTTCTCCGATGATTCACCCAATGAGGGAATATCCTCGATATAAAGAACCTCTCCATCATAGGATTTAACTAGTTCCCTTAACGCTTTAGATGTTATCAGCAATGACGCTCCCGAATCACTCAACATAAACTCTAGCCGCTCCGAAGGATAACTGGAATCCAATGGCTGATAGCAACATCCGGCTTTCAACACTCCCAAAGAAGCCAAAACCATCCATTCGCTACGGGGGATCAGAATACCAACAGTTTCAATCCTCTTATTTCCTCTCCTCAGAATCTCACCGGCGATTGATGAACTTATGCGGCTCGTTTCAGCATAAGTGATCTTCTTATCCTGATAGATAACGGCAACATTGTCGGGATATTTTTCTGCCGCCTTCTCAAATAACGAAACTACCGTCTCATTTTTGTCGTAAGCACTTTCAGTTGCGTTGAAACTCTCCAGTTTCTCTAATGTCGACTCTGTCAGCAACTCCACCTCATTCATCAATGTGGCGGTAAGCATCGACCTGAGTATCGCTCCATAACTCGATGACATCTCGCCTATGAATTCTGCCGAATAGATATTCGACATATATTCACAGTGCAAAACCAACTTTCCGTTTCTGACAAACACCTGAAAGTCAAGAGGAGATCCCGTCGCATTCCGCTTCAGAAACACTTGCTCGGCTGGCTCACCGCAATACTCTCCAACCTCCAGCAAGTCACTCTGATAAGCAAACAGGACATTACTCGTTACCGAAGTCGTCGCAGCAAGTTCCGCAAATGAGTAAATGTCGTGAAGCATCGAGTTCATCAATTGCTCCTTCAACTGTTTGAGCCACTCCGAAACCACTGTGTCCGAATCCCATCGGCTATAAACCGGCAACGTCTTTACCAACATGTCTATCGTTCGGTTCAACTGCCCCGAGGATCTCCCGTTATAAATTGTCGCAAACAGCGACTCGTTTGTGCCTGTGAAAAGACCCAGCAAACGTGAAAATGCTCCTAAAACCAATATGTTGGGAGTAACACCCAGTCTTTCACTGTATCGCTCTACCGTCTCCGCTTCAACATCGAGCTCATAATCCAAATCGGAATATTCCGTTTCATTTCCGCTCTTGTCTGCAATAGGTTGACTGTCAAGATCTATGCCACCAAAAGTGTCAAGATACCATCCCTTTGCTTCATCATAAATCTTCGATCGACGTTGAAGCGACTCAGCGTGAGCAACATTGAAACCTGTGTAAGTCTCCTTCTCAGGAATTTCACCATTATAAGCCTTGTTTAAGTCATCCCTGAATATCGTCATCGAAGTGCCGTCATATATGATATGATGGAAATCGGTAAACAGATATACCCCTTTGTCCGTCTTGAAAATCCTGATTCGGAACAAAGGTCCCTCTAAAAGATCAAAAGGCTCGATTAATGAATCCTTTTTGGCAAGCAGCTCTTTCTCGCTTATCACCTCGATCGACTGTTCATAACCTCCATCATTTGGAAACATCAGCGGATTGCCATCCTCGTCTTGACGAATTTTTAAATTTACAAACGGATGCGCCGCTATGACCGCTTCTACTGCTTTGCCTAGTCGTTCCGCCTCTACATTTTTACCTAACTTCAAAAGCAACGGATTGTTATAGGCCGCTTCGCCTTTCCTAGACATCGTCTCGGCATAGATACCCAGTTGGGTCTGCGATAAGGGTACACCTGACGATAAATCTAATTCGGCTTCTTCTGGTGCTGCCGACTCAAGCATCGAGGCTATCTTGCGCGGAGTGCGACCACTGTATATAATTTTTGCGGTAAGACTTAAGCCCGAAGCCGACTGTTGGAGGGCCATCACTTTGATACTATCCCCACCAAGCATGAAAAAATCATCCTCTGCGCCAACCCGATCCATCTTGAACACTTTCGCAAACGCATCACACAATTCCTTCTCCACGTCTGTTTCAGGAGCTATATAATTGCTCGACAATTCCGATGAGTCAGGCGGCAACAGTATTTTTCGGTTTACCTTCCCGTTCGGTAACAACGGAAACGATTCCATTTTTGTAAGATGCAATGGAACCATATACGGAGGTAGTTTTTTCGACAACTTTTCTCTGATCTCTGACGATGTAATCTCCGACCCTTCTTCGGGGATGAAATATCCACACAAATATTGACTACCACTCTTGCCTGTAAAACCTTTTACTATCGCATTCTTAACACCGGGTAATCGTTTCATAGAGGCTTCCACCTCTCCTGGTTCAACCCTCTGGCCGTTTATCTTCACCATCCAGTCCTTTCGGTTCACATACAAAAGATTTCCGTCGGGCAAACGCCTCATCAGATCTCCCGTATGAAGCCAACCGTTGCGGTACAATCGGTCGGTCTTTTCTGGATCTTTATAATATCCCTTAGTGAATTTACCCTTGACTACCAGCTCTCCGGTCTCTCCATCTGCAACCTCACGGTCCTCATCATCCACCAACATATACTGGAACACATCATCCCTCGGGCGACCTATAGGTGTCGAATCATAGCGACGATCAACAGCGAACGGAGTTATTCCACCAACCATCTCACTCATTCCGTAGATGTTATACAGCTTATAACCATCTCGTGAACACTCACCCGACAAACGCTCGCTACCGGCATAGACAACTCTCAACGTCTTTGAAGTGTTATGGAAATTACCCAACACCGACGGACTGATGAACATGTGTGTCAAACCCTCCGATGCTACATAATCCCCCATCTTCTTGACGTCGAAACGAACCTCGTCACTGAACAAATGAAGCTCACCGCCGCCTTTGAGCACATTGAAATGAATTGGGAAGGCAGCAATGAAATAGAACGGTATGCCCGACCCCCATTTTATATCCTCCGTAAAGGGCTCACCGAAACAATAGGCCCTACCGTAATTCAAACTCTCAAACGTGTGTAATATTCCTTTCGGCTCACCTGTTGAACCGCTCGTGTATATTATCAGAGCATCACTCTCCAAAGGCAAATTCCCCTCGGGATAACCGTCGCCCGAATCTTTCAGTAATTCCTCGACTTTATTCTCGTCAATTACCAATGGTGCATCGCTGTGCCTGACTATATGCTCTATACGCTCTTTTGGAAAACTATGACCCATTGGAACTATCGCGTGACCAGCCATCCATGTGCCAAGTTCAGCTGCTATATATTCGGCCGACGGATTCAGCAACATTGGAATGAACGACCCCTGCGGCAAACCAAGCTTTGTTAGCGCCGACGCTATCTTGCGCGACATCTCCCCCAACTCACCGTAAGTGGTTCGTCTCCCTGAACCTTCTACAATTGCCACTTTGTCGGCTAATTTTTCAAAATTCTCAAAATAGGGTTGTAAATATGCGTTTGTCATGGTTATGATTTTTTTCGGTTAGTTTCGTGGAAATATCAATTGAACAGTGTTTTGGTCATACATGAAACGGTAACTCATCTTAACACCCAAACCGTTCACAAGTCTCAAGCCTATCCGTTTGCCGGGCTCGTCATCTTCTTCGAGCGGCAAAGTCGGATCAAATGCCTTGCCGTCATCTTTTATCAATACGTTTATTGTCGATGGCTCACATCGCAGATGAACATCTATGTAATGTTTCTCCGCATTACGCTTTACAGCATGTTGCAAGATGTTGTTCAAAAGCTCCTCACAAGCCAGTCTCACATCAAATATCGTTCCCTCGCCTACATTATTTTCCTTCAGAAAGTCAACTATCTTTGACATAGAACTCTCTATATCACTGTCGGTAATCTTAACCGAAACATTCAACGCCGGAACACTCTCATTCTTCGGAATCAAGGTCAGAATCTGTAATTCACCGCGATGACGTGAAACGGTAACCGTCGAATATATCAACACCCCGACAAACAAACAAATCGATGACGCCGGAAAACCCCACCATATCGCATTGCCCGATAGAAAGGAAAAACCCCACACAAACAGCACCATAATGAATAATTGGGCTACGCTTAGCCACAAACTCAAAGAATAACGACCTATTATCTGGTAATTTGATCGCAGTTCGGCTAGAATTGAATAGGGTATCAGCATCAAACTGTAAATCCGCAGAGCCGCCGACAATGTACCTCCGTCATCTGTGAATCCGCTACCGAACAATCTCCCGAATTCTCCCGGAGCCGACAACAGGAACGCCGTCACCGCTCCCATCGCTATTACTGTGTACAAGATCGTCTTCAAATTCAATATCGAAAGGCCCTTCATGTCGCCTTCACCAACCAGGATACCTCCCAAGGAAAATATGCTCGAACCGATTCCCGACAACACCATCTGCATGATCATGAACACCTGCAAACAAACCGACCAGCAATACATCCCCTCCGAACCACGCGAAAACAACACTATGGCGTTCAACGCCATGATGCTGACCGACAATAGGAACGTATTGATCGCCATCGCAAAACCTTGTTGAACACTCAAACCGACATAGTTGAAGAAATACTTCAGGTCTAAACGCCAGCGCAACGACGAATTCTTCGAACCAAAATGACTCAGACAAACCAATATCGTAACGATATAGTTGATCCCTGTCGCATAAGCAGAACCTGCTATTCCCGTGTTACAGAATTTAATGAACACTATGTCCAACACCAGGTTAACTATGCTACCGGCTATGACTCCCGTCATTACTGTCCGAGGATTTCCGTCGGTCCTCACGAAATACTCCAGGATGGAGGCTATCATCATGAAAGGCATCGCCAGACACATCACGCGAAGATATATCACACCATACGACGATATCCCCGCATTACCTCCGGTCAGAAGCTCTACTATCTCCTCGCTGAAAATATATATAAATAAAGCCAATACAATGCAAACACCGGTCGAACTGATCAAACACGACGTGAATATACCGTCGGCCCTCTGTTGGTCTCGGCTACCTATTGCCTTCGCTGCCGCGACACTCGCACCGATACCAAACAAAATCATCACGCAGGTGAACAGCGTGATGACTGGCATGTCTACATTGATCCCCGATATCGCATCCGGTCCTATCAGGTTACCAACTACAATTGCGTCCGTCGTCGTTGCTAATTGTGTCGATACGGCCGCCAGAACGGAAGCCCATAGAAACGATTTTAGTACTTTTGAAATTAAATAGGGATTCCTTCCGTCCATCTCTCCTCTTTTTTCCTTTTATTCCCGATTCGTGACAACAGCTCCTCCTAATATCATAGAGGACTGATGAAGGCCGCTACGTCGGTGTCACCCCACAAATCGGCCATCGTTAGCCAAACAAACAGCAGGATGATTAACGCTATCGAACCTATCGCCAGCCATAGCTGGTTCTTTTTCATTGGCTCCTTGCTCATTGCTTTTTCTTTTTAAGTAATTTATTTATTTTTGTTATGCAAATTTAATAAAAAACTTCTCTTTTTCAGTGAAAGTCTCTGTCGTTGTTGTTACATTTAATCAACAAAACACCATAAGGGAAACACTACTCTCCATTCTCCGACAAAATTGTGACTTCCCCTATGAAATACTCGTCGCCGACGATGCTTCATCCGATAATACTCCTCAAATCGTCCGACAATTGCAACAACAGTTCCCCGGCAAAATTCAACTTTTCCAAAACAAAACAAATAAGGGAATCCTCAATAACTACTATGACTGCATGATCAAATGCCGGGGAGAATATATCTGCGACCTCGCTGGCGACGACGTATGGATCGATCCCGATAAACTCTCTCTCCAGGCCAGTCTCCTCGACAATAATAACGATGTGGTGCTATGCCACACCAATTGGATCTGCCGGAATGTCGAAAACGGCAAATCCTTCTCGCCTTGGAATAAACAAAAGTATCCTTTCCCTCATTCCGCAACACAAAACTCCCTGACCCAACTCATCCTGACACACCCTCCGGAACCTGTAGTTCACCTTTGCACGGCAATGTTCCGGCGCGACGCTTTCATTAAACTCTACGAACAATATAAACCTCTGTTCCGGAATCCACAATATTTCGTCGAAGACCTACAGCTTGTGACGCTCCTCTCAACTGTCGGAAAATTCCGGTTCATCGACCGCATCTCTCTAGAATATCGAATCCACGATCGTTCAGTTTCTAATTCTCCCCGATTTGATAAAATATTCGACCTCTATTTCGGGTCCGTTAAACTCACCCGCCAACTTGAACTCGTCACTAAAACCCCTCACCGTTCTCTCACTAAAACCTATCGTCGATTCTTCCATTTCCTATTGATGCAAACTTTCCACGCTTCCGACTCCGGGAGAAAAAAGCTGCTCATGCAGGAAGCCACTCAATGGGACTTTCACCCGTCTCTCAAAAGTAAAATCGTCCTACTGATTTCTTCTAATAAACGCGCCTGGAATCTCACGCGTCAACTCTGGCAGTTCCTTCGTAATCTATCCAAACCTAAACGGTGAACGGGAGTCCCACGGAATAACCGGTCGAATTCCTCCTCAATCATCCCAAGAACATCCTCCTTCCTTAATTCAAGAAGTCCACTTCGCTCGGGAAAGAAATTTTCCTCCAATTCTCTCTTTAATCTGTTTTCGTTCAGTGGGCAAACCTCTTGGCAAATATCACAACCGTAAACACGGTTACCTAAAACTAACCCTTCATCCAGCGTCGGTTCGCTGCTTTCTATCGTAAGCGACGAACGGCAACGGTTGCAATCTATCTCTCCACCTGTCATGATGGCACCCTCCGGACATGCCGTGATGCATCTCCTGCAGTCACCACATAACTCTTCGGTCCCGGGATCTTCTGTTCGTTCTTCATCCAAATTCAAAACCCGGTAGGTCCCGGAAAACGGTATATCCAACACCCCAAGCTTTGCTGTCGACAAAATCTCGCCAAGGAACACAAACGAACCGTAGCCCTCAACATATAACAAACCGTTCCTCCCTATTCGACCTAACCCCGACGAAACTGCCCAGTATTTTTCTGCCACTGGCGCCGAGTCTACACAAATCCTTGTGCGGCAATCCCATTGATCTTCTATCAATTTCGAGATAGGCTTCAAAATTTCCCTTATAACCCGGTGGTAGTCTTCTCTTATCGCATAACGGCTTATTCTTAACCTCCCGCTTTTGTAAACCACCGACCCTTCATAGGGAAAAGCAAAACAAACTATCGACTTGCAACCCGGCAAAACCGTCTCTAATGTCGATTTCAACTCGGCATGTCGGCACAAATAGGAAATGGGCCCATGGAAACCACCTTGGACCCATCGCCGAATCTTTTCTATGTGGGAACTTCTAATCCCTTTAGTCTTTCAAGGTTCCCGTCTTCGATGCTTCCAAAAGCGCCGAAATGTCTATCCCGAGAGCGTCTAAACGATCTCCAAGATCGTCCAGGTCACCACCGTTATGATAGTAATTCTCTATCAGACTCACAGTATACATCGGTATGTATTTATCGGCCCTGCTCAAACCGTTATACAATCCCCTCTTTCGCAAGTCCCTGTAATAACGCTCATATGGAGCATAGCGCAAAATCTCGTTCTTCAAAATCTCTAAGCCCTTCTCGTTCAGCTCCGGCCGATTTAGACTTTCCGAAAGGGAGGAATATAGATTTCCAACCTCCAAACCAACCTGAATCGAGAACGGAGAATGTTTAACCGGCAGTTTCTCCATCATCAACTCTAAAATCTCGGCCGATTTTTCAAAACGGTCTTTTGCATATGCCTCAGGATCAAATTTCAACGAATCACTGCCAACCAGCGACATCGCCTCCTCGCCTTCGCTGTATAAAGCCGTCGCCAAATCCAACAGCGACGAACGATGCGTTGTAACCATCCGCCTCACTGTCTCGTCAAGATATATCTCGTCATCCGGGCCTAATTCATCCAGGCCACCCCAAACGAACTTCTCGGTCACGTTCCTATACATCTTGTCGGTGTTGACTGCTATGTCGTAGGCTCCGTTCTGGCTTCTGATCGGTGTGAACTGATATGCTATACCCGTGTTTCGTAGGTTGTTGTCCATCCCAAGATAATACGACGTCGGAACTGTCATCGCTACATACACCGGACGATCCCACCCGTTCTTGGCCGAGGTCGCCAGAATGTCCAGCGATATGGCTCCCGACAATGACAGCCCGCTTCCTGGCAATTTGGTGAAGATGAACGGATCGGCCGCTGCCTCTTCCCCGGGATTTATCACGCCCTCGGCAACTGAAGCGTCTATGTCTACCGGAATATATACGTTCCTGGTTGGTAGTTCGGCGTTTCCTTTGCCTGCCGAATTATATAACGACTCTAATGCCGACAAAGCGTCCATATTGCCTCCGTTGTCGGCATTCTCACCGAAGTGGGTATATTGCAACTTGTCGTAGGCATAGTCGCTCGGTTTTGCTTGCATCCCTATCGCCGCCGCATCATAAGTCGGATTCTTCAACTGGTTAACATACCAGTCGGTCGTCAAATAAGACAGATTCACTACCCTCACGTCGGTCCGGTAACCCTCTACTTCCTGAGCATACCATAATGGGAACGTGTCGTTGTCTCCGTTAGTGAAAATGATACCGTTCTCGTCTACCGACGACAAATAGTTCTTTCCAAAGTCTCGAGTCGTGTATCTGCCCGAACGGTCATGGTCGTCCCACGTCTGAGATACCACCTGCAATGGAATGAACAACGCCACCAGTATCGAAACCACACTCGACACTATAGTCGACGTCATTTTCTCTTTTTCACCCGATTCCGGTTTCACCAGCCATTTGTTTAACATATACCAGATGGCTGCTACACCCATTCCAACCCATATCGCATAGGCATAGAATGAACCGGCAAAAGCGTAGTCTCGCTCTCTCGGCTGCAAAGGAGGCTGATTCAAATACAACACTATCGCGACCCCGGTCATGAAGAACAGGAAGAATACTACCCAAAACTGCTCGATTCCCCGTTTGCTGATAAACGCCTGCCAAATCAAACCAAGCAATCCCAACAGCAACGGAAGCATATAGAACACATTGTGGCCCTTGTTGTCTCTCCCTATATCAGCCGGCAACAACGACTGGTCTCCCAAACGAGGATTGTCTATGAACGGAATCCCCGATATCCAGTTTCCACGGTTGGCTTCTCCCTGACCCTGGATGTCGTTCTGCCGTCCCGCAAAATTCCACATGAAATACCTCCAGTACATATACATCAGCTGGTAGTTCACGAAATATCGCAGGTTCTGAGCCTGAGTCGGCATCTGGGCATATGATGTGTAAGGTCTGCCCGATGAATCCGTAACCGGACTCCCGTCCGGATTCAAATAATTCTCTACCTCCACATACGGCAAATCGCTCTCTTCCGCCCCAATCCAGTCAAGATACGCCTGAGGATGACCCGACGATGAACTGTACATCCTGGGAAACAACATGTTCGGAGCCCAGTTGTATTTTAATTTCTTACCCGTCTCTATATACCTGTCCGGGTCGTCGGGATGCTCTTTTACGACTTTGCTGTATAATGTCTTCCCCTCGGTCGTGTAGGCCGAAGCTAAACCCGGAGAACTCGGGTCTATCTTGTAAACTATCGATGACTTGAACGACTGACCGTAGAGCAACGGATTCTCACCATATTGCTCGCGGTTCAGATAACTACCCAGTGAAAACACATTGTCGGGAGCATTCTGGTTCATCGGAGGATTTGCCTCCGATCTGATCAGCAATAATGCGTATGACGAATAGCCCACAAACATCACCAGGATCGACAAGGAACACAATGTCAGGATCCTCACTGGCAGCCTCTTCGAACCCCACAGGTAAAAACCCAAACAACACAAAAGGATGAAAGCTATCCACAAAGAATCACCGATGAAAGGAATTCCCGATAATAAAACACTGATGAAAAAGGAAAATCTTATGGCCCTCACGTCACTGCACTTGTAGAGACACGACACCGACCAAATCAACGACGCAACTAGAAGAATTGCGTACACCAAAACACCCACATTGTAACTCGCGCCCAAAACGTTCACGAAAAACAATTCGAAGTATTGAGCTATCTCTATGAAACCCGGAACCAATCCATATAGGATCAAAGCTACGATTACCGCCGATAAACCCAACGTTATCAATGAACCCTTGGCATTCGTGTCCCTGAATTTCCTGTAATACACTACCAAAGCTATCGCCGGTATACACAATAGGTTCAGCAAATGAACCGCTATCGAAATCCCTATGACGTAGGCTATCAATACAAGGTAACGGTCCGAACCCGCCTCGTCGGCCCGGTTCTCCCATTTCAATATCAGCCAAACAACCAACGCCGTGCAGAACGACGAGAAAGCATAAACCTCACCCTCTACGGCCGAGAACCAGAAAGTATCGCTCCAGGTGTACATCAATGCGCCGCATAACCCCGAACCGAATATCGCTATCATCTGACTCACACTGACACTCTCTGCTCCGTCTGAAACTATGAGCCTACGAGTGAAATGTGTGATCGTCCAGAATAAAAGCAAGATTGTGCCGGCACTCAACAAGGCCGACATCGAATTCACGGCCATCGCTACCTTCGTCACGTCACCGCCGGCAAAGTTTACGAAGAATCGACCCGCCAACATGAATATCGGGTTGCCTGGAGGATGACCCACCTCCAACTTGAACGCTTGCGATATAAACTCCGGACAGTCCCAGAAACTTGCAGTCGGCTCGATCGTCAACAAATAAGTAACCGCAGCTACTGCAAAACAAAACCAGCCGATTATGTCATTATATAAATTATATCTCTTCATCTTCAACCGAATTTTTTTATATTCTGCAAAGATAATCAAAAGTTCCTTAACTACATGATACACTCCCACCTTGAAACTCCTGTGGAGTTTCCCAACCCCCCAAACTACCCAAGCTACTCTAGCTAAATTAGCTACCCCCTCTCGCTTTATCGTGCTTCATCAACCCGGTAAACTGTAAACTATAACTATAAACTGTAAACTATAAACTATAAATTGTAATTTTGCACAAATTTTATTTTCCAATGGATATAATTAATTCTTTGTTCTCACCCGGCAACGTTAACCTCGCCAGCACTATCGCTCTTTATTCTTTCGTTATCGCTGTCGGTATCTGGCTCGGAAAACTGAAAGTCGCAGGAGTCTCGCTCGGAGTCACTTTTGTACTATTCGTCGGAATCCTGATGGGACACTTCGGATATACTGTGCAACCCGAAGTACTCCAGTTCGTCAGGGAATTCGGACTCATTCTCTTTATCTTCGCTATCGGACTACAGGTTGGTCCCGGTTTCTTCTCATCTTTCAAACAGGGAGGTGTGCGACTCAATCTGCTCGCAGTGCTGACAATCGTGCTTAATGTCGCCATCGTTCTCACCATTTACTATATCGACCGGAATCAGACCACCATGGCAGCCCTCGTCGGTATTATGTCGGGTGCCGTCACTAATACTCCCGGACTTGCCGCAGCTCAACAGGCCGTCAACTCGGCCGAAGCGGCCAACACAATGGCTATGGGCTACGCGGCTGCCTATCCACTCGGTGTCATCGGTATCATCGTCGGAATGTTCATCATTAAAGCTATATTCAAAATTAAACCCGAAAAAGAAGTAGCCGATATTGAAGCCGAAAAGGAAAATTCCCTGCTTAAACCTTTCGTTATTTCCTTGGAGGTTACTAACCAACTCGTCAACGGTAAAACACTGGCACAACTTCACGATATAATTCAGTGTAATTTCGTTATTTCACGACTGATGACTACCACCGGTGAGCTCGTCGTGCCGGTCTCGTCCACTAAAATACAACTCGGTGACCGACTACTTATCGTTCTCTCTCAGCAAGACCTCCACCGATTCCTCGCTATAGTAGGAAAACAGATCGATATGGACTGGAAAAACGTCACTCCGGCTAATGTCGTCAGCCGAAGAATTATCGTCACTAAAAGCCACTTCAATGGAGTCACGCTCGGATCGCTCCGTCTACACAACGGTTACCACCTCAACGCCACGAGAGTGACTCGTGCAGGAGTCGACCTTCTCGCTTCTGCTAACCTCCGACTGCAAATGGGCGACCGACTCACCGTCGTCGGATCTCTCGACGATATCGAACGACTCGCTTCGAAAATGGGTAACTCACAAAAACGCCTCGACCATCCTAACCTCATTACTATATTCGTCGGTATACTACTCGGTATAGTTCTCGGATCTATTAACATCGGATACGGCATGAAACTCGGACTCGCCGGCGGACCACTCGTCGTTGCTATCCTCCTCAGCCGATTCGGATATAAACTTAAACTCATCACCTACACCGCCACGTCTGCGTCTATGATGCTGAGGGAACTCGGTATTTGCCTTTTCCTCGCTTCGGTCGGAATTGCCGCCGGACAAGGATTCGCCGAAACCGTCTTTAACCCTACTGGAATGTGGTGGGTAATCTGGGGATTCATCATCACCATCGTCCCGCTCGTTATAACCGGAATAATCGCACGAGCCGTCTACAAAATCAACCTCCTGTCTATTATGGGACTCATGAGCGGCGGATACACCGATCCCCCGGCTCTCGCCTATGCCACTTCATCTACTGCTAACGATGCGCCGGCTGTCGCCTACTCAACCGTTTATCCACTCACTATGTTCCTCCGCGTTGTCGCTGCTCAGGTCCTCGTGCTCGCATTCCTTTAACTAACTACCGCTAACCTCTCCCAATTGAAGAAACTCTGGGTATATAACCCCTGGAATGATATAGCTCTCGGAAAAAACACCGAACATTTCACACCTCCTCCTGCTGCGCTGCAACAAATGATCGCCGGAGAAACTCTTCTCCTGAAAACCCTTTCCAAAAACGATTTCGTCTTCTCCCATATTCCTCAACAACAAATGCAACTCCTTCCACCTACAAATGCAAAAGTCTGGAACGGAGAAAGTTTCGACAAAATAATCGTCTGGGGCTGGTCGGCAGCTATCGTGAATGAACTCCTCCGTGCAGGAGTCCCACCAAAACATCTTCCCCACAAAACCACACTCGATAATATCCGGCGATTTAGCCACCGCCGACTCTCTATTGAACTCCATCACCAACTCCGCTCTCCTTTCGTCCCCGTCGAAGCAACCACCGTTGACGAATGTCTCGAGGCACTGGAGAAATGGAGCACAGTAATCGGTAAATACCCCTGGTCATCTACCGGACGCGGACTCTTCGCCGGGTCACCGCAATTCCTTCAATCTTTCATAAACCGATGCAAAGGCGCTATTAACCACCAGGGATCGGTTTTGATTGAAAAAGCATTCGACGTCGACACCGACTTCGCCATGCTCTTCCACTCCGGACCTGATCAACAGGTCGAGTTCATCGGTTATTCGCTCTTCGCTACGAATCGACGTGCCTACACACATAACATACCGCTGTCCGACCAGCAAATTCAACAACTCCTCGCAACCAAGGTCCCGCTCCAAACCCTGCTCGACGCTCGGCAAATAGTTTCCGATTTCATCACACGCCGAATCTCACCGCTCTACCAGGGCTACCTTGGTGTCGACATGATGATCTACCGAATGGATAACACTCTCCATCTTAACCCTTGTGTCGAAATAAACCTCCGCATGACCATGGGTATCCTCCACAAACTCCTTATGAGTTCCACAAAACCACCCAAGCTGAATTAACTGCTCAAGCTACCCAAGCTACTATAGCTAAATTAGCTACTCCAGCTACCCAAGCTACCCCACCAACTATAAACTATAACCTTTTCCCCCATGATCGACTACAATCTATTGAACCAACAACTCTCAGCACTCATTAAAGGTGTCGGCAACAATGTCTCCATCCTCGCTAACGCCGCCGCACTACTCAAAGAACAAACCAACTGGTTCTGGATAGGATTCTACATCGTCAACGACCGCCAACTCGAACTTGGCCCCTTCCAGGGACCGGTAGCCTGTTTCACCATTCCATTCGGAAAAGGTGTTTGTGGCACAGCATGGAAACTCCAACAAACACTCCGTGTCCCCGATGTCCACCAATTCCCCGGACACATCGCCTGCTCCTCTCTTTCAAACTCTGAAATCGTCCTACCCCTCTTCAAAAACAACTCCGTCTTCGGAGTACTCGATATCGACAGCACCGAATTCGACGATTTCTCCATTGAAGATCAGCGCGGACTCGAACAGTTCTGCCAAATCCTCGCCGAAGCTCTTAACTAAACACCATCCAAACCTAATGTTCCTGGAAGTTATAGAGAACCTCGACCAATTCACCGAAAACGACCTCATTCGGGAACTGAACATTCTTCCCCCTCAACGACTCCGTAAGGCACTTCAATTCCTTCATTTCCGCGACCGGCTCTGCTCGGCTCTCGCCTTTAACCTCCTCGCTTCTGTCCTGAAAAAACATTTCAACATCCCACAATTGCCTCCCTTCGACTTTCTCCCTTCAGGCAAACCTTTCTTCAAAGATTATCCCCACATCCATTTCAATATATCCCATTGCAGCTCTGCGGTCGCGGTCGCGGTCGATAACTCGCCCGTCGGGGTCGACGTCGAAACCGTCAAACCGCTCGACCGGGAACTCCTCGAGTTCGTCTGTTCCTCCGAAGAAATTGATCTCATCTTGTCTTCTAAGCAACCTGAAACTGAATTCGCCTCAGTCTGGACAAAGAAAGAAGCGCTCCTCAAATTCCACGGAACCGCAATCCCAAATCCTAACAAGCTGAAAATCATCCTCGAAGAACATCTTCCCGATGTTCCACCTTTCTTAACAACCTTCATTCGGCCCAATTATACTCTCTCAATAGCATCCACCCCCGATACCCCAATCCAATATCCGCTTCTCCACGTTAAAAAACCTTAAATTCTCCACTCCCGGCTATAACAGCTACCCCAAGCTACTATAGCTATTTTAGCTATACCACCATCAATTGTAAACCACCAACTGTAAAACTTTTTTCGTAACTTTGACTTTCGTCTCATTAATTACTACACTATGCAAAACTTCCAGTGGATGACCGAAGGGAATGTCGTCCTTCCACAAATCGATTACAGGAAAATCGAACAATGGCTTCTGAACGTCGCCAAAAACCACGGCAAAATAATCGGTGATATAAACTACATCTTCTGCGACGACAAAACCATCGTCGATGTAAACAACCAATACCTCAAACATGACTATTTCACCGATATCATCACTTTCGACCGATCCACTCGTGGAACCCTCAAAGCTGATATCTACATCTCCCTCGATACAGTCGAATCCAATGCCCATAAATTGCAACAGAATTTCCTTACTGAACTGCACCGGGTGATTGTCCATGGAGTTCTCCACCTCTGCGGATTCAAGGATAAAACTCCTCAGGAACGCGCCGAAATGGAAACAGAGGAAAACAACGCCCTACTACTCTTCCAGAACACGAATCAATGAATTTTAATTTCGATGTCATCGTAATCGGAGCTGGTCACGCAGGATGTGAGGCCGCTCACGCAGCCGCTACTCTCGGCGCAGCCACTTTGCTCATCACTCTCGATATGAATAAAATCGCGCAGATGAGCTGTAACCCGGCTATCGGTGGCATCGCAAAAGGACAAATCGTTCGCGAAATCGATGCGCTCGGCGGCATGACGGCTATCGTCACCGACCGGTCATCCATTCAGTTCCGAATGCTTAACCGGTCTAAAGGACCAGCCGTCTGGTCACCACGTTCACAATGCGACCGCGCTGTATTCTCTTCACAATGGAGAAAAATTCTCGAAAACACGCCCAATCTCTCCATTTGGCAGGATGAAGCAAATTCTATAGTTATCGATAAAAACGGAGCCGCCGCTGGAGTCGTCACAAATCTCGGGGCTCAATTCAATGCCAAAACCGTCGTGCTCACCGCCGGAACATTCCTCAACGGATTGATGCACGTCGGAAAAACCACCTGGAAGGGCGGACGCGTCGCCGAACCTGCAGCAACTAAACTAACGCCGCAGTTGACCGAGCTCGGAGTCCGGTCCATGAGAATGAAAACCGGCACACCGGTCCGAATCGATGCACGATCTGTCGACTTTAACCTCACTTCACCTCAGCCGGGCGACGAAAACCCATCCAAGTTCTCCTTCATCCCCTGGGAAGTCTCATCTCTCAAACAACGACCCTGTTTCACTGTTAACACTAACACCGAAACCCACAGGGTGCTTCGAGACGGACTCCCTCTCTCGCCTCTCTATAACGGACAGATTCAAAGCATCGGACCACGCTACTGCCCGAGCATCGAAACTAAAATCGTCACGTTCGCCGATAAGGAATCCCATCAGCTTCACCTCGAACCCGAAGGAGAAACTACCAACGAATTCTATCTTAACGGATTCTCTTCGTCACTCCCTCTCGACGTCCAAATCAAAGCTCTGCAAACAATTCCCGCGCTGGCTAATGTCCAAATCTACCGGCCCGGCTATGCTATCGAATACGATTTCTTCGACCCCACGCAACTCCACCATTCGCTGGAGTCAAAGGTAATACCTAATCTCTATTTCGCCGGACAAGTAAACGGAACCACCGGCTACGAGGAAGCCGCCGGACAAGGTCTCATCGCCGGCATCAACGCAGCACGAAAAACTCAGCAGCTACAACCGTTCGTCCTCCAACGTGATCAGGCCTATATCGGAGTCCTCATCGATGACCTCGTTATTAAAGGAGTCGACGAACCCTACCGTATGTTCACATCACGGGCCGAACACCGCATTCTCCTCCGACAAGACGATGCCGACATGCGACTCACTCCGCTCGGAATGCAAATAAATCTGGCCTCTACAACACGTGCCGATCTACTGAATTCTAAAAAACTGCAAATCGATAACCTTATCGATTTCATGAAAAATTATTCGGTTAACCCTGTCGATGTTAACCCGCTGCTACAATCTCTTGAGTCGTCGCCCCTCTCTCAATCACAAAAACTCTACGACCTCCTCCTCCGTCCTAATCTCTCTATTACTAACCTCGCTTCTTCTATTCCTCAGCTGCAAGTTCAACTCGAAAATCTCGAAAATGATCGAAGAAGAGAAATTATAGAAGCTACCGAAATCATCGTCAAATACTCCGGATATATCTCCCGGGAAAAAGATAACGCCGAGAAACTGAAACGACTCGAATATGTTTCCCTTTCTCCCGATTTCGACTATGCTTCACTCACCTCTCTCTCTACCGAAGCACGACAAAAATTGCAACGCATCAAACCCGCTACTATAGGCGCGGCTTCACGAATACCCGGAGTGTCACCCGCCGATATTAATATATTATTATTGCTCCTCGGAAGATAATGTTTCACGTGGAACAAATCGCAATAAATTCGTTAATAAAACCGTTTATCTATGATACAACAAAATCCTAACTCTATGGAATACGTTAAAAGACACATCCGCGACGTGGTCGACTTCCCGCAAAAAGGTGTCGTGTTTAAAGATCTCACCACCGCATTTAAAGACCCTCGCGCACTTCACATCATCGGATGGGACCTCTCACAAATCTACCGCGATAAAGGCGTAACCAAAGTGGCAGGAATCGAATCCCGCGGATTCGTCGGTGGATCTATTCTGGCTTTTGAACTCGGTGCAGGGTTCGTGCCGGTGCGTAAACCGGGTAAACTGCCGGCCGATACTATCCGCGAATCCTATCAGAAGGAGTATGGCACCGATACCATCGAAATCCATCGCGATGCAATAACACCCGACGATATCGTCGTGATTCACGACGACGTACTCGCTACCGGTGGCACCATGCTCGCTGCCTACCGACTCATCAAGTCTCTTAACCCTAAGAAAATCTATATAAACTGCATCATCGAACTCTCCGACCTCGGAGGAAAAGCACTGCTGCCACCCGATGTCGAAGTAACGTCTCTGATCTCCTACTGACAACCAAGCTACTATAACTACCCAAGCTAAATTAGCTAAATTAGCTAAATTAGCTATCCCCCCTTCATAAAGTTTCATCAACCTGAAATTACTCGAAAACAAACCACAACAACTGAAGGACAAAATTAAAGTCCTTCCAACTACTCCCGGCGTCTACACCTACTACGACGCCGACGGTAACGTCATTTACGTCGGCAAAGCTAAAAACCTTAAACGACGCGTTTCTTCCTATTTCTCCCGCATCCACGATAGCGTCCGCACAAACCTCCTTGTTCGAGCTATCCACGATATGTCCTATATCGTCGTGCCTACCGAACAAGACGCACTTAATCTGGAAAATTCCATGATTAAGGAACACCAGCCAAGATACAATGTACTCCTCAAGGACGACAAGTCCTATCCCTGGATCTGCGTCACTAAGGAACTATATCCTCGGGTTTTCATGACTCGAACCCGCGTCAGGGATGGCTCGAAATACTACGGACCCTATACCGACGGTCAAGGCGTGCGTTCCGTTCTCGCCGTGATTCGCGAACTCTACCCGCTGCGCACCTGCCGAATACCAATCACTCAGGATTATCTCAACCGGGACCGCGGACGACTTTGCCTGCAATATCACATCCACCGATGTCTCGGATGCTGCAAAGGTCTCGTCTCACCACAAGAATATGAAGCGTTCATCGATAAGGTCAAACTCATCCTTCGGGGTGAGACAGCCGAACTGATGAACTACCTCCGACGTGAAATGGCCCGACTCTCCGAAGAACTCCGTTTCGAGGAAGCTGAACAACTCAAAATTCAATATCTCGCCGTTGAACGCTACCGCGCGAGAAGTGTTATCATCTCTCAGGTAATTGAAAATCTCGACGTGTTTGGGGTCGACGACGACGGTAAGGATGTTTTCGTCAATTATATGCATCTCCATCGGGGTGCCGTTGTTAAAAGCCTCACTCTTCAGTATCGCCGACGTCTCGATGAGGCGCCTTCACAAATCCTGGCCTATGCCATGATGGAGATTCAGGAACGTCTCGATGTTCAGTTCCGGGAAGTGGTCGTGCCGTTCCTGCCCGACATCGAACTCCCCGATGTCACTTTCACAATTCCTGAACGCGGCGATAAGGCTAAGGTACTCGAGGTATCGGCTAAAAACGCTACTCAATACAAAATCGATTACCTCAAACGAATCGAATGGACTAACCCTGAGTTTAAAACCGATCGACTGCTCGAACGCCTTAAAAAGGATTTCCGACTGAATGAACTCCCACGACACATCGAATGTTTCGACAATTCTAACATTCAGGGAACTAACCCGGTCGCATCTTGTGTCGTCTTCCGAAATGCTAAGCCCTCGAAGAAGGATTACCGCCATTTTAATATCAAGACTGTAGTCGGACCCGACGATTTCGCTTCAATGAAAGAAGTGCTCACCCGTCGCTATTCACGACTCATGGAGGAAGGTGAGGACCTTCCGCAATTGATCGTCGTCGACGGTGGTAAAGGACAGCTGAGCGCCGCTGTGGAGGCTCTCGAGGAAATCGGACTGAGAGGAACCATCGCAGTGGTAGGTATAGCCAAACGACTCGAGGAAATCTATTTCCCCGGCGATTCTGCACCGCTCTATATCGATAAGAATTCCGAATCTCTTCGAGTGATTCAACACCTACGCGATGAAGCCCACCGGTTCGGCATTACCCACCATCGCAACCGGCGTAGCAAGTCGCAGCTCGCTAGCGAACTCGACCAAATCCACGGAATAGGAGAGGTCACCGTCAATCTGCTCCTCAACCGCTTCCGCTCGGTTAAACGTGTCAAGGAAGCATCTGTCCGGCAACTCGAAGAAACCATCGGAAAAGCTAAGGCGAAAATCCTTTATAACGCTCTGCACAATCCTAGCACAAACATCCAATGAAAGCTCCCTCTAAATCTCTCGTTTGGCTATGGACTCTCGTCGTAATCTCTATAGCGGGATCCATAATATCCTATCTCCCTTATTATAATTCTATTTCCGACGTAATCACTTCTGGGTCAACCGATTCACGCACACTTGTCCGCATCGGCGATGTCATGACTACGGTCGCACAGTTTATATTCATCATGAAGGTACTCCTGCGGGTCTACCACGAAAATCTGGCACATCCGTCACCGACGATCCTCTCGGCCTATGCCGGAGTTATCGTTCTCTTCGAACTCACGTCCGATTTCCTCGATGTCTCACCACTACTCGTGGTCGGAGCCTCGGTCGTTCTACTTGTCGTTATGGTTCTCGCAGCTCTGCAATACCTTAAATATCAGCCCACTCGCTCTATCGGCGTTTGGACTTTCATTCAGGTCGCACTACTCTTCCTCTCGGTGTTCCTCCTCGGCGACATCAAGAACCTACACGGCATCGCACTACATCTCGTAATACTGGTCCTACTCGTCCCTGCCGTCATCCTCCCCTACAAATACCTCCGCTTCCTTAAATCCTGACGTCTGATAACTCGAAGCCTTTCGGCTATGCCGAAAAGATGCCTCAACGCTCCGTGTTGAAGAAGCCTGGAAGCTCCGCTTCCATGATGATTGAAATGAATTTGAGCGAAGCTCAAATTCATTTCAATTCATAAGTGATTGTAGTCACTACCCTCACATTCTTGATCCACGGAGTGTACGCATCACGGTCCGTAATCGAAAACTGACCCTGACTGGCACTCTTGATACCCCCTATCTCACTCTGTGAGTCCTCGGCGAATTTCTGAGCCGCCTCACGCGCCGCTCTCGTCGCCTCAGCGATCATTTCAGGCTTCACATCGTTCAATCCGGTGTATTCCCACGTCGGCTGGTACTCATACGATGACCCGCTCAACGCTACTCCCAGTTTCATCAGCTCGTCCTGCCGCTTCATCAATGCGTTAACTTTATCTACCTGCTGTGAAGTCACTGTGATAACCTGTGTAACGGTGTATCTGTAGGGATTGTCTGAGCTCCACGACTGGGCATATTTGTCGTTAACACTCGGAGCTCCAACCGTAATCTCACTCTCTTCAATCCCGTTATCCTTCAGGAACTGCAACACCGTACCGTTGTTCGATGTAACCTGCCAGTAAACGTTCTGTAAGTCGTTCCCTAAGGTCTTTACAACCAACGGCCATGTCACTTTGTTGGCCTCGACCTCTCTCTCGGCTAAGCCCCTCACTACTACCTGACGGTCTTTGTTCGCTATCGACTCGAATCCTAAGTAAATCCACAAACCCAGGATTACTAAACCTAACGATACGAAAAACGCTGCCGTGACTTGTCTCGTGTTGTTCATTTTCTTTGCCCTCCTTTAACTATTTGCTGTCTATTGTTATCGCTGTGCTGTCTAAACCCTCTCCGGTGGCTGTTATGTGGATCGCTCCCGGCTCACCGTTGTTCTGAACTATCAACAACGCCTTGCCGTTGAACAGCTTCCGCTTTGTGTCCTTGAACCGCTCTAACGAGATGGGCGAACCGTTGTCTACCCCCGCTATGAAGCCTGCGCCGTTAACAGTGAACTCTATCTGGTTGTCGGCCGTAGGAACAACGTTGCCGTTCTCGTCTGTAACCTCCACGGTGATGTAGCTCAGGTCGGTTCCGTCTGCCTTCAACAGTCTCCGGTCCGGAGTCAGCCTGATTCCGGTCGCCTCACCCGTCGTCACGGTCCTCTTCCGTGTCACCTCGCTTTTCGTGCCGTCAGGATTGATCTTCCGGCTTATGGCCACCAGCTCGCCGGGCTCATAACCCACTCGCCATGCCACATGGAATTTGCCGTCTGTGTCAGCTTTGCTCCGGCTGCCCAACGATTCGCCGTTCAGGAACAGCTCTACCTCGTCGGCATTGTTGTAATAGGCCCAGATGTCCACTGTGTCGCCAATCTCATGGTTCCAGTGCGGGAACACGTGAAGAACAGTGTCCTCGGGCATCCATTCGCTTTTGTACATGTAATACACGTCCTTCGGGAATCCCGCAAGGTCTACGATACCGAAATAACTGCTGCGGGCAGGCCAGCCGTAAGGGGTCGGTTCACCGATATAGTCCCACCCGGTCCAGATGAACTGGCCCGATATGAAATCGTTGTCTACAACATGCCTCAAAGTCCCCTCGTGATGGTTACCCCAGGGAGCTCTCATGTTGTCGTACGCCGAGGCCGAGAACGACGGGTCGTAGTAGGGACGGTCCCACCTCTCGGGGGCCAGCACGATCGAATCGGCCGGAATATCATAGTAACCTCTCGTCTGTAACGCCGATACACTCTCGGTGATTATGAACGGCATATCCGGGAAGTTCGTCGGAACATCCTTGAACCATTCGTCATGATAGTTGTAGCCGATTATGTCCAGCGCACCCGACCTGAACAGGTGGTTCCCCGGGCTCGGCTCGTTGTTGCCTGCCGTCACGGGTCGTGTCGGATCCAGCGACCTCACCAGGTCGGCCAATTTCTTCGTTAACAGGGAGTTCACACTCATCTCTTCTCCCTCTTTCGCCAGCATCTCGGCGCTCTGACCGAAGTTCAGAATCATGTTCGCCTCCTCCAGCGACAAAGTGTCGGCCGATGCGTCGCTCCACTGTTCCAGCACTTCGTTACCGATACTCCACATCATCACCGACGGATGATTCCGGTCTCTCACAACCAGGTCTGTCAGGTCACGCTCATGCCATTCGTCAAAGAACCGCGCATAGTCCCGCGGAGTCTTCCGCCTCCGCCACATGTCAAACGCTTCGTCCATCACTATGAAACCCATCGAATCGGTAAGCTCCAGCAGCTCGGGAGCCGGCGGATTATGACTCGACCTGATGGCGTTGACACCCATCCCTTTCAATATCTCCAGCTGACGCTCGATCGCCCTGCGGTTAACCACCGCACCCAGCGCGCCGGCGTCGTGGTGTAGACAAACACCGTTTATCTTCATCTCTTTTCCGTTCAGCGAAAAACCTCTCTCGGGGTCGAAGGTGAAGGTCCTTATTCCCAGTGGGGTCTTCAACGTGTCAGTAACCTTACCGTCAACCAGCGTTTCCGTTACCACGGTATACATATACGGATTCTCCAGAGTCCACGGTGTGTACCTCCTCATCGCCAGCTTCTGCGTGATTGTCGAGTCCTCCAGATTCACCGGGGCAGGCGAGGAACTCGCCACAACAACCCCCTGCTCATTCTCGATCCGCGACCTCACCTGAGGGTCCACGCCCTTCTCGCCAATAACCACCTTCGTCTGGATTGTAACCTCACCCTCCTTCCAGTAGTTGAACACATCCTCTATGTGTACCTTCTCAACCTTCCGCAGCCAAACATTGCGGTAGATGCCGCAACCCGAGTACCAACGCGAATTCGGCTGGTCCGAATTGTCAACCCTCACCAAAATCTCGTTCCGTCCGCCGAAATTCAGCCATGGCGTCATGTCGTATGAAAACGACGAGTAACCGTACGGCCGTGTGCCCAGCTCGTGACCGTTCACCCACACCGTCGTGTTCATGTAAGCCCCGTCGAAATCTATGTAAACCTGCTTCCCTGTGTCACTCTTCGGCAGCTCAAACTCTTTCCTGTACCAGCCTGTCCCCCCGGGTAAAGCGCCACCGCCCGTCCCCGAAGGATTCTCTGGCGAAAAATCACCCTCGATTGCCCAGTCATGAGGCAGATTCAATGTCCGCCACTCACCACCGGGAGGGGTGTCGTTGCGCTCTCCAATAGGCTGCAACGCAAACTGCCAGTCATTGTTGAAACTCGTCCCGCGCGAATCTTTCGCCGAAACCAATTGTGTCGACATCCACGCCAACACAGCCATTACCATTAATATCCTCTTCATCTTTATCTGATTAATATTTTTCTCGTTTCTCTCCCGGCCACCACCACGTAGTAACCACCTCCCGGTATAGTAACCTCTCTACTTTTCCCAGTATATATCCTTCCTCCCTTGATATTTATAACCTCTACGATAATGTTTTCATCTATTCCTTCTATATATATTCTATGGTCTCTGATCAGAATTCTCAAATGGCCATCTTGAACTGATTCAATACTACTTGTATCTCCATATGATTCGTTTTCATCACCATTGGCATTATCGTCGTCATCAGTGTCACCTCCTGTGTTGTTATTATCATCTTTATTACCGCCACTATTTTCATCGTCACTAGCATCATCTCCAGAGTTGTCATCATCATCCTTTTTACCTACAGTATTATTATCGTCTGAATTTTCATCGACAAATATAACTTTAAATGTTAAATCTTCAGAAACATTCCCTACATGGTATGCCCCTGAAGAAATGTTTACTTCTCTGCCGTTTAACTCGCCCTTCCCAATTTTATATCCTTCATATGGTGTAACCATAAAATACACCTCAGCACCATCCTTAACAGTATTATTTTCTCCCTGATATGAGGAACGTGTCACTAAATAACTTAATTCTCCCTTTGTATCATCAAAATCTAAAATAATATTATGATATATAACCTCTACATCTGTTTGATCATCGTCTTTATTTTCATCTTCTGAATTACCGACGTTATTGTCATCGTCTCCATTGACACCGCCGGTATTATCATCGTCATCATTGTTGTCTTCACCGGTATTATCATCGTTATCATCGTTGCCGCCACCGGAATCGTCATCCTTATTGTCCCCACCAGTGTTATTCTCGTCGTCATCATCGTTGCCGCTGGTGTTGTCATCGTCATCGTTACCATCACCGGTGTCATCGTCATCATCCTTGCCGTTACCTGTATCGTCGTCATCGTCGCCGTTATTACAAGCCGGTATTTTCGTCATCATCGTTTTCTCCCTCTTTATTATTATCGACTTCTTTCCCTTCATTGTCATCTCCATTTTCATCATCCTTTTTCACTTTACTTCCAGTTTCATCACTGGTTTGGATAATTTCAGAGGAAAGAATCTCTGGCAATTTAATATTCTCTACTTTCAAATTCTTAGCCTTTGTGACGTCAAGAACTTCCAGATTCGTCAAATTTCCATATAATTCAACACTATTAGTGTAATCATCCTCTATTACAATTTGGTTTATATTTTCAGGATAATCAACATAGAATGAAGCATTAGTGTCGTAACCAACTATATTTATTTTTTTTCCAATATCTGGAACCTTTTCTTCATTATATTTAAATTTTGTCACCGCGTTAACGGAGAATGACACATTGAAAGACTTCCTCTCACTTTCAAGTTTCAAAATCAAGCGATCTATTGCTCTATTAACTTTCAATTTTGCATTATCTGCATTGATTGTGATATTGTAATTGTCCATAACTGGTTTGGTGTATTCTGCCAATCCATATTCGCCGTCTTTAATCACTCTGTTTTCTCCTTTTTCATAATTCCATTTTAGAATATTTTTCAGAGCAGTTTCTATTGCCTCTTTATCTGTCTCAAACGGAAGATCATTATAACTGAAAGTAACATCAGGAACCTGTTGGACATCGTCTGTGATCTCGACTCCGTTCACCACGACCTCAACGTCATATTTGTCCACGGTTATGGTTCGTCCTTCATCTTCAATCTCATAGTCATCGGAATTTGAGCGCACTTGTAAGAGGGCTTTTCCCGCACGGGAAATTGACAGCAACGTACCATCTTCATTGATTGAGATGCAACCCTCGGGATTAGCCTGGTCAATATAGTATTCAACCGGAACATCATCAGCAATACCATCATTTGATTTCAGATTTAGTTCAATTGATTCCCTTCCATACTTTAATCCTTGCAGAACATCGGGCAAATTTTCCGGAATAGTTATCCTTTCAGTCGTTTTAGTGACGGTAAGCGTGGCATTCGATATATCAGTCTTGATCCCGAAGTGTGTTGTCTCAAATGGTTCGATTTCTGCAATTTTATATGTTCCAGCTGTCAGCTTAACACCATTTAAAGGTACTTCCCATTGAAGTTTTTCACCATACCCGGTTGTGATTTCTGTTTGCTCCGGTTCCGACAGTTCAACAGAATAGGTCACCTCTGGAGTTGGCACTTCATCGGTATCATTAATGATCTTCGACACGACTGTTACAGTAACCAGCAGCTTTTCAATTGTAAGTTTAGCATTAATGCCATTAACTGTGATGTTATAATTATCTGACGTAATTGTTTCTTCAACTGCTTTAAAATGATAGGTTCCAGGGCTGGCTGTTCCAGTAACATTCCATTCCAATTTTCCTTCAAGAGCAGCTTTTATTTCCTCACTCCCTTCAGTAAAGTCTGCGGGCAATGTATAAGTGGGAGAGGGGATTTCATCCTTATATTGAATTGTTGCGTTTTCGATTGTAACTGTCACATTAGTTTTGGCAGGTTCCACAGTTCCGCCGCCTGTACCGGGAATAACTCCAGGATTAATCTCTTCAAATTTAGTGGTAGATGAGTCATAGATGAACACAAAGCAGTCACTTTGGGCACCATAAGGCACACTCCCGATTTCGTCCTCTCCAGAACCAATCTGAATGTTTTTAATTCCGGGTGAAACCGTTAATAAACTTTCAATATAATCCGTAGACCATCCTTTATTATTTGAATCGGCCCATCCGCAGCTATATTCAAATTTTGCTTTGGGCGAAGTCCCTTCATCACCTCCATTTTCGTTCACCAACTTTACAGTCACCGTATTAGGCATAATGCAAAGTTTCCTAACCGGATTTGCTATCTCTCTGCCATCCTTGCTCGAAGCCGTGATAGTCACGACCCCAGCCTTATGAAAAACCACGATAGTCCCATTTATTGTTGCAATACTTGGATCATCAATTTCATAAGTTAATTCCTCATAATCTGATTTACTTGTTATATAAAAATCATCATCTGTTTTTGGATCATATTTATTAAAATCATTAATATCAACAGAACCCTCTCCAAAATATTGAGAAGGTATCGCACCTAATATTATAGCGTCAGTAATAATTTTATCTGCATTATTGTAATTATTGGATTTTACCTCTTCAATAGTAGAATCAGTTCTTTTGTAATACTTTGCAATGTCATCATTTGGCGCATAAACCGTTAAATTATCTGATCCAAAGTATAAATTATCGGTAGAAGTAGAGTTGGTAGGTTGATATGCGCATATTATTTGTTTTATATTTATTCCATAAAATGAATATGTCTTTTTAGAAGATCCTGAACCTTCTGTTTCTAATGGAAATTTTACTCCTGTTATAATTTTTTTAATAGATGAATTATAAAAACTTCTATTACTTAAGATATTTAAATAAAAACCTCCTCCAATAATTTGAGCAGGAAACCAAAATTCTTCCAATTTAACACCTAGGAATGCTTGTGATTGGATATCTTGGATTCTATCATTTAAAAATAACCCATTTTTAAGTGAGCTACCATCAAATGCATTCTGTCCGATAGTATTTATTTCAGTAGGAAATGCGAAGGATTCGAGAGATGTACAACCTTGAAAAGTACTAGATTTTATTTCTTCTATAGAGGATGGCAAATATGCCGACTTTAAATCTATACAATCTTGAGCCAAAGAATAGGAATTGTCCATTGCTATATTATCTCCTAAAATCAATTCCTCTATAGAACTGTTTGCAAACAAACTTTGCCCGATAGTTTTAATTGTTGATGGCAAATAGATATGTTTGGCCGTAGAATTTTGGAAAGCTCCATTTTCTATTTTTGTAACAGTATAATCTTTCCCGCCATATTTAATAACTGACGGAATAAAAATATTACCATCTGCATCTCCGGAATAAACATTAGATGAAGATGGTGGAACAACGTTTGCATCACTGCCCGACATCGTAAAATACAAATCTCCAATTTTAGTTTGAGATTGTGCAGATAGCGAAGTTAATGACAGTGAGAGAATTAGAAGTACGCTTCGAAGCGTAATGAATGAGTTTTTCATGGTCATTATATTAAAATGAAACGTGATTGGAATGTTTATTTCCTCAAAGATAGACATTTATATCCTTTATAACAAATCTACACCAACAGGATTTTCCACCTCTAAATTATTAACATATCAACTTATCTGACACGCAAAATAAATTTGCTGCCTCCAAAAGAAAAGAGGGATGCTAAAAAAAGCATTCTCTCTTTATTTTTATATACTGTTTCTAATCAGTAAATTATATCTTAAATCGATTTTTTTGTGAAATTTTTTGATATTTGTTTGAACTATTTTTGTAACACCGTTGTTATAATATCAAAAGCAAGAAACTTTTTCCATTGCAAGAAATGTGATAATGATTGGTTAAATGACGACTTGAGCGACCGTGAGGCCGCTCATTTTGTTTATTCTCGGTTCTTCGGAACCGGATTATAATATTTCTTCAATGGATTCGACTTCGCCTCCAAATTCCTCTTACGGTTTCGATATATATCTATCGCCCAGTAAATAGCTTCACGTAATGACCCGACTGTCGCCTGGTTCTTTCCTGCTATGTCATAACCCGTTCCATGGTCGGGTGAGGTCCTCACTATCGGCAAACCCGCTGTGAAATTAACCCCTTTTTCCATTGCAATGGTCTTGAACGGTATCAGACCCTGATCATGATACATTGCCAAAACTCCGTCAAACTTCAAATAATTCGCCGAACCAAAGAATCCGTCGGCCGAATACGGACCATAGGCAAATATACCCTCCTCACGCGCCTTTTCAAGAGCCGGCTCGATAATATTCTTCTCCTCATCGCCCAAAAGTCCATTGTCGCCCGAATGGGGATTCAGTGACAACACAGCTATCTTGGGGTGAGGAAGAGAAAAGTCAAGAGCTAACGAACGGTTGAAAATTCTCAGCTTCTCTAATATCACATCCTCATTAATATTCCCTGCAACTTCTTTCAAGGGTAAATGCGTCGTGACCAGAGCAACCTTTAAACGGTCGGATACCATGATCATCAGCGACTTATTTTCTTCATCGCCAAATTCAGCCTCCAAAAACTCTGTGTGACCCGGATAGCTGAAGTCTTCCGACTGTATATTGTTTTTGTTAATGGGTGATGTTACTATAACATCGATCTTGCCGGCACGTAAATCGGCAACAGCTCGTTGTAATGCTATCTTTGCCGATCTGCCAGCCTCTTCCGATGATAAACCCGGAGTTATTTCGGGTTCTGTAACTCCCAGAACATTTATCATGTTTATCTCCTTTTGACGAATATTATCGGCCGATTCTATCACATTGCATTGAAAACCCGGCAAGTCCAAAGTCTTCTTATACCAAGCTGCAACACGAGGCGAACCATAGATAACCGGCGTGCATAGTTCGGTCAAGGAGTTATCCTCAAAAATCTTTAACAAGAGTTCGTAATTGACGCCATTCAAGTCGCCATGAGTGATTCCTACTTTCATTTCATTGTCATTTCACCACACAAAGGGTGGGATAAATAATAACGGACCTCTTCGGTTGAAATTCCGAGGCCAAATAAAAACATCATTTTTGTCAAAGCGGCCTCAACTGTTATGTCATGGCCTGGCAAAACACCCAATTCCATTAATGGAACACCCGCATCATAACGTGGATTTGAAACACTACCCGAGATACACTGGGTTACATTAACAAGGGTGATTCCCCTGTCTATAGCTTCTTTCAAACTATCAACAAACCATGCACCGGTCGGAGCGTTTCCGGCTCCATAGGTTCGCAATACAGCACCTTTCAGACCCGGTATCATTAACTGATGACGCAGATTCTCGGCTGTCATTCCCGGAAATATCGTAACAACCGACACTCCATTGTCCATCGCCGTTCTAACGTTCAACGGCCTGCGAGAAGGTGTGCGCCACAAAGCATCTTCGTTGTACTCTATGCCCAAACCTATGCTGGCCAACCGTGGATAATTCGGACTACGGAAAGCATTGAAATTATCAGCACTCAGTTTAGTTGCACGATTGCCTCGCCACAAGTAATTCTCAAACAATATGGCCACCTCTGTTACCATTGAACCCGAACCAACTCCCGGAGCACAGTCCTGACGCTTCTGAGCCGCAATCTGCAAAGCAGTTATCAGATTCTCTTCACCATCCGTTCTAACTTCGCCTATCGGTAGCTGGGAACCGGTGATTATAACAGGCTTATCCAAATTGTCAAGCATGAAAGAAAGAGCCGATGCTGTGTAAGCCATCGTGTCGGTACCATGCAACACTACAAAACCGTCATAAGATGCATAACCACGCTGAATCATATTCGCTATCTCGGCCCAGCGCGAAGGATCCATATTCGACGAGTCTATGGGACGATCAAACTGAACATGATCAATCTCATAGTTCAACATCTTGATTTTTGGAACGTTATCTATCAAATGATCAAAGTCGAAGGGCATCAACTTATGCGTAACGGGATCCTCAATCATCCCTATCGTTCCGCCGGTGTAGATTATCAGTATGCGCGACACTTTCTCTTTCGTTTTACTTTATTTGAGATCCGGGTGCTACCTCATGCATTGGTGTTATCAACGATAATGACCCATCGGAACTTTCAGCCGATAATATCATTCCGCAACTCTCGATTCCGCGAAGTTTTTTAGGAGGTAAGTTGGCAATGAAACACACTTGCTTCCCAACCAATTTCTCCGGCTCGGTATAAAATTTCGCTATGCCCGACAGTATGGTTCTTTTCTCCATACCGTCGTCTATAAGGAATCTCAACAATTTATCTGCCTTCGGAACCCGCTCACACTCCAATACGGTTCCAACTCTCAAGTCGGCTTTCATGAAAGTGTCAAAGTCCACATCGGGCGACTGAGGAACGGGTTTCCAACTCTTCAAACGATTCTCCTCTTTCGTTTTAAGAAGCTTGTTTACCTGAGCTTCTATTACGTCATCCTCAATCTTTTCAAACAATAGATGTGGCTCTTTGATTTTCGCTCCTTCGGAAATCAAATCAAACTTACCCAACATCGACCACTTTAACTCGGTTAACCCTAACATCTCAGCTAAACCGGCACTCATAAATGGCATGAAAGGCTCGAAGGCCACACATATATTGGCACAAATCTGAATTGAAACATTCAGAATCGTAGCTGTTCGCCCTAAGTCTTCTTTCGCTACTTTCCAAGGTTCGGTTTCCTGCAAATAACGATTCCCTATGCGGGCAATGTTCATCGCCTCTTTGAGCGCCTCCCTGAAGTGGAAGGTCTCGAGATTTTCTGTAATCTTCCCAACGGTCTCCCTAATTTCAGCTATTGCCGATAAATCAGAAGGCTGCATTTCTCCAGCTGCAGGAACTATCCCCTGGAAATATTTGTGGGTCAAAACTAATGCCCTATTGACAAAATTACCCAGAATTGCAACCAACTCTGAATTGTTACGGGCCTGGAAATCCTTCCATGTGAAATCATTATCCCTTGTCTCCGGAGCGTTGGCTGTCAATACATATCTCAGAACATCCTGCTTTCCCGGCAGATCACGAAGATATTCATGAAGCCAAACTGCCCAATTCCGCGATGTGGAAATCTTGTCTCCTTCCAAATTCAAAAATTCATTCGAAGGAACATTGTCAGGCAACTGGTAATTATCACCATAGGCTTTTAACATCGCCGGGAAAACTATGCAATGGAAAACAATGTTGTCTTTTCCAATGAAATGTACTATGCGCGATTCCGGGTCTTTCCAGTATTTTTCCCAACTGTCGGGAAGCAATTCCTTCGTGTTAGATATATAACCTATCGGAGCATCAAACCACACATACAGGACCTTCCCTTCAGCTCCTTCAACAGGAACCGGCACCCCCCAGTTCAAGTCGCGGCTGACAGCTCGCGGCTGAAGACCAAGATCAAGCCATGATTTGCATTGACCATAGACATTCGACCGCCACTCTTTGTGATCTTCCAATATCCATTTTTCAAGGAATTCCTGATAATCGTTTAAAGGAAGATACCAGTGACGGGTCTCTTTCAATACTGGTACATTACCGGTTATCGCACTGCGAGGATTTATCAAATCAGTGGCATTCAACGACGTACCGCATTTTTCACATTGGTCGCCATATGCCCCTTCAGCATGACAATGAGGACATTCACCGGTGACATAACGGTCGGCCAAAAATTGATTCGCCTCGGCATCATAAAGCTGCATCGAGGTTTTCTCTACGAATTTCCCTTCGTCGTATAGCTTTTTGAAAAATTCCGATGCCGTTTCCCTATGAATATCCGACGTCGTCCTCGAATAGATATCGAATGAAATTCCAAGCTCCTTAAAAGAGTCCTTGATTATCCCATGGTAACGGTCAACGATGTCCTGAGGTGTGACACCCTCTGCCCGGGCCTTGATCGTTATGGGAACCCCATGTTCATCGCTCCCGCCGATAAATACCACATCTTCGCCGCGCAAGCGAAGAAATCTTGCATATATGTCAGCTGGAACGTAAACCCCTGCTAAGTGACCTATATGTACCGGTCCGTTGGCATAGGGCAGAGCCGACGTTATTAATGTTCTCTTGTAATTATTGCTCATGGTACAATACCTGTTGTAGTTTTAGAATTTTCTGGGTCTTCGTCATGTTTTGGGGGCTTCATCTTAAGTTTCAACTCATCGAAACCTCTCCCATACACGCCGTTTACGTTTGCCTGAGTTATGAAGGCATCATTATCGATGCTCTTTATTATTCGAAATATAGTTACCGATTCTATCTTGCGACACATTATCAGCATTATCTTTACAGGATGCTTCGTATACCATCCCATACCGTCAATTATGGTAACTCCTCTATGAGCCAGATTATTGACCGCTGTCGCTATCTCTTCCCACTTACTGGAAAATATCGTGAATTGAACCGCCTGGCGGTTGGTCGTTATCATCTGGTCGGCTACAAATGACACAATGAACAAAACAACGAAACCAAATACAACTTTGTCTATTTCACCGAAAAGCAAAAACGATGAACCAACTATACAAAAGTCACACATCTGCATCGTTCTTCCTACGGATACATTTGTTTTCTTCGATACTATAGCCGCTACTATATCGGTGCCTCCCGTACTACCATTATGAACAAAAGCAAAGCCAATTCCAATGCCACACAAAATAGCTCCTATCACTATGTTCATGAAGGTTTGCTGCTGAATGATCGGCTCCGGAAAAAACGGCTGCATGATTCCAATAAATAAAGATATTACTGTGGCTCCAAAGATGGTTCTCACTACAAAAGTCCTTCCTACGGTCTTCAATGCACATGCCAGCAAAATCAAATTTCCCACATACATCGTCACAGCTATAGGTATCCCGAAACCAAATAGCTTCAAAGTTATGTAGTAGACCAACTGACCGAAACCGGCCATTCCACCCATCATAACTTCCTCGGGGTTAATGAACGCACTGAATCCAAACGCGTATAACGCTATCCCCAGAGATATCAATATATAGTCTTTGGCCGATAGCCAAATCTTGGTCTTGTCTAAATGCATTATATAAATTTTCGGTTTCTTAAAAGTTTGACTAGAGACTGAGTGGCGCGCCCACGATGACTAATCGCATTTTTTTCATCGGATGACATTTCGGCAAAGGTCTTTTCATAACCCGTGGGTTTGAATATCGGGTCATAGCCGAATCCATCATGACCTTCGGGATTTTCGGTTATTTCACCTTCTACTATTCCCTCTACAAGATTCTCTTCTTCGCCGGTTAACAAAGCTATGACAGTCCTGAAACGTGCCCTACGGTCTTGCTTCCCTTTCATGTTTTCAAGGAGCAAACTCATGTTGGCTTTCGAATCATGACCATCTCCCGGTGCATAACGAGCCGAACGAACGCCTGGTTCACCATTGAGTGCCGTTACCTCCAATCCTGTGTCATCGGCAAAACAATCCACTCCGTAGAGCTCCTTTACACGACGTGCCTTTTGAAGGGCGTTTCCTTCCAACGTTTCGCTATCCTCCGAAAGGTCTTCGTGGCATCCTATATCCTTGAGAGATAATATCTCCACACTGTCACCCAATATGGATCGAATTTCCTCAAGTTTATGGGTATTATTGGTCGCGAAGACAAGTTTCATTCAAATGACTATATTTACAATTCTACCCGGAACAACAATTATTTTCTTTGGCTCTTTACCCTCCAGCCATTTTTCGGCAAGTTCATGAGAAAGAGCAATTTCCTTAACCTTGTCAGCATCGGCTTCGGTCGGTGCAACAATGTTATACCTTACCTTTCCGTTGATTTGAACCGGATAAGTCTTCATGTTCTCTATGAGATATTCCTCATTGTGTTTGGGCCATTGGGCATCACAAATCGTCGATTCATTACCTAATGTATGCCAAAGCTCCTCAGAAATGTGAGGCGCAAAGGGTGTCAGCAGAATCAATAATGGTTCCAGTATACTCCTACTATGACATTTTTGCTGCGACAACTCGTTGACACAAATCATGAAAGCTGCTACCGATGTGTTGAATGAGAAATTCTCTATGTCCGATGTAACCTTCTTAATCAGCTTATGCAGTGACTTGAGAGATTCTTTTGACGGCTCTGAATCATCAACAATGAAATCATCCCCCTTCCAGTAAAGACCCCACAATTTCTTTAAAAAACGGTTCACACCATCGATGCCATTCGTATCCCAAGGTTTACTCTGCTCTAATGGACCTAAGAACATCTCATAGAGTCGCAGAGTGTCAGCACCATATTTCTCAACGATATCGTCGGGATTCACCACATTGAACATCGATTTCGACATCTTCTCAACAGCCCATCCACAAACATATTTTCCATCCTCCAATATAAATTCGGCGGTTTCATATTCAGGACGCCATTTTCTAAATGCCTCGATATCCAACACATCGTTGTTAACTATGTTGACATCCACATGTATGGGAGTGACATCATAGTCTTCCTTCAATCCGGCCGATACGAATTTATTTGTATCCTTGATTCTATAAACAAAATTGCTTCGTCCCTGAATCATTCCCTGATTGATAAGCTTCTTAAAGGGCTCATCCTTTACTATCAACCCCAAATCATACAGGAATTTATTCCAAAAACGACTATAAATCAAGTGCCCTGTCGCATGTTCGGTACCGCCAATGTAAAGGTCTACATTTTCCCAGTATTCATTAGCCTCTTTTCCTACCAGTTCATTGTTGTTCCTTGGATCCATATACCGCAGATAGTAGGCCGAGGAACCTGCAAAACCCGGCATCGTGCAAAGCTCCAATTTATAACCTTCACGAGTCGTCCAATTCTTTGCTCGACCCAGAGGAGGTTCGCCCGTTTCAGTCGGCAGATATTTGTCTACTTCTGGCAATAGCAAAGGAAGATCTTCTTCAGGAAGAATATGAGGAATCCCATCTACATAATACACTGGGAAAGGCTCTCCCCAATATCTCTGACGACTGAAAATAGCATCACGCAAACGATAGTTTACTTTAACCTTACCTATTCCTTTCTCTTCAATG
The DNA here is from genome assembly GCA_022510505.1 of Muribaculaceae bacterium. Classification (GTDB taxonomy): domain Bacteria; phylum Bacteroidota; class Bacteroidia; order Bacteroidales; family Muribaculaceae; genus JAFLTL01. The sequence continues at coordinate 28,404 of JAFLTL010000004.1, read as the reverse complement.
AATTTTTTTGTGGCTGCTATGGCCTCTTTCACATCCAATCCATTCAGATCAAGCTCCTTTCCTTTACTGTTGGCCATTTTGCCATCTTTTGCATCAAAACTTTCTTCACTTACATCGGCTCCCTCAATTACCGGAATTATGGGTAAATTAAATTTCTTTGCAAAAGCATAGTCGCGACTGTCATGAGCCGGAACTGCCATAATAGCACCCGTTCCATATCCTGCAAGAACATAATCGCTTATCCATATTGGAATCTCTTCACCGCTAACAGGATTCAAGGCATAAGAACCCGAAAACACTCCGGTTACTTTCTTCTCAATCATTCGTTCCCTTTCGGTTTTATGTTTGATTGATTCCAAATATTCTTCTACTTCTTTCTTATGTTCCGGAGTGGTTACTAGTTTCACATATTTGCTCTCAGGAGCAAGTACCATGAAGGTTACCCCCATGATAGTATCGGCCCTAGTTGTGAAAATTTCAAGATCTAAGTCTTTCCCAACCACAGGAAAACGCATTTCAGCGCCCTCACTTCTTCCAATCCAGTTTCTTTGGGTTTCTTTCAGTGAGTCAGTCCAGTCAATGTTTTCCAACCCATCTAATAGCCTTTGCGCATAGGCCGAAACACGTAAACACCACTGATACATTAATTTCTGTTCAACCGGATATCCACCACGCAGTGAAACACCCTCGCTAACCTCATCATTGGCAAGTACAGTTCCTAATGCCGGACACCAATTGACCATTGTGTTACCGAGATAAGCTATGCGATAGTTCATCAAAACATCGTTCTTCTCTTTGTCACTCATCTCTTTCCACTCTGATGCGGTGAATTTTAAATCTTTAGATGACCATGCATGCAGCCCTTCGGTTCCGCTCTCCTCAAAATTCTTAATCAATTTTTCTATTGGCTGAGCCTTATTCAACTCAGTGTCAAAATAGGATTCGAACATTTTTTCAAATGCCCATTGTGTCCATTTATAATATTCAGGATCACAAGTCTTTACCTCTCTATTCCAGTCATAACAAAATCCTATCTTGTCAAGCTGTTCGCGATATCTTGCAATATTGGTGTTTGTTGTTTTCTCAGGATGCTGACCCGTTTGAATGGCATATTGTTCGGCTGGCAAACCATAGGCATCATATCCCATCGGATGAAGAACATTAAAACCTTGAAGACGCTTATAACGTGAATATATATCCGACGCTATATAACCAAGGGGATGTCCCACATGTAAACCTGCTCCTGAAGGATATGGAAACATATCAAGTACATAAAACTTCGGACGCTGTTTATCTACTTCCGTCTTATAGGTATTCTCTTTTTTCCAATACTCTTGCCAACGCTTCTCTATATCTCTGTGATTATATTCCATTTTTTTATTATTTACTCATTTCCAACATTCTTTCTATTGGCTTTACTGCCTTTAATGCTATATCAACATCTACCTCAATTTCCGGGTATCCGTTTTTTAAACAATCACGTAATTTCTCAAGAGTATTTAATTTCATGAAATTACAATCATTACACCCACACGTGCTATCCTCGCCCGGTAAAGGAATAAATTCTTTTTCGGGAGAACTTTTCTTCATTTCATGAAGAATTCCGCTTTCAGTTGCAACTATAAATTGTTTGCAGTCGCTCTCTATAGAATGTTTCAATAACGCTGCTGTTGAACCAACCACATCGGCAAGTAAAAGCAAGGGTTTCTTACATTCAGGATGAGCTAACACCTCAGCATCCGGATATTGTTTCTTCAATTCTATCAGCTTATCTACCGAGAATTGTTCATGAACATGACAAGCACCATTCCATAAAAGCATTTTTCTCCCTGTTATGGAATTAATGTAATTTCCCAGATTTTTATCAGGTCCGAATATTATTTTTTCATCTTCGGGAAACTGATCCACTATGTTCTTTGCATTTGATGAGGTTACCACCACATCGGTCATTGCCTTTATATCGGCCGAAGTGTTGACATAGCTAATAACTGTGTGACCGGGATTATCCTCAATGAATTTCTTAAATTCCACAGGATCACAACTGTCAGCTAAAGAGCAACCTGCATTTATATCGGGAATTAATACAGTTTTATCAGGACATAGAATCTTTGCAGTCTCTCCCATGAAATGAACTCCACAAAGAACTATAGTCTTCTCTTTCAGTTTTCTCGCTATTTGAGCCAACGCTAAACTGTCACCTATAAAATCAGCCACATCCTGTATTTCACCTTGTTGATAGTAATGGGCCAGAATTACAGCATCTTTCTCTTTTTTTAGCTGAATAATTTCATCCTTCAGCTGTTGTTTATAGTCTTTTGACTTATCTACACTCATTATATTATTTCTTTTCTTTTTTAAATGAAATATAAATAAGAATAATAATGATTGTTGAAACTGAAGATAAAATCAGATTCAATTATTTGCATCTTATACATGTCAAATGTGGACAACGATTTTCTATATATTATCAACATTTTAACTTTAATTGTTTCAGAAAATTAAGATGTTTATGAACACCATGTTAATAACTCTACAAAGTTAATAAATTAATTATGGTTAAAAAGTGTTGGATAGTTGAAAACAACAGGACTAATTCAATGTGGAATTTGATGGATTGTGGATTTTATTGTTTTTTATTACTAAAGCTATGTAATTATCAAATTTTATATGACAGTTATTAAATTTTATTGACATGTTTTCTACATTGCTTTAAATTGGTAAATTTGTACTATTGCAAATATACTTAAAAATCATGAAAATTAAGAGTTTAGTTTTAATCGGTTGCCTCCTGTCGGTATCTTTAGGATCTGTGGCCACCACACCCGTTTATCTGGATAATAATGCTCCGTTGGAGGATAGAGTGGAAGATGCTTTGTCGCGCATGACCCTGGAAGAAAAAGTAGCATTGTGTCATGCTATCGGTAAATTTGCATCTTCTGGTGTGCCTCGTCTTGGTATTAAGGAAATTTGGATGAGTGACGGTCCTCATGGAGTTCGTCAGGAAATTAATTTCAACAATTGGGGAGCTGCTGGATGGACCATTGATTCTGTAACGGCATTTCCGGCATTGACTGCACTTGCAGCTACATGGAATCCTATGTTGTCGGAACTATATGGAAAAAGTCTGGGAGAAGAAGCTCTATATCGTGAAAAAGATGTTATGCTTGGCCCTGGCGTAAATATTTATCGCACTCCTTTGAACGGAAGAAATTTCGAATATATGGGTGAGGACCCCTATCTTGCTTCTGTTATGGTTGCACCCTATGTCGACGGAATGCAAAGTAACGGAGTAGCTGCTTGTGTTAAACACTATGCTCTGAATAACCAGGAAAAGTGGAGAGGTTCTACTGATGTTCATCTAAGTGATAGAGCTCTCTACGAAATTTATCTGCCTGCTTTTAAAAGTGCGGTCGACGCCGGTGTTTGGAGTGTAATGGGTTCTTATAACAAATATAACGGTCAGCATGCTTGCCACAATGAAAGATTGTTGATGGACATTCTCAAAGGAGAATGGGGTTTCGACGGTGTGGTAATTACCGACTGGGGTGGTGCGCATGATACTAAAGAAGCTGCTTTAAATGGTCTTGATATTGAAATGGGTTCCTATACTAACGGGTTGACAACTGAAGGAGAGGGATTCACCTATAACGATTATTATCTCGCTGCACCCTATCTCGCCATGCTTAAATCAGGTGAAGTCCCTATGTCAACAATTGATGATAAGGCTCGTCGTGTACTTAGACTAATCTTCCGAACATCCATGAATTCCAATAAAGGATTCGGTTCTTTGACAACTCCGGAGCACTACGAAGCAGCAAAAGCTATAGGTGACGAAGCAATTGTTCTGATGAAGAATGACAAGGTAGGTAAAGAACCTTTGTTGCCAATCTCTACTCAAGGAAAAGGAAAAATTTTGGTAGTTGGCGATAATGCCGTCCGATTGCTTAATGAAGGTGGAGGTTCATCTGAACTTAAAGCTCGTGATATGGTAACTCCTTTACAGGCAATGAAAGACACCTACGGTGATCGTGTGGAATTCGCACAAGGTTATATGGCTGGTCGATCAATGTATAATCGTGAGGAAATAATTCCTCAAAACATACAGGATTCTCTAAGAAACCAAGCCGTAGAAATGGCTAAGGAAGCTGAGATTGTTGTTTTGTTCGGTGGATTAAATAAGAATGGTTTCCAAGATACCGAATCTACCGATCGAAAAGAATATGGACTACCATTCTCACAACCTGAACTTATCGAAGCTCTAACTGCTGTTAATCCTAATGTAGTTCTAGTTTTATTGAGTGGAAATGCTGTAGAAATGCCTTGGATCAATAAGGTGCCGGCAATATTGCAGGGATGGTATCTGGGAACTATGGGTGGAGCATCGCTTGCTTCCGTTATCTCAGGTGAGGTTAATCCATCGGGCAAACTTCCTTTTTCTTTCCCTGTTAAACTAACCGATAATGGGGCTCATTATTATGGCGAAGCTTCCTATCCCGGTATTGATCAGAGTCAGGAATATATGGAAGATATTTTCGTTGGTTATCGTTGGCATGACACCAAAAAGATTCCGGCATTGTTCCCATTCGGCCACGGTTTGAGTTATACGACTTTCTCCTATGGCAAACCGGTGGTTTCGTCTTCTAAAATGTCTGCCGATGGTTCTATAACTGTAACAGTGCCCGTGACTAATACAGGCAATGTCGAAGGAAAGGAAGTTGTTCAACTATATATCCAGGATGTTAAATCATCATTACCTCGTCCAATTAAAGAACTTAAAGGTTTTGAAAAAATTTCATTGAAACCCGGTGAAACAACCAATGTTGTTTTTAACATTACACCCAACGACTTGAAATTCTTTGAGCCGGAATCACATCAATGGATTGCCGAACCTGGTGACTTTAAAGCATTGATTGGAACCTCCTCGACCGATATAAAAACTACTGTTCCTTTCAAATTTGTGTGACGTTGTTTCACATATTATTAGTTTTGTAACAAAATTAGTAAAAAATATCTAAAAATATACATTTATAAAATACTGATAAATAATTGTTTATGAAATAAACACCAAAAATATTCACTTTCTTTCAAATAAAAATGATATTGCTTTGAACTAAAATTGTAACACGAATGTTATAATATCAAAGCAAGAGATTTTTTCCATTGCAAGAAATGTGATAATGATTGGTTAATGACGACTTGAGCGACCGTGAGGCCGCTCATTTCGTTATATACCCTCAGTAATAAACCGGGAGTAAGGAATATTTGTTATTGTTATATGACAAATATTAAGATAAAAAGAGCCTACGATCCTGCATCGCCTTCTGATGGTTTCAGGATTTACATTGACCGACTTTGGCCTAGAGGGCTATCTCATGAAACATTTCATTATGATCTCTGGGATAAGGAAATCGCACCGTCTACCGAACTTAGGGAATGGTTTCATGCCGATCCCGCTAATCGTTGGAGTGATTTTAGTAAAAAATATGCCGAGGAATTACAAAATTCCCCACAGTTTATTCAACTCAAAGATATAGTGAAAAGTAAACCTGTAGTGACATTATTGTATTCATCTCACGATGAAAGCCACAATAATGCCGTGGTATTGGAAAAAATCCTTCAACAGTCCTAAATTAAAATAAGGCGCTAAGCTTCTTCTATAGGAAACTAACGGCGAAAGGATAAAGCCTAATTGCATACCAACTAAGATATCTTAGTGGCAGCGGGAGCAAGAACACTAATGTTGATTGAAGGCTCAATTTCGCGCAGTGATTTTATGCACTGTAACATAGTCGCACCTGTTGTCACTACATCATCCACAAGAATAACATGTAAAGGGCGCCCTAACTGTTTTTTTGACAAAAGTGTTTCCCCGGATTTTTTGACACTATATACGCCACGTGCATTTTCAAAACGGTAACGAGCATTCTTACGTGTTTGTGTGGAATGAGGCCGTGACTTAAGACAGTCCATTATCTTTATTCCTGAAATCTTACTGATTCCCTGGGCAATCATCAGGCTTTGGTTATATCCTCTCCTTATCTTTTTGAAAGTGCTGATAGGAACCGGAATCAAAGCATCTATATCGTCAAAGAAACCTGTATTCAAATAGTAAAGCCCCAACTGCTCGCCAAGTAAGCGAGCGAGTTGAGGCAAGTCATTATATTTCGCACCATGAATAAGACGTGTAAAAGGACTTTCGCGATGATAATAGAATAAAGCTCCAGCCCGATCCACGGGTTTTGTCATGGCCAAAGTTTGATGTAATTCATTGTTTACGATCGACGCCGCGTGAAATTTGGGCATATCGCATTGACAATGCAGGCAAATATATTTTTCACCGTCTACGAGTGGTCGGTAACATACGACACATTGCGCAGGCATTATTGCGTCAATGAGCCGGTTAATTACCTTAACAACGGGTCTAAAACGTTCTTTTACCCCATTATCCTTCCAAAGGAACAGCACCGATACCCGGACGATCGAGTGGAACGCGAACCTGTCCGTCAACAATCTTTATGCCGTCGAATGGATCGTTAGCAATGAGAAGGTTACCGTCTAGGTCGGCCCAGTCAACCATAGGAGCAAGTTGAGCTGCAGCTGTGACACCACAGGAGGTTTCGGTCATGCATCCGAGCATTACTTTCATACCCAATGCTTTGGCTAGTTCAGCCATCTGATGGGCTTCATAAAGGCCGGTACTCTTCATCAATTTGATGTTTATACCGTCATAGGCTTCAGCTGCTCTTCTGACATCAGGAAGTCTCTGCATAAATTCATCGGCAATCAGGGGAAGCGGTGAGCGCTCACGAAGCCATGCTGTTTCATCAATTTGAGTCTTATCCATTGGTTGTTCAACGAAAAGACAGTTTCTTTCAGCTAGCCAATGACACATTTCAAGAGCCTTTTCTTTATCGTTCCATCCTTGATTGGCATCTACACAGATGGGCACATCGGTTTTTTCACGAATTATTTCAACGAGTTCTTTGTCGTTGTCAAGTCCCATCTTAACTTTCAGTACCTTGAACGGAGCAGCCTCATCAACTTTCTGACGAACTACATCGGCTTTGTCAATACCGATAGTAAAGGAAGTGTTTGGTGCTTTGTCAGGATTGAGACCCCATATTTTATACCAAGGTTGGTTCATGATTTTTCCAAGCAGGTCATGAAGTGCGATGTCGACCGAAGCCTTGGCTGCACGGTTATCGGGTGCAACGCTCTCCATATATTCATGGATGTCGGCGATACGGAAAGGATCGGTGAATTGTCCCAGATCCAATTGAGAAAGGAAGTTAGTCACTGATTCCACACTTTCACCGAGATAAGGGGGCATTGATGCTTCGCCATATCCGGTTATACCGTCCAGTTCCAGTTGTACGAGAACGTCGGGAGTAGTAGTGCGGCTATAACGAGCCAGATTAAATGCGTGACGCAACTGGAGCTCGTAGGGAGCAAAAGTGAGTTTCATTCTCCCTAAGTTTGATGATGATGTTTTCGTTGCCTCACCGAAAGCCGAGAAAGACATAGGGGCAACAGTTACAGCTGCACCGATAGTGGCAGCGCGTTTTAAAAAATTTCTTCGATTCATTTTTGATTAAAATACCAGGGGTGAGATTTAACAGGAGTAATACCAAATGTTCCTACATTTCCATTTATTCTTGCGGCATGAAGGAAAGGAGTGGTGAGATAACTATCCGATTCGGGATCGACGCTGTTTCTTTTGACACGTCCCGAAGAATGGATATAATCACCATTGCTATCGTAAAGTGCCACATGGGTGACACGTTGTGTTTTTGGATTACCGAAAAACAAAAGGTCGCCGGCCTGAAGAGTTCTCCAGTCCTGAGGTTCGACACGTTCACCGGTGCGAGCCTGTTGCCAAGCATCGCGTCTCATAACTATTGCATTTGACAGGTAGCCGGTTTTAACGAGTCCCGAACAGTCGAGCCCTTTTGTTGTATTAGCTCCCCAAAGATAGGGAGTGCCTTCTATACTATAGGCTAAATCAAGTATTTTTTGAGGGTCATAGGGTTGTGAGGACCATTCGACAATATCCTGAACCGTTCCGTAGTCCACCCATCCCTGACGGCCGTCAGGTAAAGTTACTTGAACAGACTTGCCTTTAGCGCCTATTTGTCCTTCTACGATGCTACCATTAACAAGATCAGAAACAACATCGCGAGGTCCGCGTTTTTTCGGGTCGCTGTAGACCCATATCGGGTCAATTGATGTGACGACGAGTCGGGGAGCGTTTTTCCAGTTTTCCATTTCCTCGTCACTTTTTAGGATTAGTGAGCCATCGGTCACCCAACCGGTGTAACCGTCGGGACTCATCACTCTGACCCAGTCATCATCGATTTCGATGACACGAAGGGGCATTCCCATCAGAGCCTGTGAAACCAGTTCTGCTGCATGGGCCGGATTATAACGCATGCAAGCACTTGAAATACGGGGTAATGCCCAAGTATCGTCCACCACATTTTCCTCTGATAGGACATCAAGTGACATGTCCCACAACGGGTAGAAGAGGTTATAATCCTGAGTTTCAACCTCACCCATTTGTGAATCTACCGTCTCGCTTCTTATGTACTTCTTTTGTGGCTGGAACTGTCCTCCAACGCCTGTATTCATAGCTATGTGATAGGAGTCGGTACCGGTAGAGAAAAAGTTGACAATTGACGGGTTATCTGAATTGGAAAATCGTCCGAAAGAAGCATCGACCGGCACCCAGCCAACTCCTTCGAAATAAACTTCGGCCCAGTCATGCAGGTTCTTTTCTCCGGGATGGAACATCCATCCGCTTTCCCAGCGAGCGGGAACACCCAGCGAACGAATCAAAGAAATGTATAACAAAGCAACCTCTCCGCAGTCACCATGTCCTTCTTCTACGACATAGGTTGGAATACATTCGATAGTGCTGTATTCACGTGCACCGGCCCATGGATAATTTTTGATGATCCAATCAAATACCATTTCGCTCATCAGGAAAGGATCCGTCTCATCTCCTACAATTGATTTAGCCAGAGAATCCATCTTTACGATGTGCTGGTTATCGAATGCAGTGTAGGTTTTATAAAGCGATGAATTTGTGTTATAGGGTCTGACCGAATGTTGGATATATTCAGGAGAGAACCACTGGGAACCGGCATCAAACACAGCAACATATTCTACATGTGTTGTGTCGTCACTTACCGGAACTTCGAAGAATACGGTTGAATGGGGAGAATTTTTTGAAACAGTAGCCCCGGGAGAAGCCGAAAGCATTTTGACGTTGTGCTGTCGAGCGCTCTCAATTGGAAAGGGAAGCCACATTCGAAGAGTGTCGCCCTTAGAAACAATTTCTCCATCGGTTGGAACATCAATTGAGAAACGAATAGTGTAACGTTTGACATCAACTATATCTCCCATTCCAAGCGATTTGTCAACAATACTTTGAAGAATAGCCTGACGTTGTGGCGATGAAGTAGCTCCACGACCTTTAAAGTCCGAAAGAGCAGGATTCAGCAGGGCATAATTACCGATAGCTTTGCGATGGACTTTCTTAACCCCGTCTACATCAAGTGTTTCGATCCATTTGTTTTTAACAGAGGTATCGAATTCCTCTTTTGTCAAGTTTGGATATTTTTCTTTCAAACGAGAGTAGGCTTCATCGAGGGTCCATGGGAAATCTCTTTCGATTCTTCCTTTGACAGCCTGCAATGAATCACTTTCAGCCCATTTCTTGTCGGCGGCCGAAATGTTGAAGCTAAGGAAAACTGCAAGGACCAGATTTCCCAGAATCAAAAGTCGAGTTTTGGCGTTATTTTTCATGCTTTTTTATTCGATAACGTTGAAATGACCTCTTTTATTGAATTTCCGAGTTCTTCGGCTTCTTTTTTTGTGTGGGCTTCGGAATAAATTCTGATAATAGGCTCGGTATTTGACTTGCGTAGATGAACCCATGAATCTTTAAAATCGATTTTTACACCATCGATATCGGTGATTTTCTCACTTGCGAATTTTTTCTTGACAGCTTTGAGAACTTCATCGACATTAATATCGGGAGTTAGTTCGATTTTATTTTTTGCCATTTCATAGACCGGAAACTTCTTTTTCAGTTCCGAAACCTTCTTATTGGCATTGGCGAGCATAGTCAGGAACAGTGCGACCCCCACAAGTGCATCGCGACCATAGTGGGCTGCAGGGTAAATCACACCGCCGTTTCCTTCACCACCGATGACAGCTCCGGTGCGTTTCATTTCATGAACCACATTTACTTCACCGACTGCAGCTGCAGAATAGGAGCACCCCTTATTTTCGGTCACATCGCGTAGTGCACGGGAAGAACTGAGATTGCTGACGGTAGCTCCCGGAGTTTTTGAAAGGATATAATCAGCAATTGAAACGAGTGTATACTCCTCTACGAACATCTCTCCGTTTTCCATAACGATGGCCAGACGATCGACATCAGGGTCAACAACAAAACCGACATCGGCCACTCCGGTTTTCATCAAGTTGGCTATTCCGGTAAGATTCTCGGCCAGAGGTTCGGGTGTGTGTGCAAACTTGCCGTTTGGTTCGCAGTTCAATTCAATTACCTCCTTGACTCCAAGTGCTTTGAGAAGTTGTGGAATAGCTTTTCCACCAACTGAATTGACGGCATCCACAGCAACCTTGAATCCGGCTTTTTCTATAGCATTTTTATCGACAAGTTCAAGATTTAGAACCATGTCGATGTGTTTCTGAAGGTATGTGTCGTTGTGAAAGATTGTTCCAAGATTTTCAACACTCGCAAATTTGAAATTTTCCTTATCGGCAATTTCAAGTACTTGTTTTCCTTCCTTGTCATTCAGGAACTCTCCTTTGCGGTTTAGCAGTTTCAATGCGTTCCATTGAATTGGATTGTGGGAAGCTGTCAGAATAATACCTCCAGCAGCTCCTTCCAAAGTCACGGCAACTTCCGTAGTTGGTGTTGTGGCGAGTCCGATGTCGATAACGTCAAATCCCATGGCGATAATAGTGCCCGACACGATATTGTTCACCATTTGTCCCGACAATCGAGCATCTCGTCCAACAACAATTCTTTTAGGTTCATTAGGTTCGAGACCTGCCTCGATGAATGTTACATAGGCTGCGGTGAACTTAACGATGTCGAGAGGAGAGAGGCCTTCTCCGGGGACTCCTCCGATGGTTCCTCGGATACCTGATATAGATTTGATTAGTGACATGGTATTGGATTCTAGTTCGTGATTTTTAAGAGGGAGTTATTTGGTGTTAAGTTTGAGGTCGGAAGTATCGTATGTTGTAAAGGAATGGGATTACATATGCCAGCTCCTCAGTCATGCCATATTGTGATTTAATGACGATGTTTACTCGGCAACCGATACCCAGGAAATTCAATGGTGCTTGGATGCCCACTCCGTATTGCGACGATGACGAGAGAGTATAATTCTGGAATCGGAAACTTGTGGGTGATGAGGCCATGTTGTCGGCGTTACCATTCCAGCTGACGGCATCTTCTCCGTAGAAATAGAGATCGCTCAGATTCAGTCTCATAAAACGGAAATAAATCAGGTCGTCATATTCAGCCTTGTCATTAGGGTCACCGGCATCAAGAACCTGCATATAGAGATTGCCTTCTTCGTCGATTCGATAGTAAGGAGCGTCTTCACCGATTTCAAAAACTGAATCGGCCGGAATTTCATTTTCAACGCGCTGGTCGGCTAGGAAAGCGTTACAGGCGTGATTTTCATCGGTTAACAGTTCGGCATAACTTTTGGAGTCATTACACGAGACAAACACGCTGCATGTTATCACTGTTAACGAAAGAATTATAGTTTTTAAGATTTTCATAATCAATAGAAATTATACGTTTGCTTGAACGATTCCAAGATATTCTTCAAGAGATTTTTCAACTTTTTTGACCGCTTCTTGCATGGGGCCGTGGAATTCGCCACCGGCAGCATTCTTGTGTCCACCTCCGTTGAAATTTTTCTCGCAGATTAGGTTTACGTCAATATCGCCTTTACTACGCATAGAAACTTTTATGAAGCGAGGCTCTTCATGAAGGAAAACCGAGATGATCACATTTTCCATTTGAAGCGGAATGTTTACAAGTCCTTCAGTGTCTCCCTTCTGATAGTTGAAGCTGTCGAGTTGTTCTCGAGTCAATGTAATCAGTGCGGCTTTCCCTTCGCAAAGAAGCTTCATTTGTTGGCTAATTGCAAATCCGTTTAGTCGCAGCTGGTTTTCGTTCTTGATGTTGATGTTTTCCCAAAGTTTTACTTTGTCAATTCCGCAACGAAGTAATTCGGCCATAACAGTATAGATGTCGGGGTCGTTGCAGTTATAAGATAGGTTTCCCGTGTCGGTCATCATTCCCGTAGCGATACACGCGGCTGTTTCCTTGTCGATCATAGGTTTTAACCCCAGATCACATAGAACTTTATACAGGAGCACACAGGTTGATGATTCTTCATGAGAAGAGATGGTGATGTCACAGAACTGTTCAGGAGCAATGTGATGGTCAATCATGACCTTTGGTGCAGTGCATGAGGCGAGCATATCGGTCATTTGGTCAACTCGCGACAAGCTGTTGAAGTCAAGGCAGAAGACGATATCTGCTCGGTTTAGGAATTCCTGGGACAGTTCCTTGTTTGAAGTGAAAACGAATATATCCTTGAATCCCGGAAGAAAGCGAAGATAGCGAGGCGGAGTGTCTGGAGTGATAATCAGAGCGTTTTTATCCAATTGTCTTAAAACATGACACAACGCTAATGATGATCCAACAGCATCGCCATCGGGTTTGACATGACATGTAATTATCACTTCCGAGGCTGTCTCGATGAGTTGTGATAATTTTTTTACGTTGTTTCTATCCAGAGGATGGGAAATCATCTATATGCAAAATTAATGAAATAATCCCGACAAACCAACCTCAATGGAAGAATGAAGTATAATAATCAGAATCGCCAGGGTAATTTTGCCACGAAATTCATTTCTTTTCGTGTTGTCGGATGTACGAAACGAAGCGTTTGCGCATGTAGTGCCAAACGATGAACCGGACTCGATTTTGCCCCGTATTTTCTATCGCCGGCAATCGGGTTACCCAGGTCTTTCATGTGGACTCTTATCTGGTTCTTTCGTCCGGTGTCGAGTTCGAGTTCCAACAAGGTATATCCGGCTTTCTTTTTCAGTATTTTGTAGCGTGTTACGGCAAGTTGTCCTTCTTCGGGGTTGTCGGTTGAATAAACTTCGAATGCCGCATTTTCTTTAAGATAGCTTTTTATGGTACCTTTTTCATTTTCCGGTGTACCTTCGACCATTGCAACATAGGTTCGGTTTAGCACCATATTGTTCCAGTTATGTTGCATTATTTCCTTTGCCTCCTGATTTTTGGCAAACATCATAAGTCCTGATGTATCGCGGTCAAGTCGGTGAATGACAAATATTTTGTTGCGAGGATCCTTAAGTTTGAGGTATTCTTTCATGATATCGTAGGCTGTTTCTTCATTGGCTTTTCCTGTTCCTACGGAGAGCAAGCCATACCCTTTTTCGATAACGATAATGTCCTCGTCTTCATAGACGAGTTTCACACGTCTATGTCGAAATATGATGAATTCTCGCGACAAGTTTACATCGATCTTATCGCCGGGTGATAACGGATGATCGAATTGGGTCGTTGGTGTACCGTTAACGGCGATCTGTCGGTGTTGTAGAAGATTTTTGACGGTCGTGTGTTTCCTATGTGGCATAGCCGAGAAGAGGAATTCCAAAAGTTTTCCCTCTGTTTCTACCTGATAGTGCTCAATGACATCGGGTTGAAATCCACTTCTTTCGGCCCCGGGCTTAGTCAGTCTACCTCCCTTTTTCATTTTCTGCTTCGGGTTGACCGTTTTGTGGTAGGAGGTGTAGCGATTATTTCCTTAACCTCTTCCAGTGTCAGACTTGACGGATCGGTGACAGTCTTTGGAATTTTAAAATTATTTTTTCCTTGAGCTATATAGGGACCGTAGCGACCATTGAGGATTTTGATATCATCTTGGTCGAAACTCTTTATAACGCGTTTTGATTCGGCGTCTTTTTTATCCCGGATTAATTGAACAGCCTGTTCGAGAGTTAGTTCAGAAGGTTGAATGTCCTTTGGAACCGATGCGTTCAGTTTGTCCCATTTGACATAGGGTCCGAATCGTCCCACGGCCACCGAGATCTCATGTCCATCCAGTTCACCGAGTTTTCTGGGGAATTCAAATAGTTTCAGGGCCTCCTCCAGAGTTAAAGTAGCCATGGACTGTCCTTTGAGAAGGGATGCAAAGCGAGGTTTGGTATCTTTGTCAGTATCTCCGATTTGAACCATTGGTCCGAAACGACCGATTTTAACATAAACAGGCTCGCCGGTTGAAGGATCCTGTCCGATGAGTCGCTCACCAACTTTATGTTCGGTTCGTGTGGTAAGAGCGTCTTCTACAGCAGGATGGAAATCCTTATAGAATTTACCGATTTCATCGTTCCAGGCATGTTGTCCGGCTGCTATTTCATCGATTTTTTCTTCTATATTAGCGGTAAAGTTATAGTCGAGGATATCAGGGAATTTCTCTGTAAGATAAGCATTCACAATTCTTCCGGTGTCGGTTGGAACCAGTTTACCCTTTTCAGCACCGGTCATCTCGCTCTTTTGAGTGGATTTAATCTTTTGGTTTTCGAGCACAAGAACATTATAGTCCCTCTTTACCCCCTCTTTTGTTCCACGCTCAACATATTGACGGTCAATTATGTTTTGAATTGTTGGAGCATAGGTTGAAGGTCGTCCGATCCCAAGTTCCTCAAGTTTTTTGACCAGTGAAGCTTCTGTGTAACGTGGCGGGTGTTGTGTGAATCTTTCCGAGGCCGTGATTGTTCCCGGGACTAGGATTTCGCCAATTTCGACTAATGGAAGTGTTTTATACTCGGAAGTTTTTTCGTCTTCATCGTTTCCTTCAAGATACACTTTGAGAAAACCGTCGAATGTAACCGTTTCTCCCTCGATGTGGAAAAGCATTGAGTCATCGTTAACTTCGGAAGCTTTGACGGTTATGGTGGTTTTCTCAAGAAGTGCGTCGGCCATTTGAGAAGCGACTGCACGTTTCCAAATCAGATCATATAGTTTTTGTTCCTGAGGAGTTCCAAGTATGGAGTGTCGGTCGAAATAGGTGGGACGAATAGCTTCGTGAGCTTCCTGAGCCCCTTTTGAGGATGTGTGATAGATGTGTTTTTTGACATATTTTACTCCATAAGCCTTGGAGATTTCCACACTAATGGCTTTCAGGGCGGTATCGGAAAGGTTTAGAGAGTCGGTTCTCATGTAGGTAATAAGACCGTCTTCATAGAGTTTCTGAGCGACTCTCATAGTCTGAGCCACCGAGAAACCGAGTTTTCTTGAGGCTTCCTGTTGTAGTGTTGATGTAGTGAAAGGAGGAGCCGGTGATTTTTTTAGTGGTTTCTTGGTGACGTCGATAATTTCAAAAGATGATTTCTTACATTTTTCAAGGAATTCGACAGCTGCGAACCTATCAGGCAAACGTTTGTTCAGTTCCGCCGTAACGGTAACTCCTCCGGGAGTCATGAAATTTCCGGTCACTCTATAATAGGGGGTCGAATTGAACTCTTCTATTTCATTTTCTCGGTCGGCAATTAAACGGACAGCGACCGACTGGACTCGACCTGCCGAAAGGGCGGGTTTAATTTTACGCCAGAGCACGGGTGAAAGTTCAAAACCCACAATACGGTCGAGCACCCTTCGAGCTTGCTGTGCATCGACGCGGTTAAGGTCGATAGTTCTGGGATTCTCAATTGCGTGTAGGATAGCATTCTTTGTTATTTCGTGGAAAACGATTCTCCTTGTAGTTGCAATATCGAGTCCCAGCACTTCGGCTAAGTGCCATGCGATTGCTTCTCCTTCGCGGTCTTCATCGGAGGCAAGCCAAACGACGTCCGCTTCTTTAGCCGCCTTTTTCAGTTCGCTGACGAGTTGTTTTTTGTCGGCGGGAATTTCATAGATTGGTGCAAATCCCTTTTCGACATTAACACTCAGGTTTGATTTTTTCAAATCCCTGATGTGACCGTGGCTTGAAACGACCTTGAAATCTTTACCAAGGAATTTTTCAATTGTTTTGGCCTTAGCAGGTGACTCAACTATGACAAGATTCTTACTCATTTTACATCTTTTGGCGTGCAAAATTAACAAAAATACCTGCAGGCCAAATATATTTTTTATTTTTGCACATTATAAACACCTTTAAAATCCAATAATTTCTAGTTTCTGACGTGGAAGATAAACTTTCGGGAACCATAGTTTTCTTTGACACTTATGAGTCATGGCTCGATCTTTTACCTTTGACTTTCACTCGTCCCGAATGTAAATTAAGGGTCGGCATAACGACTATTCTCGACAAATGGAGCGAATATGCAACAAAAGTGGCCTATCAAGTCGCGCCCTATATCCAATCGGCCCATGGCCTACCCGTCGCCGACTGTGATGATGATTCGTTATACATCGCCGGGAATGTTCTGCCGACAGACGAACTTATAGATGCGCTAGCCTCCTTACCCGAGGATACCCGTTTATGTTCGGCCAATAAGATGATCGCTTATCGAGGGACCTGTTCAGGCTGGCTTAATCGAGAGAACTCTAATGTTTTGGAATTCCCTGATGATAAGTTGGAACGTATCGACTATCTCTATGACCAGTTTTTGAAAAACTCGGAGTGGATAGCCAAGGATTTCGAACGTTTGACAAGGGGTAGGCGAGGAACAGGCCAACTGATAGGATGCCACATAATCGGTGACGGTTCACAATTGTTTCTTGATGAGGGTGCCGAAGCCATAGGAGCCACATTCAATCTTCGTGAAGGTCCTATTTGGATTGGCCCCGGTGCAAAAGTGATGGAAGGCGCCTCGCTTCGCGGTCCCATAGCTATCGGGGAACATTCGACGGTAAACATGGGAACTAAAATTTACCCGGGAACGACCCTCGGTCCCTGGTGTAAAGTCGGGGGAGAGCTCAACAATGTGGTTTTTCAGGGGTATTCCAACAAAGCTCACGACGGCTTTCTGGGAAATGCCGTAATAGGGAAATGGTGTAACATCGGAGCAGGCTGTTCGGCATCAAATCTGAAGAATGATTATTCCCAGGTAAAACTATGGAATTATCGTGAAAAGAAATTCCGCAAAACAGGACTTCAGTTCTGCGGTTTGATAATGGGAGACCACACCAAGGCAGGAATCAACACAATGTTCAACACCGGAACGGTAGTAGGAGTCGGGTGTAACATTCATGGATCGGGATTTCCCCGGAACTTCATTCCTTCGTTTAGCGATGGCGGTGCTTCAGGTTTTGAGGACGTGTCACTACCTCAGTTCTTCCAGACGGCGAGTCGAGTAATGGCGCGTCGCGGGAAGGAGTTGACGAAAGTTGACGAGATCTTGTTCAATCACATCTTCGAGTTTGCCAAAGCGTTGAAAAATTGAGTATCATCTGTTAACAGAAAAACTTAATAACGAACAACATAATATAATAGCATATGAAAATAATATCTTTAATAGCAGTCGGATTGATAATGTTGACCGGTGTTGTATCCTGCAAAACATCGGAAGCTAACTATAAGAGAGCCTATGAGACAGCAAAATCGGGAAATGCCGGTGATGAACTTGACGCAGAAGTATATGCCCAAATGTATCGTGAAGCGGCTCCCGATACTGTTGAGGTCGACGGTGTAGTGTTTCCTGCCAAGTTTGCTTACCTTTCGACAACAACCACACCAGGAATTCAAACCGGACAGGTCGAACGGTTTAATGTAGCGGCTGCGACATTCAGGCAGTTGTTCAACGCACGCGACATGGTACAGAAACTGCGTCGCGATGGTTACATACATGCATTTGTTGCCGAGGACAGAGATGAGAACTATTATGTCATAGCGGGAAGTTTTCTGAACGCAAATGACGCCGAGCACATGTTGCACCAGCTAATATTTGCTAATCACGTTTCGATCTCCAAGCCTTTTCCTTATGTGATTATCCGGCCATAATGTCTTAAATAGATAATTTAAAAATAAAAAGGTGGAGAGGAAGCTCTCCACCTTTTTTACTATGATAGATTTGGGTCAGTTTTGTAGTTTGATGACAAATCCGCCACCTGAAGCCATGTGTATCGGTAGCGTGGTTTGCGATGTAACGTCAATATTCTCTTTGAGATAGTCATGGGCTATCTTGTCGGCGTTGGGACCGTCACGGAGAATATAACCACGGTATTCACCGTCGGGAAGGAAAGAGAAGTCAAGGGTTATGTCGCGAGGTTCCCAGGAAGTCTGCCCTCCAATCCACCATCGTCCTTGTGGATCACGACGAGCCGTAACAATGTATTCGCCAATTATTCCATCGACAATCAGGGTCGAATCGATTTCAACCGGAACCTCCGAGAGGAATTTCAAGGTAACAGTATCGGTATAATTGGTCGGTGCATCGGCCAACATAGTGAAAGGCGTGTCATGAATGACGTAGGTTGCGAGCTGGTGAGCCCGTGTTCCCTGACTCATGGGTTCGTTATACACGGCTTTCCAGTTGGTGCGGGATGCATTCCTCATCGCGCCCGGAGTGAAATCAACTGGCCCGGCCATTAATCGAATGAATGGAAATGTTACTTCATACAGGGGCATATCGACAGTTTCAGGACTCCATTTCATTTCTTCCATTCCGAAGACACTTTCAAAGTTGAGAATGTTTGGGTAGGTGCGGTTAAGTCCTGTGGGAGTGTAAAAACCATGCAGATCAAGCAGAAGGTTATTTTCGGCGGCTGCTTGAGCTATACGGTAGGTCATCTCCACTGCTGTTTGGTCGACTCGGTCAAGGAAATCAACTTTGAATCCGGCAATACCCATTTGAGAATAGGTTGAAAACGCTTCCTGAAGCTTTTCATCAAGGACGTTGAAAACAGCCCAAAGGACCAGTGAGACATTCCGCTCTGCTGCATAGTCGATCAATTCTTGAAGATCAAGCTCTTCAATTGGGGTCATGATGTCGCCCTTAGTTCCGTCATACCATCCTTCGTCAAGTATAACATAACGGAGATTATTGGCGGAAGCAAAGTCGATGTAGGCTTTATAGGTTTCCATATTTATGCCCGGTTTGAAAGGAACTCCGGCCAGCCCCCAGTCGTTCCACCAATCCCATGCAACTTTTCCCGGTTGAATCCATGACGTGTCGGCAATTCGTGATGGAGATGCGAGTGCATAGACAAGATTATTGACGGGCATTTGAGTGTCGTTGGTCGACACAGCGAAAATTCTCCATGGATAGGTTCGAGTGCCCTGTGTTTTGGCTATGAAGGGTTCTTCTTCAGTGACATATTGTTGTCGACGCCATTTGTAATAGTCGGTCGCAGAAGGATAATTGGGAAACTTAGCATTCAATCCGTTTTCATTTGCGACCAGGAACATTCCGGGATAGGATTCAAGATCTGATTCGAGAAGTGTCACCTTCACGTTATCGCCTCGGTCAATGGTAGCCGGAAGAAAGGCCGGAATCTCTTTTGCATCCTTAAGAGGAGTGACATCATAGAAATTCTGAAACGCCATGGCAAACGGTTTCTCAGGATTAGTGGAATAGGATAGCCACGCATGGCTATCGGCCGGAAAAGCAAACTTTGCTATTTCGTTGTTAACTATGACTGAATCCTTTTCGTTTGTCACAAACCGATAGGCTATACCGTCATTGTAGGCGCGTAGTTCAATGGCTGTTCCATCAGACAAGCGAATCGTCATTGGATTATAGCTGACAGTAAAACTGCTTTGACGATAAAAAGGTGAGTTGACAGTTTCACTGACAGTCTTGCCTTTTTTAATGCTTTTGATGTACTTTGACTGTGGTTTGCCCTGAATGTCCAAGCCGATAACAGAAGTTGGCAACAGTGTTTTGTCAAATCCGTCAATGGTCAGTGTTATTTCTCCATCCTTGTTATCAGTCAACATTGCCTTGAGATCGCCAGAAGGAGAATAAACAGTGGCATTTCTGGCTGCAGCAATTGAAACGAATCCAATGATAGAGAATGCTATTACGGTTAGTCTTTTCATGGAGAATAAATTATTTTTCATTCAGGACATCAAGAAACTCGAGTGAATTTTCTTCAAGAGTATAGGAAACTTTGTTAAGGCGATTTTTAAGGAACGCATATCCGGCGACAGCGAGCATTCCCACGGTCAATCCGGCCATGAATGTAATCAGAGCTACAGCCATTTCGGCCGAAGATGCAGAAACTTCGTTTTTAAGAGCCTCGATAGAGTCGACTGAAACGGTGTCGAACACGCGCGACATTCCAATGATTGTGCCGAGTAATCCTGCCATCGGTGCAAACGTTACGGTCATCCATAACCATACCATGCCACTTCGGAGGCGCTGTATCTCAATTTTTATGACACTGTCAAGGGCCAGTTGAAGTTCCTGGATCGGTCGTCCAAGACGAGTCAGACCCTTTGCGACTATTCGGGCAACAGGTGTTGAAGAACTTTTACATAGATTCATTGCGCTTTCAATCTCTCCTTCATGGAGGTAGTCACGGATCCTCTGCATAAATGTCGAATCGTTTTTCAAGGCTTTCCCCATTAAAACGGTTCTTTCGATGAAGACATATACGGAAATCAAAAAGATAATAGCTAGCGGGATCAAGAAATAGCATCCGTCGACGCAAGCATCCCAAAGTGTAGTGTTTTCCATTTTATCGGAGTTGTTGGAGGTAATTCATGATAGTATTTTGCAGTCCCATATATAGAGCATCGCAGATAAGCGCATGTCCGATTGACACTTCATCGAGGAAGGGGAGATGTTGCTTTAGGAATCTAAGATTCTGTAGATTCAAATCGTGGCCGGCATTGACTCCGAGACCGTTTTCACCGGCGTATTTCGAAGCGATTCGATAGGGTTCTACCGCTTTTAATGGGTCTACATCGAAAAGTTCAGCATAAGGTTTTGTATACAGTTCAATTCGGTCACTACCGGTTTTCGCGGCCGCTTCAACCTGTTCGCTCTCAGGTGCCACGAAAATAGAAGTCCTGATGCCGTATTCCTTAAGTTGAGCAACAACTCCCGTTAGGAAAACAAAGTTTGAAACAACGTCCCATCCGCTGTTGGAGGTGACAGCCGACGGGGCATCAGGTACCAGAGTAACCTGAGCGGGTTTGACAAGTTTAACAAGTTCTAAAAATTCCTTTGAGGGATATCCTTCGATGTTGAATTCGGTAGAAATGACAGCAGATAGTTCTATGACATCGGTTTTTTTGACATGACGCTCATCGGGGCGAGGATGCACGGTGATTCCCTGTGCACCGAATCGTTCACAGTCCAATGCGACTTGAACGAGGTTTGGAACGTTTTCTCCGCGAGCATTTCGGAGTGTAGCGACTTTGTTGATGTTGACGCTGAGTCGAGTCTCAGATGCCATTTTGATTAATCTAAGTGTTTAAATATCCTAAATTAAGTTCAGTATAGTTGTGTGAACAGGTCTAATTACTGAAAAATTGATTAACTTTGCAGTAATTCGCTGTTTACATCACAAATTTAAAGCAATTCATCTAATCATTTGTAAAATTGATAATTTTTTATTCTTTAAGTTTTGGATTCTAAGGATAACATAGCAGTAACTGATGAAAAGGGGGCATTGGATGCTATTCATCGTTTGTTTCCGTCCAACCAAGAGACATCATCATTAAAGATAGAGTGTAATAGGTTGGATTACAGCGCATCGGCAATTGCGCGCGCTGTTGAGGACTGTAACGCACATTTGCTAAATTTGAATGTTACATCCGATGCGGCGTCCAACAATGGAGCCGTGGTAGTCGATCTTCGTGTGAGCCATCGAAACAGTTCGTCGGTAGTCAGATCTCTTGAACGTTACGGTTTTCTGGTAACATCGGTTGACCGTGATTACGATGATCCTATGCAGGCAAGAGCACGAGACCATGCTCTTGAACTTCTTCATTATTTAGATTCTTGATACTATGTCGGGTTCATCACCATCAAAACCGTTGCCCAAGCTGGAAAATGTCAGGATTGCGATAGTGCGCGCCCTGTGGAACGGAGATATAACGTCGAAACTTTGTGAAAGTGCCCGGAAAGTTCTGTATGGCGCCGGGGTTCCAAAAAATGATGTTGAAGTCTTTGAAGTTCCCGGTGCAGTCGAACTGACATTCGGAGCCTCTCAGTTAATAGAGTCGAGTCAGTTCGATGCCGTGATTGTGTTCGGGTGTGTAGTAAGAGGTGACACGCCTCATTTCGACTATGTATGCCAGAGCGTCACTCAAGGCATTACCTATTTGAACTCCGACTGTGACATCCCGGTAATTTTCGGAGTACTGACTGTAGACCGAGTTGAAGATGCGATTGAGAGAACCGGTGGTAAAGCCGGTGACAAAGGAGCCGAAGCTGCTGAAACAGCTTTGATGATGATAGACTTCGTTAGAAAAGTGAGAGATCTGTAACAAACTCGTTAAAAGTGAATAAAGAAATTTTGAACCCACGTAAGATATTGCTGATGTTTGGCTTTGTCGCTATGACGGCAGTAGCTCAGAACAATATAGCAGAAGAAGTTGCCTGGATGATAGGTGACCAGCCCATATATAAAAGTGAGATAGAAGAGACCTATCAGCAGATGTTATATGAGCGTACCCCGATAAACGGAGATCCCTATTGCGTGGTTCCCGAAAACCTTGCAATCGAGAAACTATATCTTCATCAGGCCGACATTGACACCGTCGAGATTCCCGAATCCACTGTTGTGTCGGCGGTTGAACAGCGAATGAATTACTTCATAACCAATTTGGGAACAAAAGAGAAGGTTGAGGAATATTTCAGGAAACCTTTGCCCGAGTTCCGTGAACAGATGGCCGAAGTGATGAGAAATCAGTATAGGATTCAAGAGGTGCAAAGAAGTTTGACCAAAGAAATCAAAGTGACGCCGGCCGATGTAAGAAAATATTTCGCGACTTTGCCAAGCGACAGTATTCCGTTTGTTCCCTTACAGGTAGAGGTCCAGGTTATTACTTTGAATCCGGCAATACCTCGTGAAGAAATAGAAAATGTGAAGGCCCGTTTGCGCGACTATGCCGACAGGGTTAACCGAGGAGAGAGCGAGTTTTCAACCCTTGCAATCCTCTATAGCGAAGACCCCGGCAGCCAACCTCGTGGCGGTGAAATCGGTTTCATGGGTCGTGGTCATTTAGAACCGGAATATGCCGCGGCAGCATTCAACCTGTCCGACCCCAAGAAAGTTTCCAAGATAGTTGAGACACAATATGGTTTCCATATCATCCAGCTGATTGAGAAGAGAGGTGACCGTGTCAACACACGTCACATTCTGTTGCGTCCGAAAGTGAGCGACGAAGATCTGATAAAGTCGATTAACCGATTGGATTCGGTTAGAAAAGATATTCTTGCCGAGAAATTCACATTCGAGGAAATAGCACCCTATATTTCTCAGGACAAGGACACCCGTAACAACCGCGGAATAATGTTCAACAGCGAGGATGGCAGCGGGACAACATTGTGGAAAATGCAGGATCTTCCACAAGAGATAGCAAAGGTTATCAACACAATGGAACCGGGGGAAATCTCGGAACCGTTCATCATGAAGGATAAACGCGACACTGACATTGTTGCAATAGTAAAACTGACCTCTCGACTTGAAGGCCACCAGGCCAATCTTTCCGACGATTATCAGCTGATAAAGGGCATGTATGAAGATTATCTGAGAGAAAAGCTGCTTCGCGATTGGTTGGCAAAGAAGATTGACGACACATACGTCAGAATCGAAGACGGATGGGCCGATTGCACTTTCGTCCATGACGGATGGCTAAAAAGATAATATTCTTCTCTTTGCTTGTCGGGCTCTTTGTTTATAGCTGGGCCTGGACACCTCCTGTCGATCCTGAGATACCGTCCCAGAATCGTCATGAGGGAGACAGGGTTTTCCTTGAACGAGCCCAAAAGCTTTACACGTTAAAGCAAGATACATTTCAAATCTTGGTTGGGGATGTCCTGTTTAGAAAACAGGATATGTTCATGTATTGTGACAGTGCCCATTTCTATCCCGACAATTCCATGAAGGCTTATGGTAATGTCAGGATGGAGCAGGGTGACACTTTGTTTGTCTATGCCGATTCACTATGGTATGACAACGTGACTGAACTGGCAACATTATATGCATGGCCCGGCAAGAAAGTACGACTTATAAACAAGGATGTAAAACTCGAGACCGACGAGTTTTACTACGATATGGGAATTGAACTCGGCTATTATGAGGTCGGTGGAGTGCTGACCGATGCTGACAATAGGCTGGAATCTTTGATGGGTGAATATAGTCCGTCGACCAAAGATGCCAATTTCTACACAAATGTGGATTTGACATCTTTGAACCGCGGCGACACTCTGAAAATACTAACCGACACCCTCCTTTACAATACCGACACTCATATTGCCACTTTGACCTGTTTCAGCCGTATCATAAACAAAGACGGCATTATTTACACAAGCGAGGGGAATTATAACACCACAACCGACGTTGGCACTTTATATGACCGGTCGTTGATTGTTATGAACCGCGGTAACACTTTGACAGGCGACACATTGTTCTATGACCGTGACGCAGGATATGGAGAGGCATTCGGAAACATGATTTTGACCGACTCAGTTCGTCAAATGACTCTTTACGGCGATTATGGATTTTACAACGAATTGACCGACAGTACTTTCGTAACTGGAAACGCTCTTGCATTGGAACATTCGCGACCCGACACCTTATATCTTCACGGCGACACCATTCGCGGTTTCAAGGTATATTTGCCCGAGGAGCAGATTAACGACACGACTTTCCTGGTAGCTGATTCCACTCATTGGTTAATAATCGAACCAAATGTAAGATTTTTCCGTAATGACCTTCAGGGTATATGCGACTCGATGACTTATATCCAGATGGATTCCACACTCTATATGAACCGTCATCCGGTCGTATGGACCGAAAATCGTCAGATTTTCGGGAATGAGATACAGGTACATTTAAACGATTCCACAGTTGACAGAATCACTTTGCCGAACAATGCCTTCTCGGCTGAGATGATCGAGGACGGATATTTTGATCAGCTTGCCGGTAGAGAAATGATTGCTTTCATGGACAATGGAGAATTGCGCCACCTTGATGTCAGCGGTAATGTTCAGGCAATCTCGTTCCCAATGGAGAACGACTCGACCTACAATAAAGTTGTGTCGATGGAAAGCAGTTATCTTTCAGCCGATTTCATGAATCAGACGTTGGAGAGAATGAAGGTTTGGCCCCAGGTCAAGTCGGTTATTACACCGCTCTATCTTGCAAAGCGTTCAATATTCTTTCTCCCGGCCTTCAGATGGCTCGAAATCCTTCGACCGATAAGTCCCGAAGATGTTTTCTATATTCCTGCCGAGATGCGCGAGTATCTTTCGGAACCCGAAGAACAGATAATTCGCGGAAAGGAACAAAAAAAGTTGACATTAAACGAAATTCCTCCGGGTCGGAAAGTCGAAATTCGACCATTACCGTCATCGCCTGTCGACGATATGAAGCTTTCGAGTGTCGACTCGATCAGCACCGATTCCCTACAACTTGACTCAATCGTTGTGGATTCGTTGCAAGTTGACTCAATCAATGTCGACTCGATAGTGGTGTCACCGGTTCTTCTTGACTCAATTAGTGTTGACTCCTTGGAAATAGAAACTTTTCCTATGGACACATTGAATATAGATACATTTAATACCGAACTATCAATAGAATACCATGAACCTGTTATCATTTCTCGATTCATCCCCGTGCAATTTCTTTGCAGTAAAGACCGCATCCGAACATCTCGAAGAAGCAGGCTTTACGCGATTAGACGCCAAAGAACAATGGTCGCTTAAAAGGGGCGGTAAATACTATATCACCAAGAACGATTCGGCAATTTTTGCCTTTATAGTTGGAACAGGAGTTCCCGAAAAAGGGTGGAGAATTATATCATCCCATAGTGATTCTCCCGGTTTTCGCATAAAACCTAATCCCGAGATGCGGAGCCATGGCAACATCGTAAAACTAAACACCGAGGTTTACGGTGGTCCGATATTATACACATGGTTTGACCGTCCGCTCTCCATAGCGGGGCGTGTCATTCTAAAATCGGACCCATTGAATCCTGAAACTCGACTTGTTCGTTTCAACGAACCGTTACTGACAATACCTCATCTTGCAATTCATTTCAATCGTGGTGTTAATGAAGGAAATCACTTGTCGAAGCAAAAAGACATGTTGCCCGTTCTCGCTAAGATTGACGAATTGGCATCTCAGGAAAATCTCCTTCTTCATTTGGTTTCCAAGCAACTTGGAGTGAATCCGAAGGAGATAATGGATTTTGATTTGACATTATATGACACGACTCCTGCATGTCACATAGGGATTGAAAAAGAGTTTGTGTCCTCGGGAAGAATTGACGATCTAATGATGGTTTGTGCATCACTCGACGCATTGATAGAATCGTCAAGAAAACCGTCGGAGGTCACTCGTTTGATTGCTGTATTTGACAACGAGGAAACCGGAAGTGGAACGAAGCAGGGAGCAGCTTCGCCGGTGTTGCATAATCTTCTCCAGAGGCTTAATTTGGCCTTGGGCGGAGATCAAGAAACCTTCCTGCGAGCAATAGATTCCTCCTTTATGATATCGGCCGACAATGCTCACGGAATCCATCCTAATTACGCTGAAAAGCATGACCCAACGAACCATCCGGTTCTGGGTGGCGGTCCGGTCATCAAAATAAATGCAAACTGCAAATATATGACCGATGCACGCTCGGCTTCAGTATTTATGGCTATTTGTGAGGAAGCCGGTGTTCCCTATCAGCAATTTGTCAATCACAGTGACGTTGCC
This sequence comes from Muribaculaceae bacterium, assembly GCA_022510505.1. Lineage (GTDB taxonomy): Bacteria > Bacteroidota > Bacteroidia > Bacteroidales > Muribaculaceae > JAFLTL01. Next base: position 1,484 of record JAFLTL010000004.1, on the reverse strand, counting down.
GGTGGATCAACTCTCGGGAATATATTGACGTCTCAGATTGATCTTCAGGGAGTTGATATGGGCGTACCACAATGGGCCATGCATTCATGTCGTGAAACGGCAGCCACAATCGACTACGATTACACAACCCGCGCCTTCACCACCTTCTACAACCTCCCGGTATAACGGTAGTTCTGAGAACCGTTTCTTAAGAACCTTAAAAACCTTACGGTCCTTAAGGACACTTTCTCTCTCTTGAAAACTCGACAACCTGAAAACAGTGAAAGTAATGGTCGTAGTATCAAGAAAAGAGAAGAATTTTAAGTTACGCAGATAGGTTGCGTAGTGATAATGTAATTTAGCAACCGATTTTATCAATTCCTCAAAAAGAGGTAATTTTGCAAAAGAATAGAGAAAGAAGATGAACAGACTTCAACAAAATAATATGAATTTGCGAAGCAGTAGCTTTACATGTTGCAGCTATCGATTTAGTTATCGATGGTATATAATGGACTGCTTCGAAATTATTGTTGAGTCTTGATGTCTTGAAATAATAAAAGACAATAAGGTTGATATCGGAGAGTCTAGAACTTTCCGATTTTTTTGTGCCTTGTACTGGCTTTCCTTATTGTCACACGCATGGCACGAGTATTAACCCCTAAGAATTAAATGCCATGCCGGTAAATAAAAACGCATTAATAAGATACAAAACTATTGACAGATGCCTAAGAAACAGGTACAGAAGATGGACTCTCGAAGATCTTGTTGAGGCCTGTTCCGATGCCTTATATGAGATGGAAGGCATCACAAGAGGTGTTTCAGTAAGAACTATTCAAGGTGACCTTCAGACAATGAGATCAGATAAATTAGGATACGAGGCACCTATAGAGGTTTACGATAATAAATACTACAGATATGAGGATCCAGATTACTCGATTACAGATAATCCTATAAATGAGGATACCTGTGAGCTTGTCATCAAAGCAATAGGTATGATAAGAAACAGAGAATCCATTTCAATAGATGAAATTGGAGATATATTGGAGAAAGTCGGTAAAAAATTAAATGTCTTACTTCTTCATTAAAAAACTTCCGATAACTTTTGATTCCCGGAAGTTTTTCTTTGAACGAGAAGTCGGATTTCCTATAAGGCAATCTCTCTGGATTCGGCATAATCCAACAAGTTTTCTTCTGCTCTCATTTGTTGAGATTTGAACCGATGAACAATGGTTTTGCAGACCATGCTATTAGACCAATCGGGCTTCTCAGATTAATGACTTCGTACTTCCGGCAGGAGTCGAACCTGCGACCCTCTCGTTCGTAGCGAGACGCTCTAATCCACTGAGCTACGGAAGCATATATTTGTTGGGGCGGTAGGACTTGAACCAACAACTTTCGGTTTTGGAGACCGACGATATACCTGCGGATCGATCAGTGGACACTCGTGGATTCGAACCACATTCTCAGGATTTTCAGTCCTGCGCATACACCATGTCTGCCAAGTG
>JAFLTL010000039.1 GCA_022510505.1 Muribaculaceae bacterium | reverse complement strand
CGACCTTTGGGTTATGAGCCCAACGAGCTACCACTGCTCCACCCCGCGATGTTTGATGTTGCAAAGATAACACCTTTTTTCTTTCCTGCCAAAAAAATATTCCAAAAGGTCTAAGTTTTGACATCCCGACAAAAAATGATATTTTTGCATTATCTGTGATTTAAAAATTTTCTACATGAAAAACAAAGTACTTTTCTCTGTGGCAATCCTGTTGGGCTCCTTAATGAACTTGATGGCCCAACGCAATGAAACTCAATTAAAAAAAGATTGGCAATTCGCCAAAGACACGATAACCGAAACTACGGTATGGGAGAGTGTGAACGTTCCCCACGACTGGGCCATTTATGGACCGTTCGACATGGAAAATGACCTTCAGGTTGTTGCCGTCGAGCAGAACGGCGAACAGGAGGCTACCCTGAAAACCGGAAGAACGGGAGGTTTACCCTACTATGGCAAAGGTTTCTACAAGACAACTTTTGACATTGCCGACACTCTCGGAAAATCGTTCACACTGGTTTTCGATGGGGCCATGAGTCATCCGGTTGTGAAGGTCAACGGTAAGGAAGTGGGAAAATGGGCCTACGGTTACAATGCTTTCGAGGTTAACCTCGACGGTGTTGTGAAACCCGGTGTGAATTCTTTGGAGGTCGACCTCTACAATATGCCGAAGTCATCCCGCTGGTATCCCGGCGCTGGCCTCTATCGTAACGTGACATTGGTGGAGACTTCCAAGATTCATGTTCCTGTGTGGGGAACCTATTTGACGACGCCAATAGTCACCAAAGAACGTGCGACTGTAAAAATAGAAACAACGGTTGTGGGCGCTACTGAGAACCAGAAGCTTTTCATCGAAACCGATATTTTAGATCCGAAGGGACAGGTGGTGGCATCACAGAAAATGCCCTATTATGCCCGCGGACAAAAATTTACCGAAACTCTGACAGTTAACAATCCCGACCTGTGGAGTCCCGAGAATCCGGCTCTTTATACTGCCCGAACAACTGTTTCAAACAGCGACGGGAAAATTGAGGATGTCTATAATACGCGTTTCGGTATACGCTCGCTGGAATATCGCCCCGGTGAAGGTTTCTTCCTCAATGGCGAACTGACGAAATTCAAGGGTGTGAACAATCACCATGACCTGGGTCCCCTCGGCGCGGCAGTCAACCGTTCGGCTATTCGCTATCAGCTCGAACTGTTGAAAGACATGGGCGTCAACGCTATCAGGACATCCCATAATATGCCTGCACAGGAACTTGTGGAACTAGCCGATGAGATGGGATTCATGCTGATGGTCGAGCCTTTCGACGACTGGGGTTTCCGTCCGAAGAGTGAGAACGGCTACGGCACTCTTTTCAACGAATGGGCCGAGAAGGATATGGTTAACATGATCCGCCACTTCCGCAACAATCCGTCGGTGGTGATGTGGAGCATTGGTAACGAGGTGCCCTCGCAATGGGGTCCCATTGGCATGCAGGAACTGACATTCCTTCAGGATATTGCTCATCGTGAGGACCCAACGCGTCCTGTGACCTGCGGTATGGACCAGATATATGCAGTAATGGATAACGGCTTTGCGGCCGCTCTCGACATTCCGTCGTTCAATTACAAGCCTCAGCACTATGAAAGAATCATAAAGGAATTGCCACAGGGACTTATTTTAGGTTCCGAGACGGCATCGACAGTATCATCGCGTGGGGTATACCAGTTCCCAATGGAGGTGAAAGCCGATGCGTTGTATCCCGACCATCAGTCAAGCTCCTACGATGTGGAATTCTGCAGTTGGAGTAATATACCCGATCTGGACTTCGCTGCCGACGATGACCTTCCCTATATCCTCGGTCAGTTCGTATGGACCGGTTTCGACTATCTTGGCGAACCTTCCCCCTACGACACTAATGCATGGCCCAACCACAGCTCGATGTTCGGTATCATAGATCTTGCATCTCTGCCGAAGGACCGTTATTATCTATATCGGTCACAATGGAACAAGAACGATACCACACTTCATGTTCTTCCCCATTGGAACTGGGAAGGCCGTGAGGGCGAAACGACTCCTGTTATGGTCTACACTTCACTGCCCAAGGCTGAACTCTTCGTTAATGGAGTGAGCAAGGGTGTTCGCGAGAAAAACGATTCGTCGGTGATGACTCGCTACCGTCTCATTTGGGACGATGTGGTGTATGAACCGGGTGAACTTTTTGTTCAGGCCTATGATGAGCAGGGAAATCCCGTCAAAAGTGTCTCGATGAAGACTGCCGGGAAGGCCGACCATATCGTTCTGACCCCAAATCATCCGACAATGAAGGCCGATGGTGAGGACCTTGTCTACGTGACAGTTCAGATTGCCGACAAAAACGGTGTGATTCTTCCAACTGAATCCCGTGAGGTCAAATTCAAGGTTACCGGTGACGCAACATTCCTCGCTACGGCCAATGGCGATCCAACATCTCTGCGTTCGTTCCAGGAGCCTGTGATGGATCTGTTCTCAGGAGCATGCACGGTGATTCTTAAGGCCGGCGAAAAACCGGGAGTGGCAACACTGACCGTTACAGCGAAAGGTGTCAAGAAAGGCACGCTCAAAATTGACGTCCTACCTTAGGTAGCCATCATTGCAACTGAGTCGCGAGTTGTCAGGTTATCAAGTTGTCAAGGCGTCAAGATAATCTTGAAACCTTGAAACCCTGAAAACTAAAAACTGTAAACTATAATCTATCATCTATATATGGAAAACAAAATTAAAAAAGAATTCAACGGACGCTTCGGTAAGGAAGGTCAATTGTATGCCTCTTCAGGTCGTATTAATTTGATTGGTGAACACACCGACTATAACGGCGGATTCGTGTTCCCCGGTGCAATCGACAAATACATAGCAGCAGAGATTCTACCCAACGGAACCGACAAGGTTCGTGTTTACTCAATCGACATCGACGAATATGTTGAGTTTGGTCTGAAGGAAGAAGATGTGCCCGATCAGCAATGGGCTCGCTACATCTTCGGCGTGTGCCGTGAAATAATTAAGCGTGGCGGTAAAGTCGAAGGTTTCGACGCCGTTTTTGCAGGTAACATTCCTCTGGGAGCGGGATTGAGCTCTTCGGCAGCATTGGAAAGCTGCTTTGCATTTGCATTGAACGACCTCTTCAATGACAACAAGATAGAGAAATTCGAGCTCGCTCGTATCGGACAAAGCACCGAACATAACTATTGTGGTGTTAACTGCGGTATCATGGACCAATTCGCTTCGGTGTTCGGCAAAAAGAACCATCTGATGCGTCTCGACTGTCGTTCGGGAGAATTTGAATATTTCCCATTCAATCCTGTTGGCTATAAGCTGGTGCTTCTTGATTCGGTCGTTAAGCATGAACTCGTTGATTCTCCCTATAACAAGCGTCGTCAATCTTGTGAAAGAGTAGCTGCCAAGTTGGGTATCGACACCCTGCGTGATGCAACCATGGAAATGCTCGACAGCATCAAGGAAGATATTTCAAAAGAGGACTATAACCGTGCGAAATTCGTGATAGGTGAAAAACAACGTGTGCTCGACGTTTGTGACGCTCTCAACAAGGGTGACTACGAAACAGTTGGTAAACGCATGTATGAGACCCACCGCGGATTGTCAGAGGACTATGAAGTATCATGTGAAGAATTGGATTTCCTCAACGACATAGCCAAGGAATGTGGTGTGACCGGCTCGAGAATCATGGGTGGTGGTTTCGGGGGTTGCACAATCAACCTGGTCAAGGACGAACTCCACGACAAATTTATCACTACAGCCCGTGACAAATTCAAAGCGAAATATGGTCACGAGCCAAAGGTTTATGATGTAGTGATATCCGACGGCGCCCGCAAACTCTAATCGCGGCATAGCCGCGTGGTCTATTCGGCGGAGCCGAAAGTCCTCAAGTTTTCAGGTCCTCAAGTTGTCGGGTTGTTGTTGAATTGTAGGGACATGGCGTGCCATGTCTAACTCGAAACTAACAACTATAAACTGTAAACTATAAACTAAGAAAATGATCTCTTCCAGAAAGGTTGACTCACCCCATGGTGAGATAACACTATACACCATAACCAACTCCAAAGGAGCCTCTGTCGTGTTGAGCTCCCTTGGAGCCGGTATTGTAGCCGTAAATGTTCCCGATGCAAAAGTGAACATTGAAAATGTGGTGATCGGCTATAAGAACCCGGCCGATTACTATGCCGACGGACCTTGCGCCGGGAAAACCCCGGGACGCTTTGCCAACCGCATAGCGAAAGGTCAGCTGACCGTCGACGGTAAGGACTACCAATTGGCAATCAATAACGGTCCGAACGCACTTCACGGAGGTCCCACCGGTTTTATGAACCGTATCTGGGACAGCTCGACCGACGGAGATGACTCTGTCGCATTCACCTATGCCAGTGCCGATGGGGAGGAAGGTTACCCGGGAAATCTGGATGCACGGGTTGAATACACCTGGACTGAGGATAACGAGCTGGTGATACAATACACTGCTGTAACCGATGCCGATACCGTAATCAATCTCACAAATCATGCCTATTTCAACCTTGCAGGTGAAAATAGCGGTACGGTTCTTAACCATGAGCTTAGAATGGCTTGTTCGAAATGGTTGCCAACCGATTCCACACAAATCCCGACCGGTGAGGTGGCTTCGGTGAAAGGGACTCCGATGGACTTCACCTCTTTCAAAGCGTTGGGAAAAGATATCCATGACGATTTCGAAGCTTTGAAAATCGGTAAGGGTTACGACCACTGCTTTGTTATCGATGATTGGATTCCCGGAGAATTGATTCCTGTTGCTTGGCTGAAAGACCCTGTGACCGGAAGAAAGTTAGAGGTGTCGACAACTCAGCCGGGAGCTCAGCTCTACACCGGAAACTGGTTTGGCGGAGAAACTCCGTTGAATCCCGAAGGACGTCCCTATCAGGATTATGAGGGTGTCGCAATCGAATGTCAGCATTTCCCCGATTCACCCCATCATCCCAATTTCCCCTCAACCTCACTCCGCCCCGGAGAGATCTACAACGAAAAGATAGTTTATAAATTCAGTAATTAATTTCTAACAAGATAGATTTCATGAAACCGACATTATTTGTCCTTGCAGCCGGAATGGGCAGCCGCTACGGCGGTTTGAAGCAACTCGATCAACTGGGTCCGAACGGTGAGACCATCATGGACTACTCCATATATGATGCCATGAAAGCCGGCTTTGGGAAAGTAGTATTCGTTATTAGAAAAGACTTCGAACAGGAATTCCGCGACAAGGTCCTGAAAAAATATGAAGGTCACATTCCGGTGGAGGTTGTGTTCCAGTCAACCGACAAGCTTCCCGAAGGATACACATGTCCGGCCGACCGCACAAAGCCTTGGGGCACAAACCACGCTGTTCTGATGGGACGTGATGTCATCAAGGAACCGTTTGCCGTTATCAATGCCGATGACTTCTATGGTCGCGATGCTTTTGAGGTGATTGCAAAGGAACTTTCTCGCGAATATGACCGCAAAGGTGACTATTGCATGGTAGGTTTCCGTGTCGGCAACACTATGACCGAGAACGGTTCGGTGGCCCGCGGCGTTTGTGAGAACAAGGACGGATTGCTCACCTCGGTTGTTGAACGCACGGCCATATCCTATAATCCCGATCATGAGATTGTGTTCACCGATGAAAACGGAAAGGAACAGAAACTAGACCCGAACACACCGGTTTCGATGAACCTCTGGGGATTCACACCCGACTATTTTGATTATTCCGACCGTGAATTCCGCAAATTCCTCGACAAGGATATCAACACCCCCAAGGCTGAGTTCTTCATTCCGTTGGCAATTGACTCACTGATCAATTCGGGAGAGGCTACGGTGAAGGTTCTCGATACCGATAGCAAGTGGTTCGGTGTGACCTATGCGGCCGACCGTCCTGCTGTGGTCGAGAAATTTGCCGAACTCCACCGCAACGGTACCTACCCCAGCCCCCTATTTGCGGCATAGCCGTCAACGCTGAGTGTTGAGCCGTCTTGGAAGCGGAGTTTCCAGCTTCTGCGACTTCGTCGTGACTTCATCGCGGCACACCCGCGAGCTTTCAGAGTTCTCAGATAACTAACAACTAGGAACTGTGAACTGTAAACTCTAAACTGTAACAGTAAACTAATGATAATGCCCCTTCGGGGTTTTACCCCAAAAATCGGTAAAGATGTTTTTGTTGCTCCAACCGCATCGATTATCGGCGATGTGGTTGTGGGCGATGAATGTTCAATATGGTTCAACGTCGTTCTACGTGGCGATGTAAACTCCATAAGGATTGGTGACAGGGTGAACATCCAGGACGGAACTGTTCTCCACACTCTCTACGAGAAATCCACAATTGAGATTGGCAATGATGTATCTATCGGACACAGTGTCGTTCTCCACGGATGCAAGATCCATGATCTGGCATTGATTGGGATGGGTGCCATTGTTATGGACGATGCTGTTGTTGGCGAAGGTGCCTTGGTGGCAGCAGGATCAGTGGTACTTGCTCGTACACAGATAGGACCCAATGAACTGTGGGGAGGTGCACCGGCAAAATTCATCAAGATGGTTGAACCTGAGAAGAGTCAGGAGATGAATCGTAAGATTGCCCGCAACTATCTGATGTATTCAAAATGGTACACAGATCCGGAAGAACCTACCAAGGAATAATTCTTGTCATTTCTAGGCAATAATCAAGCATAAAAGAGCGTTTAAGCTTTTGATGAAAGCAAGAATCCAACCTGTTCTGATACTGTTGATTTTTACCTTGTCCGGGATTTTCCGGGCAAATGCCGATGATCGTGTAGCTTTATCGGTAGATGGCCGCAATGTCAGTGCCGACGAGTTTATGTATCTCTATAACAAGAACCGCATGAACGGCGACACGGTGTCAACTGCTCGTGACTATGCCCGCATGTTTGCAGTCTTTAAGATGAAAGTCATCGAAGCCGAGTTGGCCGGCATAGACACCACACGGCAGTTCCGTGCCGAGTTAGCCGGTTATCTCAGGGATATGGGTGATGCTGATCCGATGTTGGTAAAGGAATATCGCGAAGGAATGCTGCTCTTTGAAATCAGCAATCTGATGGTTTGGCAAAAAGCTACGGCCGACACCGAGGCGCTTGAACGTCACTTTGCAGCCAATCGTGAACGTTATGGTTGGGACGCTCCCCGTGCCAAAGGATGGATAATCAGTGCTGTCGACTCAGCCACCGCCGTAGAGTCTCAGACATTCCTTGCCGAAGCGAATGTTGACAATGACGACCTTCGCCCGTTGCTGAAACGTAGGTTCGGAATGAAGGTTAAGGCCGAGAAGTATCTGGTGAGGGAAGGTATCAATCAGGTTGTCGACCGACTTGTGTTTCATCAGGAGAACGGTTTTGTGGCAGGAAATGACTGGGCGCTAAGTTGGTCCCATGACTGTCGCGTAATCTCGGCTCCCGAAGAATGGAACGATGTTGGAGCGATGGTCACAGCCGATTATCAGGACCTCCTTGCGCAACAATGGGAGGAGTCTTTGTGGCAATCCCATGATGTTGTGTTTAACTATGATGTCATAGATGAAATCACTTCGGTATAGCGTCCTGCTCCTCGCAGGACTTTTTGTTGCTTCCTGCAGTCAGAAGAAATTCGACCCAACGGGTTTGGCTGCTCGTGTGAACGACAGGACCCTGTCAATAGAAGAAGTTCAGAAAAACATTCCACACGGTCTTCCTTCAGCCGACAGCACCAGGGTCGCCAGGCTATTTATAAATAACTGGGTAGAGGAACAGGCAATCACTGCTATGGCCGAAAAGAATATTCCTGAGACGGCCGAAATCGATCGCATGGTCGAGGACTATCGACGTCAGCTGTTAATGTGGGAATATCGTCGCCAGCTGACTCTCCGTAACGAGGAGAATCTCCCCGACGATGAGGAGGTCAAGGAATATTATGAAATCCACAAATCGGCACTCAAACTGCAACGTCCGGTAATCAAGGGAATCTACATCAAGATCTCCGAAGATTCTCCTCATTTGAAAGATATAAGAAAACTATATAGAAGTGACAAGGTTGAGGATATGGACCGTTTGGAAAAACTGATGGATAATGATGTAGTCAGTTATGAGTTTTTCCGCGACAAATGGACCGACTGGAGCACGTTTGAACTCCGAATACCACTGAAGGAACTCGACAAGTCACCCGACAATTTTCCTATTACCAATGACTTTATAGACCTGACCGACGACGGTTATGTCTATCTGCTGGACATAAGCGACCGCCTGGAGGGCGGAGAAACTATGCCACTTGACTATGCCGAGAGTGGTATTGTAGAAGCCCTGCAACGCGAAAACGCAGTAGCCTATGATAAGGTACTGCGTAAACAAATTACCGATAAGGCACTCCGTGACGGGGTAGCCGAAATCTTTGTCGCAATCAACTAAGCGGCTTTGCCGCGTTGTCTATCGCTGTCGCGATGTTTTCTATTCGACTGCGACGAACATTGATAGATTGTTGAACTACTGATCTGTAGGGACATGGCGTCCCATGTCTAATGGGCAGGTAGGGATAAAACAACGTTATGTTTGCTAATCAGAGTTCTCAAAAAACAACTAAGAACTAGCAACTAAGAACTAATTCTCATTTAAAAACCGTTCGGCATCCAATGCTGCGCGGCATCCGGTTCCGGCTGCCGAGATAGCCTGACGGTAACGCGGGTCGGCCACGTCGCCGGCGGCGAATACGCCGGGAATGTTCGTCTCGGTTGTGTCACCCTTGGTGACGATAAATCCTTCCTTGTCGAGTTTTATCTGTCCTTCGAAAACTGCGGTGTTGGGCGTGTGACCTATAGCCAGGAAGAACCCGTCAATTGAGATGTCGAAAATCTGCTCCTTGGCAGTTCCCTTATGTTCTACGATTTTCGCACCTTCCAGGACATCCGAGCCAAACAATGCGGCTGTGTTACAATTGAACAGCACCGTTATATTTTCTTTCTTCAGAACGCGTTCCTGCATCACTTTTGAAGCTCTCAAGTAATCCTTGCGTACGATCATATATACTTTCTTAGCAAGATTGCTGAGATACAGAGCCTCTTCACATGCTGTGTCGCCACCACCAACTACGGCTACCGTCTTGCCACGGTAGAAGAAACCGTCACATGTAGCACAAGCAGACACACCCAGACCCTTGAATTTCTCTTCGTCGGGCAAACCCAGATAACGGGCTGTCGCACCGGTCGATATGATGACCGTTTCAGCCTCGATTATGTCGCCCGAGTCGGCAGTCAGCACGAACGGCCGTTTTGAAAAATCGGCCTTAACAATCAATCCGGTTCTGATATCTGTTCCGAAACGCAATGCCTGTTTGCGAAGGTCTTCCATCAGTTCTGGGCCGGTAATTCCTTCGGGGTATCCTGGGAAATTCTCCACTTCGGTGGTTGTTGTCAACTGTCCGCCGGGCTGCATCCCTTCATATAGAATAGGGGAGAGGTTAGCACGGGAGGTGTATATAGCAGCAGTGTAACCGGCCGGTCCTGAACCCACAATCAAGCATTTCGTTTTCATGTCACTATTTTCTTTTTAGTTATCTATTTATTAATAAACAACTTTCTTAATAAACAAGTTCAAGATCATCCAACCACATCTTTGAACCGTCATGGCCAGTAAAGTAATCACCACCTACCGACGCTGAAGCAGTCACCATAATGTAAGATGGAAC
>JAFLTL010000038.1 GCA_022510505.1 Muribaculaceae bacterium | reverse complement strand
TAAAAAGAGGTTTTTCAACAAAAATTGGTGTTTATTCCTCTATAGCTGCTTGGGCCGCGGCTACACGAGCAATGGGCACGCGATAGGGCGAGCAGCTGACATAGTTCATGCCCAACTTGGCACAGAACTTAACTGACGAGGGTTCGCCACCATGTTCGCCACAGATTCCTACTTTCAATTCGGGCTTCGTTGCACGACCTTTTTCTACACCCATTCTAACCAATTGGCCAACACCTTCCTGGTCGAGAACTTCGAACGGGTCTGTCTTGATAATGCCGTGTTCCTTATAGAATTTCAAGAATTTCGGAGCATCGTCACGTGAGAATCCATAAGTCATCTGAGTCAGGTCGTTTGTGCCGAATGAGAAGAAGTCGGCAACCTGAGCGATTTCGTTGGCTGTCAATGCTGCACGCGGAACCTCAATCATCGTACCAACAGTGTAGGAAACATTGCGTCCCTGTTCGTCAAACACTTTGGCTGCAGTGGTGTGGATAATGTCGGCCTGGTGTTGGATTTCTTTTAGTGATCCAACGAGCGGAATCATAATTTCGGGATGAACATCGATGCCACGTGCTTTGACTGCAAGCGCTGCTTCGATAATGGCACGTGTTTGCATCTCGGTGATTTCGGGGAAAGTGATTCCCAAGCGGCAACCGCGGTGACCCAACATGGGGTTGAATTCCTCAAGGCTGTCAACTTTGGCCTTCACTTCGGCAAGGGTGATTCCCATTTCATCGGCCAACTCTTTTTGAGTAGTTGTCTGATGAGGTACGAATTCGTGCAATGGAGGATCGAGCAGACGGATTGTCACTCCGTAGCCGTCCATCGCTTCAAAGATACCTTCGAAGTCACCTCTCTGCATTGGGAGAAGTTTGGCAAGAGCATGCTTGCGGCCTTCGAGGTCGGACGACAGAATCATTTCGCGAACTGCCTTGATGCGGTCGCCTTCGAAGAACATGTGCTCGGTGCGGCAAAGTCCGATACCCTGAGCTCCGAAATGGCGTGCCTGTTTGGCGTCACGGGGTGTGTCGGCATTTGTGCGAACCAATGTCTTGGTGTATTTAGCTGCAAGGTTCATGATAGCACCGAAGTCGCCGTCAAGTTCGGGTTCGGCTGTCGGAACCTGTCCGTCATAAACCTCACCGGTTGAACCGTTCAATGAGATCCAGTCACCTTCTTTGTAGAGCTTTCCGCCCATTTCAACTGTCTTGGCCTCATAGTCAACCTTGATTTCACCGGCTCCCGAAACGCAACATTTACCCATACCGCGGGCAACAACAGCTGCGTGGGATGTCATACCGCCGCGCATAGTCAAGATACCCTGAGCAACTGCCATACCGCGAAGATCCTCGGGTGAGGTCTCGATGCGAACCAAAATGACTTTCTTTTTCTTTTCAGCCCAAGTTTCAGCCTCGTCGGCAAAGAATACGATCTGACCGGTTGCGGCACCCGGAGAAGCCGGCAGACCTTTTGCTACGACTTTAGCTCTCTTCAGTGCCGATTTGTCAAACACCGGATGGAGCAGCTCGTCGAGCTTCTGGGGTTCCATTCGAAGTAGAACAGTCTTTTCATCTATCATGCCTGCACGCAGAAGGTCCATGGCAATCTTCACCATAGCTGCGCCGGTGCGTTTTCCGTTACGGGTTTGAAGCATCCAAAGTTTACCGTCCTGGATAGTGAACTCCATGTCCTGCATGTCGCGGTAGTAGTCCTCCAAACGGTGAGCAATAGCAATCAGTTCGGCTGCGCAAACGGGCATCGATTCTTCAAGTGAAGGATATTTTTCAGCGCGTTCTTCTTCAGAAATGCCCTGAAGCTTTGCCCAACGGCGTGAACCTTCTACAGTAATTTGCTGAGGTGTCCTGATACCGGCTACCACGTCCTCGCCTTGAGCGTTGATAAGGTATTCACCGTTGAAGATGTTCTCACCGGTAGCGGCATCACGGCTGAATGCAACGCCGGTGGCCGAGTTGTTACCCATGTTACCGTAAACCATTGCCTGAACATTGACGGCGGTTCCCCATTCTTCGGGTATCTGGTTCATGCGACGGTATATGATGGCTCTTTCGTTCATCCAGCTGTCAAACACTGCACATATTCCTCCCCAGAGCTGTTCCCATGCGCTATCGGGGAAATCTTTGCCTGTGAAGTCCTTAACAGCAGCTTTGAAGAGTTTCACGAGTTTCTGGAGATCCTCAACGTCAAGTTCAGTGTCAAGCTTGACGCCTTTCTCTTCCTTAACCTTCTCCATGATGGCTTCGAACGGATCGATGTCCGATTTGCTCTTCGGCTTCATGCCAAGAACTACGTCGCCATACATCTGTACGAAACGACGATAGCTGTCCCATGCAAAACGTGGATTTCCGCTCTTCTCAGCCAACGATGCAACTGTGGCATCGTTCATACCAAGGTTTAGAACGGTGTCCATCATGCCGGGCATAGAAGCGCGTGCTCCTGAACGGACCGATACCAACAACGGATTCGATGGATCGTCGAATTTTTTTCCTGTCAATGACTCGACATGGGCAATAGCAGCTTCTACATCTTTCTTGATGCGTTTCACTACTTCGTCCTTGCCATACTGGGTGTACTCTGTGCACACCTCAGTAGTGATGGTGAAGCCCGGTGGAACGGGCATACCAAGAAGATTCATTTCAGCAAGATTGGCACCTTTTCCTCCGAGAAGGTTTCTCATCTCGGCATTTCCTTCGGCCTTTCCATCGCCAAAAGTATAAACCCTTTTCATTTGTTCTAGTTTTTTATTTCTACAATTTATATATATCGCAAAGATAAAAAAAATCCCGCATACTTGAAATATGCGGGATTGCTTAAAATCGGGTTATTAGTCTTTGTTCAGGTTGACACGTTTGAATTCAACCGCAACAAGTCCTTTTGAGGATTGTTCCAGATATTGTCCAACGGTTACCTTGTCGTCCTTGATGAATTCCTGTTCCAAAAGAACCGATTCCTTGAAGAACTTGTTGACACGGCCCTGGGCAATGTTCTGAATCATCTGTTCGGGAAGGTTGGCTGCCTTTGCTTCGGCAGTTTCGGCTATAATCTTGCGTGCCTTGTCGGCTTCTTCCTGAGATAGCCATCCTTTTGCCATGTTGCTCTCGATGTGATCTTCCGAGTCAACGAGGTTGGGGTTGATACCTGCTTTCTTCAAAGCTGCCTCAACTGCCTTCTTAACCTGCTCCTGCTTGGTCTTTTCGATTGCTACGTTCTTTTCGCTCTCGAGAACCGATTCGGGAACTGTGTCACGGCTGACTGCTACAGGATTCATCGAAGCAACCTGCATAGCCACATCGCGACCCACCTGATAGTCAACATCGGCCTGGTTGAAACCAACGATGGTGGCCAACTTGTTGCCAAGGTGGTTGTAGGAGGTGGTGGAAGGTGCTTCAAGATATTCGTAAACGCCAAGTTCGGTCTTCTCACCGGTCTTTCCGGTTTCCTCAACGATCAGCGATTCTACTGTCTGGCCGTCGATAACCAAAGCCTTGAGCTCATCGGCGCTCTTCACCTTGTTGGCTACTGCTGCATCAACCAGCTTCTGAGTCAGAGCAACGAACCCTGCGTTCTTTGCAACGAAGTCGGTTTCGCATTTCAAGGCCACGATGGCTGCAAATGTGCCTTCGTTCTTTGAAAGCACGCAACCTTCGGCTGCCTCCCGGTCCTCACGCTTCGCAGCGATTGCCTGTCCCTTTTTTCTGAGAATTTCAACTGCGGCCTCAATGTCGCCGTTGGTCTCGGTCAGTGCTTTTTTGCAGTCCATCAAACCTGCGCTGGTCAAAGCGCGAAGTTTGCTGATTTCTGCCATTGTTACTGCCATATCTTTTTTAATTGAAAGGGTTTTTGATTATTCTTCAGTTTTCTCTTCCTTGGCTGCTGGAGCTTCGGCCTTTTCTTCCTTTACTTCAGCTTCCTTGGCATCGGCTGAGTCGTTCTTGCGAATGCGACGACGTTCGCGACGCTGATTGTTCTGAGCTCCTTCGCCTTCCTGAGCCTCGGCTGCAGCTGCATCGGCTTTCTCAACCTTTCTTTCAGCCAAACCTTCGTTCATTGAAGCGATGACGGTGTCAAGGATGAGTTCGATTGATTTCGATGCATCGTCGTTGGCGGGAATCACGAAGTCAACAGTCGAAGGATCGCTGTTGGTGTCAACGATGCCGAACACGGGAATACCCAGGCGGTTTGCCTCGGCAACTGCAATGTGCTCTTTCATCACGTCAACAACAAACAATGCTGCCGGCAGACGGTTCAAATCGGCGATTGAACCAAGGTTCTTCTCGAGTTTTGCTCTCTGGCGTGTAATCTGAAGTTTCTCTCTCTTGGAAAGATTGTCGAATGTTCCATCCTTAGCCATGTCGTCAATCGATTTCATCTTCTTGACTGCCTTGCGGATGGTGGGGAAGTTTGTCAACATTCCGCCGGGCCAACGCTCAATCACATAGGGCATGCCTAATTCCTGAGCTTTGTCGGCTACTAATTGCTTGGCCTGTTTTTTAGTTGCTACAAACAACACTTTCTTGCCCGATTTAGCGATGTTTTTCAATGCTTTCGCTGCTTCGTCGAGCTTAGCTGCAGTTTTGTAGAGATCAAAAATGTGGATACCGTTTCTTTCCATGAAGATGTAGGGAGCCATTGCGGGGTTCCATTTTCTTTTCAGGTGACCGAAATGACAGCCTGCTTCAAGGAGTTGGTCAAATGTTGGTGTTGCCATTATTTTTTGTTTGTTTACGTTCTTGATTTCAATTCCGGGGTAAAACATGCCCGTTGGCATGCCGTCGGCGGAATTTAGATACTAAACACTGGATTGATAATAAAAAACGATTAACGTTTTGAGAACTGGAAGCGCTTGCGTGCTTTGGGTTGTCCCGGTTTCTTTCTCTCCACAACGCGCGGGTCGCGGGTCATGAAACCTTGGGCACGAAGTGCCGGCTTGTCCTCGGGGTTGATTTTTACCAAAGCGCGGGCAATTGCCAGACGCAATGCCTCGGCTTGACCCTTGTAACCACCACCGTGCATGTTAACCAGAATGTTATATTTTCCGGCTACTTCCAGGACGTTCAGCGGCTGCTTAACGATATACTGAAGGATTGACGAGGGGAAATAATTGTCAAGGGTTCTGTGATTGATGGTGATTTCTCCGTTACCCTCTCTGACAATCACACGTGCTACGGCCGCTTTGCGGCGTCCAACTGCATTTACTGATTCCATGTTAGTCAATTTTTTGAGGGTTATTTGATTGAGTTGATGTCAAGCACTTTGGGAGCCTGAGCTTCATGGGGATGGTTCGGACCGTTGTAGACGAAGAGATTGTTGATGATCTTGCGACCCAGACGGTTCTTCGGAAGCATGCCTTTCATCACGTGAAGAAACAACGGATGTTTGCCGGCTTTCAGGTGCTTGTTAAACGATTTTTTCAACAGGGTTTCGGCTGTTGCCTCTCTCTGGCCGCCGGGATAACCTGTGTAAGAATAGTAGATGCGGTCGGTCATCTTTTTGCCGGTCAGAACGATCTTTTCGGCATTTACAATGATAACGTAGTCACCGCATTCTACAAAAGGAGAATAACTGGGCTTGTTTTTGCCGCGAAGAATTTTTGCGACTTTAGAGCACAGTCTTCCCAGATGCTGATCGGTAGCATCTATGACTACCCACTCGCGCTTTACTTCCTGGGCGTTGGGTGTCAGGGTTTTGTAGCTTAAAGTATCCACTTGTAATTAATTTGATGATAAACACTTAAGCCCATCTCATGCACTCCGGGGAATACAGGCCACGACTCCTCGGAACTGTCACGCGATGAACTGCCGCTCGTTTTTGCGGCCTGCAAAGGTAACACTTTCTTGTTGAATAACAAACTTTTTATCGGCTTAATCGAATCTTATAAGTCGGAACTCTTCTCTTCCAAGGAATTTATTATCGTTTGTAGCTCGGTTTCGGTCAATGTCAGTTTCCGACGACAGAATTCTATCAGTTCGGCCGCCCTTTTTGTGTTTGTTATCAGTTTATCGATGTCACAGTTGTCGCTCTGCATCTCCTTGATGATGTTCTCGACTTCGGTGATCGCCTGGGTATAACCCTTCTCTTCCATCGGTTGGTTAAGTTTATTGTTTGATTGTTGTTATTTGTCCGTCGTGAAGGATGGTGGTGACAAGTGTTCCTCCGGGTATTTCCTCATGTGCCGATTTGAGCACCTTACCATCGACCACTGTCAGTGTGTAGCCGCGTTTTAAGGTAGACTCGGGTGATAGGATTTTCAACAGCTCACTCTTGTTCTCCAACGTTTCGCGGCTCTTGGATATCCTGTTTGTCAGTATAAGTTTAAGTGTTGACTTCAGGTTTTCAATACGGCTCTTTTCTGGAGCCACTTTCTTGCTGCCAATCGACTCGAGTGCCATGATATTTTTCTCGACCCGGTGAACTGCTGCGGAGAAAGAGCTCTCGACAATATGAGGCAATGTCGTTCCAAGATAGGAGAGATGAACTTTCTCACCGTTTATTTTGTCGCCGGCAAAGCGTATGACCGAGTTGACAAGCTGGCGCAGATAGTCCAAATGTCGTTCGGCTTCCTGAATCAACCAGTCGGCTGCGGCCGTAGGGGTCTTGACTCGCATGTTGGCCACATAATCGAGCACTGTGATGTCACGCTCATGGCCAATACCGATAATGACTGGCAGTGGATAGCAGGCGATTCTTGCCGCCAATTCGTAGCTCTCAAACGATGCCAGATCGCTTGTGGAGCCTCCTCCTCTGATTATGACAACACCATCCCAGTTTCCAGCCTCGTTCTCTATCCTGTCGAGGGAGAGTAGTATGGAATCGACAGCTTTCTCACCCTGCATCACACTCGGGAACAGGCGCGTGTTGAACCGGAATCGAAGGCCGGATGTTCTCATGTGGTTCATGAAATCACCGTAACCGGCTGCACCTTCGGCCGAGATAACGGCTATACGAAGCGACGGGCTGTTCCATTTCAGCTTTCGGTTCTCTTCAAGTATTCCCTCTTTTTTTAGTCTGTCGAGGATCTCCTGACGTTTCCTCAGTAAGTCACCCATGGTGTAGCTTGGGTCAATCTCGCCGATTGTCAGTGACAATCCGAACAACGGATGTAGAGTTGCCGATGCTTTCACCCTCACTTTGATTCCCGATGCGAATCTTTGTCCCGTGATCCTTTCGAAATTAGGAATAATCCTTAAGGCGACACTTTGCCAGATGATGGATCTTGCCTTCGCAATCGCCTTTCCTTGATCATCCTTCTCGATAAGTTCCATGTAGACGTGTCCGCCGCGAACACTGACATCGCTCGTCTCAGCTGTTACCCAAACATTCTGGGTCACGGGGTTCGACGTGATGATGTGTCCCATCAGCCGCGTCAGCTCCAGGAGGCTTACGTCTTCCTTCATTTTCGCTCGATAGGTTTGAATCCTTTGATGCCGATTTTGAATTCACGGGATTGTTTCAGGTCATACTTCACCCGGGTAAAGTTATCTTGAGTCAATGTTTCATCGATTGTCGATACAAATGTCAAAATTCCGTCCGTCGGATCGAAGTTGGCACGGGATGTCATGAAACTGACGGTGTTCATTGTGTCGTTGAGTTTTTTTGCCTTGTTGGCTTCGGGTGTTAGCCAGTCCTCAAGTGTCCCCCCATCTAAAGTCTCTATGACTTTCCATTCTGTGTCATACAGAGTCACCTTGGAATCTTGCGCCGGAATCATCATCGTCTCGATGAACACGATCACACTGTCATTGCCAATTGCTGTTGTGTAGAGGTCAACGGCCGAACTTTCCGATGTCGTCACATTGATGTGATTGTCCTCAAGTGCCTTTATAATTGCCTCGTCGTTAAACAGAGTGGGAACAGCTTTCGTGATCCCTCCCTCGAAATAGTCTATCATGTCGAGGCGTGACAATTGTGGTAATGTTGGAATAACGTCAAAAGGTGCCTCGATGAACACCTTTTTCGATGTCAGCTGTGCGCCGCATTGCATTGCGGCACACAGTGACAATGTTAATATCAATTGCTTAATTCCTTTATTCATCTATTTGATTTCTTATGTCCGCCACGGCCTTTCTTTTTGAAAATCGCATAGTTGTCGTGGCTTTCAGTTGCTTTCTCGCGTGTTTTGCGAGCCGATGCACGTGCGTAGTCTTTATTTGGGTCGGCCTGTTCGCAGTAGATTCGCTTGCCCATAAAATCGGCTCCTGTCAAGCCATCCACAACCCTGCGGGCATCTGATTTCTTGACATCGAAAAGTGAATAGGAGGGGAGTAGGTCAATACGGCCGACATCGACTCTCTTGCCCGTAGTGTTTTTATTTATTGTTTCGATGAGGTTTCCCGCAAAGAATCCGTCTTTCTTGCCTAGGTTGACATAGAGCCGTTCCATGCCTCGTTCGGCTGTACGGCGATCCTTTTCCTCGTCACTACGCGACTTTTCGTCTCCTTTCTTTCTGCGGTCACGGTCCTTCGATGGCTTCTCGTCAATGAAATCTATCTTTGGAGCATCCTTATAATAGTCAAGCAATCGGTTGAATTCCAGCGATAGAATTCTCTTGATTAAATCTTCGTTGGACAGCCATCCAAGTTTTTTGACTACTCCAGGCAAGTATTTGTCTATCTCCTGGTCGTTGACCTGGACCTTTTCGATGCGATCGGCCAGCGTGTAGAGTTGTTTCTCGATGATATGGGCAGGTGTTGGAACTTCCTTCCTCTCGAATGTTTTGCCAATCTTCTTTTCGATTTCCTTCAGTTTACCCTTCTCACGGGAGTGAATGATAGCGATTGACACACCTGTTTTACCTGCACGACCTGTTCTTCCCGAACGATGGGTGTAGACGGCCGTGTCGTCGGGTAATCCGAAATTAATCACATGAGTCAGGTCGTCGACATCTAATCCGCGTGCTGCAACGTCGGTTGCAACCAATAGCGAGGTTACCCTGTCGCGGAATTTCTTCATCGTCAGGTCACGCTGTTGCTGCGAGAGGTCTCCGTGAAGTGCGTCGGCATTGTAGCCGTCGGCTATAAGCTTGTCGGCAATTTCCTGGGTGTCGCGGCGTGTGCGGCAGAAGATGATGGCGTATATGTTGGGATTGTTGTCGGCGATTCGCTTCAAAGCCAGATATTTGTCGCGTGCATTCACCATGTAGTAGATATGCTTGACATTCTGTGCTCCTTCGTTCTTCGTGCCAATCACAATCTCCTCATGATTCTTCATGTATTTACGCGCGATGTTGGCAATGTCGTTGGGCATAGTGGCCGAGAACAACAACATTTTTCTGTCATCAGGCACATGCTCCAGAATTTCATTGATGGAATCCAGAAAGCCCATGTTGAGCATTTCGTCGGCCTCGTCGAGTATGACCGTGTGGACATCGTCAAGTTTAACAACCCCACGATTGATTAGGTCTATCAGTCTACCCGGAGTGGCGACTATTATCTGAACGCCTTCCTTCAATGCCCTTATCTGACTCTCGATGCTGGAACCTCCGTAGACTGGAAGCACCTTAAGTTCGGGGATATATTTCGAAAAATCGGCGAGATCCGAAGAAATCTGTAAGCACAGTTCACGTGTAGGCGACAGAATGAGAGCTTGTGGAACCCTTCGCGAAGTGTCGATACGCTGAATGACCGGCAGCCCGAAAGCCGCTGTTTTTCCCGTTCCGGTCTGTGCGAGTGCTACGATATCCTTGTCGTCATTCAATAAACGCGGAATGACTTTCTCCTGTACTGGCATCGGTTGCTCGAATCCAAGGTCTTCTATAGCCCTTCTCAAGGGTTCGCTAACGCCT
Source organism: Muribaculaceae bacterium (assembly GCA_022510505.1). Lineage (GTDB taxonomy): Bacteria > Bacteroidota > Bacteroidia > Bacteroidales > Muribaculaceae > JAFLTL01. The sequence continues at coordinate 1,011 of JAFLTL010000038.1, read as the reverse complement.
AATTCTTCGAATGTTTTCATCTTTTTATAGTTTGAATGTTATTAGAATTTTCCTTCTTCTATATAACAATCATTCGTGTTAAAAGGTCGCATTTGTTGAATCAATATTTATTCCGTCACGTCGATTATTGATTCATCTTTGTCAGCGCCAATCAGGAAATGGATAATTGCTATACCCAAATCTATTCTTGTGTAACCCGCCAACGATGATCCGGCCTTAGCCTTTACCCGACCTTCGGGAGTCAAATCGAACCTGAATTTCTGTTGATTAATTGCTGTAGGTGCAAGCAACGCCATTTCGATGCCATTACGGAACCACTCGGGAGAATCGGTTGTCAGGTTGCTGACCTGTTCAGGCGACTTAACCTTGTGAGCACGGCTCATCTGGTTCTCACCGTAGCCCAACGCTATCACACATCGTATTTTGTTGTCCTGAGGAATTTCAAAGGCACTGGAAACCTTCTTGTAGGTCAATCCAACCCAGCAAGTGTTCAATCCGAGCCATTGAGCAAGGAGCACGAGTTTCTCACCTTCGCGTCCACAAATAACGTCGGTGTTTTTACCCTTTTCGCCGGCGATGACCAGATAATTCTCAACACCCTTGAATTGTCCGTAGCTTGCGAAACCACTGAAAGCCTTCGGTTCGTTTAGGACCAGTCGAAACGATAGTTGTGTGTAAGTTTCATTAATTGAATTCATCGCTTCAGTCAACCTTTCAACCTTTGACTGTTCAATAACCTTCCCGGCAATGTAGCTCCTCACCGAGTGACGTGCTTTGATTGCATTAATCAATTCCTTACGTGATAAATTCAGCATTTTTCCCTCAAGATATTTAATGGATTACACAACACAAAAATACAAAATGCCCGTCAACTCCCTAAAAAAGTCAAATAAAATCTTTGTCAATTAAGAAAAACACTCTAATTTTGTCAACGTAAAAGAGCTAACGGCTCCAATGCCCAGGTGGCGGAATGGTAGACGCGCTCGTTTCAGGTGCGAGTGCTGAGAGGCG
>JAFLTL010000037.1 GCA_022510505.1 Muribaculaceae bacterium | reverse complement strand
AGGTTATGCTCTACCAACTGAGCTATTTTCGCATTTAAGTTGCTAGTTCCTTGTTCTTAGTTGCTAGTCAGATTGAAATGGCAAGCCATGTTCCTACGGACTGGTTGCCGTTTTCTTTTGCGTGGCAAAGGTAGGCAATTTTTTTGTACTACCAAACCATTTAAGGAAATTTTTGATTAGAAGTTGTAGTCGACGCAACTTCTGGCTTCCTTGTGCGGACCAACAATAGATGCGGCAGCGACATGTGCGGGATGTTTTGCATAGACTTCAACGTCGGCCATAGTCGGCACTACAGCAGTCAAAACGACATCCCAGTCTTCGTTGGGATTTTCGTTAAGACCAACTTCCATTGACTGTAGCACATCAATGGTTTCGGGAAGTTTTAGCAGAGCGTCACGGAATTTCGATGCGACTTCTTTTCTTTGTTCGGGTGTTCCTTTGAGTTTGAAAGATACGATGTGTTTAACCATGATACAAATAATTTTTATATTAGTAATCTATTGTGGAGTACCTATGGCATTCTTGCATTTTTGTTTTTTTCGAGCACGCAAGCGAACGCAATAAATATTAAGTCGTTTACAACGACTTGCAATACTTTAGGACAATAATCGACACAATAGTAATTTATTCGGAATAGTGGGATTGTATGAGTGGGCGCATATTGTAGGTGGAGGCCATTGATTCTCCATAGGCCCCGGCACTTCTGAGGGCGATAATATCGCCTCGATGAAGTTCGTTGACCTTCACATTGCGTCCGAAGCAATCGGTCGATTCACAGATTGGACCAACGACGTCGTAGGCGTCGACGACTCCGTTTGGATTGGAAAGATTCTGCATCAGATGATGCGCTTCGTAGAGCGCTGGGCGGATAAGGTCGTTGAACCCTGCGTCGAGCACTGCAAAACGTCGGTTGACACCTCTCTTTATATAGAGCACCCTTGAAATCAGCGAACCACATTGAGCGACAATCGCTCTACCCAGTTCAAAGTGGAGTTGTGCCTCTTGAAGGTCAATGTCGGCAAATGTTTTGAAATAGTCCCTGAAATCAGCGATGGGATATTTGTCGGGTTCTTCATAGTCGATGCCGAGTCCTCCTCCCACGTTGATTGTCTCGAATCTGATTCCTTTTTCCTTGAATCGAGCGATGAATTCGTTGATCCTTTCAACCAACATCCTGTAGGGTTTCATGTCGGTCAATTGCGATCCTATGTGGAAATGAAGTCCTTTCAGTTTGACAGAGGGCAAAGCGAGTGCTTTTTCCACTATCTCGTCGATGTAAATAGACGGTATTCCGAATTGATCTTCAGCGGTTCCGGTCGTAATGAAACGGTGAGTGTGAGCATCAATATCGGGATTGATTCTGATTGACACATTAGCTGTCATGCCTTTCTTCGCTGCCAGTTCGCTGATGTTTTCAAGTTCAGGAAAAGACTCGACATTGAAGCATCCGATGTTGTTTTCGATGCCAAGGAGGATTTCTTTGTCGGTTTTACCAACACCCGAATAAACTATTTTATCGGGATGAATTCCTTTTTCAAGAGCCAGTTTGATTTCTCCGCCGCTGACACAGTCGGCGCCGAAGCCTGCTTTGGCAATTTTGTCGACAATAACGGGATTATTGTTGGCTTTAAGGGCGTAATGGACCTGATAATTCGGGAAATCCTTCAGGCATTTCTTGACCGTGACAAGGGTTTCATCCAGTAAATTCAAGTCGTAATAATAGAAAGGTGTTTCAAGTTTCTCGAAACGAGACAGGGGGAATTGTGACATGTTCATTTATTTAGTTGAAAAGCCTTCGGCTGAGCGCCGTCAATGCTTTTACTTTGTCTTCTTTTTTAACAAGCAGTGAAATGTTGTAGTTGCTACCTCCGTAAGAAATCATTCTGACCGGTATATCTCGGAGTGCCTGTAGTGCTTCAGCTTCGAATCCGCAGTTGGCCCAGTCCATGTCGCCCACCACACAGATAATTACCATGTCGCGGTCGATTGTGACGGTTCCGAATTTCTTCAGTTCATCTACAATGTTGTCGAGGTTTCTTTCGGAATCGATGGTCATAGAGACTCCCACTTCCGAGGTCGCAATCATGTCGATAGGAGTGCGGAAGGTTTCGAAAATCTCAAAGACTTTTCTGAGGAATCCGTAGGCCAACAACATTCTGCCGCTTTTAATTTTTATAGCGGTGATATTGTCCTTTGCTGCCACGGCTTTGATTTTTCCCGATGGAGGAAAATTGTAAATAACCGTACCCTTGGCCTCAGGATTGAGGGTGTTCAAGAGTCGAACCGGTATGTTGTTGACCTTGGCCGGAAGCACGCATGTGGGGTGGAGGATTTTAGCTCCGAAATAGGCGAGTTCGGCTGCTTCCTCAAAATTCAGTGTCTCGACGGGAGCAGTATTTTCCACGAAACGTGGATCGTTGTTGTGCATACCGTCGATATCGGTCCAGATTTCGATTTCTTCGAGATTGAGACATGCTCCAATCAGCGATGCAGTCAGATCGCTTCCTCCACGTTGAAGGTTGTCGATGTCACCATTTGTGTTGAGACAAATATATCCTTCGGTCAGATAAACATCTTTGTCGCCCATTTGTTCAATCATTTCTTTCAGTCGTTGAGCGATAAAGGCGGTGTCGGCTTCTCCGTCGTTATTTGTTTTCATGAACTCCAGTGCCGGCAGATATCCAACCTTGACTCTTTTCATTGAAAGATAATGGAACATCAGGAGGGTGGAAAGCATTTCCCCTTGGGAAAGAATGATTTTCTCATCTCGAGCGGTGAACCCGTCATGAATGAGTGACCTGATGGTGGAGAATATTTTCTGAAAAGATTTAACAACCTCTTCTTTGATTGTTCGGTTTTGCTGAAATAGTCCTTCGATAACCTTAAAATATTTCATTTCCAGGTTATGAGCGGTTTCTCGAGCTCCTGTCAGGTTGTTTTTATAGAGGTAATCGGCGATTTCGACAAGTGTATTGGTTGTTCCCGACATAGCCGAGAGCACTACGATGTTTTTGCCGCGTTGCGTTATTAATTCGGCGACGTGTTTTATTCGGTCGACCGATCCGACCGAAGTTCCGCCAAATTTCATCACTTTCATAATGGATCGTTACTCGTTTGATAGAAACGGTTTTGCAAAGGTATTAAATTTTGATTGTTGGAGTTGCCAAAAGCGAAAAAAGATTATTTGACAATTTGTGAAAATTCAAATTGTATTATTTGTATTTGATATAAATAATGGGCAAATTTGTCAATTCGTTGTAAAATTTTTTCAAACGTTGATTTAAGGGGGATTTATGGGTAAAAAAAATAAAAAATATTTGACCAATCAAAAGGCGATATTTTGTAAATTTCTTATTATAAACAGGATAACTAATTTTAAAAGCGTTGGTTTTAACGTTTTGGGGTAGTAGGGCTATTAAATTGATTTTCAGTTTACTTACATTGAATTCATAATTCCCAAATTTTTTTACAAATTTTTTTTTGAAAAAAAATAGCCAATTTTGCAATACAGATATTATGGCTGCAGAAATACAAAATATAGACCTTCTGGACAAATGGAACAGTTGTTTGGAATTGATCAGGTCAATCGGAATTATTTCCGATGATCAGTTCAATGCCTGGATTAAACCCATTATTCCATTGGGATTTGACGGGAATCGTTTGGATGTACATGTACCGTCGTCATATTTTTACGAATTTCTGGAACAAAATTATAAAAATATCCTGTTTCCTGTAATAAAGAAAGTTTTCGGCCTGAATGTTAGTCTCTTCTACAACTATGAAATAGTTAAGGGCGAAGAGTCATCGAACATGTCGGTAAAGACCGAGAATCCTAAGACGACGTTATTAGGAAACCCGCGTCAACTGTTGCAACAGGATGAGGTCGAAGGGGTGGAGAAAATTGAGTCAAATTTAAATCCCCGTTATAATTTCGAAAATTATTGTGCAGGTTCATCCAACAAGCTTGCGCGTTCTATCGGTGAGGCTATAGCCCGAGATCCAAAATGCAAGACTTTCAACCCGTTGTTTATCTATGGAGCGTCGGGTGTGGGTAAAACCCATTTGATGCATGCAATAGGAATTGGTTTGCAGGAATCGGATCCGCAATTGCGGGTATTATATGTAACCGCACGCCTTTTTGAGAGTCAGTTTGTGACTGCTACCCGTACGGGCAAACAGAATGATTTTATAAGTTTCTATCAGGGGATCGACTGCCTGATAATTGATGACGTTCAGGAATTGATTGGTAAAGAGAAGACTCAACTTGCGTTCTTCCACATTTTCAATCATCTTCATTTGAATAACAAGCAGATAATTCTGTCAAGTGATTGTGCACCAACCGACATGCCCGATATGCCCGAGCGTCTTATATCGAGGTTCAAATGGGGCATGGTTGCCAAACTGGAACGTCCCGATTATGAGTTAAGGCTGCAAGTTTTGAGACAGAAAGCTCAGTTTGAAGGTTTGAGCCTACCCGATGATATAATCGAATATATAGCTCGAAATGTAACCGATTCAATTCGAGACCTTGAGGGTGTGATGGTCAGTTTTATGGCCCATCGCACATTTATGGGTGAAGAATGTAGCATTGAGCTTGTCGATTCCATTATTAGCAATTCTCTTCGACAAAGGGCCAAGAAAATCAACTTTGAGATGATTACTCAAAGTGTCAGCAATTTTTATAACATAGAGCCCGACGAACTGTTCACAAAGAATCGTAAGCGTGAAATTTCCGATGCTCGCCAAATGGTGATGTATCTTGCGAAGAAACACATCAACATGCCGCTGAAGGCTATTGGAACGAGATTGGCGCGGACACATGCGACGGTGATTCATGGATGTGAGAACATTGAGTCGCGCCTTGAGATGGAGAAGCAGCTTCGCAAGGATATAGAAACGATTGAGAATTCATTTCTATAAAAAAATGACCCGTTGAGGGTCATTTTTAGTTCTGTTTGATTGTCTTTCTAAGTTTAGTCACCGCCTTTTCGAGATTCTCGGTCGGTTCGATTATGTTATAATCGTTCCAGAAATCGGGGTCCCAATAGTTTTCCACCATGTCGTAGAACACGTCGCGCTGGCCGAAGGCATTTTTTCGTGCGATGCCCTCTTCGGGATTGTCCTCCCGATCGACAATTACGAGTTCGCTGAAAGCGACGTAGGGTGAAGAGAAAAGTTTACGTTTCCAATCGCATTTAAACCGAGTCAACGTACTGATATAGTTGAGATAAGATTTACCTTCGCTGAACTTATAGTTGACGACGAACGACATTTCCTGAGGGGTGAATCTTAAGGTTCGCGGTTTGCGATAGAGCATCATTGCAGTGGCTTTATCCTTGTCTTTCATGTCAAGCGAGAACTCGGCGCGAGTAATGGAAAGCGTCTCTCGATCTATGAAAAGTTTGCCGCTGGTCATGGCATAGTCGCGGATGACGGTCGGTGTGAATCGAATAACATACTGAAAGCGGTCGTCGAGCATTTCTGGCTCCTCCATGACAAATGAATAGTCATCGAGTTCGTTAATCGATAACAGGACATCCTCGTTTTTAACGACATCGAGTACAACGGGCATGTAGGGACCGCCAACGATTTTAACAGCGAGGGTGTCGGCGGCTTTCTGGCTGATGAGTCGTCGGCCTTTTCGTAACTGTACTTTGTCGCCTGCCGTGTTTCGATTACGGTAGGAGTTCTTGAACACGTCGACCATGGCTTCCGAAACGGCGATATATCGGTTTCCCTTGCGAACCGTTTCACGATAAAAGGCCGATGACATTGTTTTGTCGGAGGAATAATTGCTTGGAATTTTTCTCAATGCCTCTTCGATTATTTTTCGTGGGTCACCGCTTTTCACCGTAACCTCGGGAAGCAGATGTGTTGCCCGGGTCATCAAGATGGTTACAGGATTGTGAGACTCGAGATAATCGGGCGAGAGTCGGGTTTGATGATATCCTATCTGTTGGGCTATTATTCCGCTGAATTCCAGGTCTGTTGGAAGTTTAAGCTGGAAAGTGCCGTCGTCGTTGGTTACCACTGCGATGTTGGAGTTGGGAACGGTTATCGTCACTCCCGGAAGTTTCTTTTTAGATGACCTGTCGATTACAACGCCTGAAATTGAGTTTCCCATTGTTTGAGAGAAAACCGGGATTGTGACCAATAAAGACAGTATGAAGAGTGTAATCCTTAATGTTTTTATTTGCATGGGAATGGAGAGGTTCAAAGTTTTTGTAAAGTTATGAATTAAATTTCCATATTGCAATTAATTTACATATCTTCGCATATTGCAATAAATCTTAAGTGTCGGAGGCGTTGGCCATCCGCCTTGAAAAACTAAACATCGAAACATGTCAAAGGTTATTATCATAGGCGCCGGGGGTGTGGGAACGGTTGTCGCCTACAAATGCGCATCGAATTCTAATGTTTTCACTGAGATTGTTTTAGCTTCAAGAACAAAGTCGAAATGTGATGACATTGTAAAGAAAATCGGGGCGAAAAATATGAAGACTGCCCGGGTCGATGCCGATAATGTGAAGGAACTTGTAGAGCTTTTCCGTCGCGAGAAGCCTGACCTTGTGATAAATGTGGCTCTTCCTTATCAGGATCTGACTATTATGGATGCCTGCTTGGAATGTGGTGTCAATTATCTCGATACGGCGAATTATGAGCCTAAGGATGTTGCCCACTTTGAATATAGTTGGCAGTGGGCCTATAGGGAGAAATTTGAGAAAGCGGGTTTGACAGCTATATTGGGTTGTGGATTTGATCCGGGAGTGTCAGGTGTATTCACTGCCTATGCAGCCAAGCATTATTTCTCGAAAATGGAAACACTTGACATAGTTGATTGCAATGCAGGTGATCATGGCAAGGCCTTTGCAACTAATTTCAATCCGGAAATAAATATCAGAGAAATCACTCAGAACGGACGCTATTATCAGGATGGCAAATGGATTACGACCAAACCGCTTGAAATTCATGCATCGCTGAACTATCCGAATATCGGCCCGCGTGATTCTTACCTGCTATATCATGAAGAGCTGGAGTCCTTGGTTAAGAATTTTCCTTCGATAAAGCGAGCCCGTTTCTGGATGACTTTCGGTCAGGAATATCTGACTCATCTGCGCGTCATCCAAAATATCGGCATGGCCCGAATAGATGAGGTCGATTATAATGGGACAAAGATTATACCCCTGCAGTTCTTGAAAGCCGTGCTTCCGAATCCTCAAGATCTTGGTGAGAACTATAAGGGTGAGACTTCGATTGGTTGTCGCATCGCCGGAAAGGATAAGAATGGCAATGAGATGACCTATTACATTTATAACAATTGCAGTCACGAAGAAGCTTATAAGGAAACCGGCATGCAAGCTGTCAGCTACACAACCGGTGTTCCGGCAATGATTGGAGCCATGATGTTCCTTACCGGCAAATGGAAAAAACCGGGAGTTTTTAACGTTGAGGAATTCGATCCCGATCCTTTCATGGAACAATTGCCATTACAAGGATTGCCATGGGTTGAAGTGATCAATGAACCTTTAGAAGTTGACAAAATAGGATGAATAAATTGAACTTAACCATCTTTTCATCGTTTCTTGCTGTTTTAGGAATAGGGATGTCGATGCCGACTGAAGCGTTGGCACAAGATGCCGTCACCGGAGCTTCTCCTAAAGTCTCACCCGATTCGGAGTCTCAAAACGGTAAGGTCTATGGGGTTGCTTTTTATAACCTGGAGAATTTGTTTGACACAATTAACTCAAACGGCAAGTTTGACCTTGAGTTTTCACCGCAAGGACAGCGGGAGTGGAACAGTGAGAAGTATTGGTCAAAGATTAATAAACTGGCCTATACGATATCTCAGATGACAACTTACGACACTCCTCAAGGTCCGGCATTAATCGGTATTTCTGAGGTAGAGAATGTCAACGTGGTAAAAGACCTCGTGGGTGCCGACCCGCTGAAGGATCGTGGCCTTCGTTGGATTCACCATGATTCGCCCGACCAGCGAGGGATTGACGTTGCGTTGCTCTATGATCCTACAATGTTTGAGGTTGTCGATGTTACTAATACTCCGTTGACCGATGTGCCCTTCCTGACACGTGACCAGATGGCTGTGACAGGGGTTTTGGGTGGATTGGACACGCTGACAGTCATAGTGAACCATTGGCCGTCACGATTGGGTGGCCAAGAGAAATCGGAGCCGAACAGGATAGCGGCGGCAAAACTATCCCGTCATCTGGCCGACTCGATATGGAATGTCGACGAGAACCGCCATATCATAGTCATGGGAGATCTGAATGATGACCCGAATAATCGTTCGGTGTCGATGATCCCCGGGTTAGGGGCTCAGGCAAAAGCGAAGAATGTCAAGAATCATGGTTTCTTCAATCCTTGGTGGGATATTTGGGAACCTGATTTTCGAGGTACGTTGTCCTATAAGGGTCAGTGGAACCTATTCGATCAGATAATAGTCTCGGGAACTCTTATCGACAACAAGAAAGGGAAGGGGACAGGCCAATTGATATATAAGGGAGCTCAAATCAATGATTTTGATTTTTTGAAAAATCCCAAGGGTGATCCCTATGAGGGGACCCCCCACCGCACCTATGGTGGTGGCAAATGGCTTGACGGTTATTCCGATCATTTTCCAACCGAGGTGTTCCTAATGGTAAGAGAATAGTTGAAAAAATTACTGATCATATTGACAGTCATGTTTCTTGCCTCTGTTTTTACAAATATAGAGGCGAGAACATTGAGTTGGGAGATAGTTGATTCGGCAGGGCAATTCTCCCAGCAGGTGTCGTTGCCGTCCGATGAACCTGGTGTAGAAATCTATGCTGAAAGGGGTTACATATATGTCAGAACAGACCATGAAATACCGGTCAGTGTGTATTCTATTTTGGGCCAGTTGGTTGGAAGCGGTGTCCTTCAGCCTGGTCTTTACCGGATGCCGATGAATGCCAAAGGAATATATATCCTTAGGGCAGGAATGTCAACTTTGCGAGTAACTCTTTGATGTCGAGTGAGGAACTGGCAACGGGCATAATTACTAATTTGCCCTATACCCCAAACTCCCAGCAGTCAGCTCTTATAGGGGCACTCGCTGCCTTTTGTGCCGGAGATGTTGAACAAAACAGTGTGTTTTTGTTAAATGGCTATGCTGGTACAGGCAAAACCTCTGTTATGGGAGCTCTTGTCAAAGCGTTGGGCGATTTTAACCGTCAAAGTGTGTTGTTGGCTCCTACAGGAAGAGCTGCAAAAGTGTTTGGACGTTTCGCCCGTCATCCGGCCTACACGATACATCGTCACATTTATCGAACCGATTTTGAGACCGGACGATTTAACTCTCTGAAGGAGAACAAGGCAAAACGAGGGACTTTGTTCATCGTAGACGAAGCTTCGATGATAAGCGGAGTCGACAATGATAATGAAGGATTGAACTTGCTTGACGACTTGATCAGTTTTGTTTATTCGGGCGACAACTGTCGGTTGATTCTGTTGGGTGACACTGCCCAGCTTCCGCCTGTAGGTTCGGTAATCAGCAGGGCAATGCAACCGAAACATCTGAAGAGCTATGGCTTGCATGTGCTAAGGGTGGTGCTTACTGCTACAGTTCGCCAATCGGCCATGTCAGGCATATTATTTAATGCCACCTGGCTTAGAAGGGCGATGCAACAGGAGACTCTGCCGGAACCGAAACTTTTTTTGGAAAGATTTAACGATGCACGTGCTGTTGGTGGTGAGGATTTGATAGACGAACTCAGTAGGTCATATTCGAAGAACGGAATCGAGGACACAATCGTCATAACACGGTCCAACCGACGTGCGGTTCAGTACAACATGGCCATAAGAAATCAGTTGCTCGAGAGGGATGAACTGCTGAGTGTTGGCGATATAATAATGGTCGCCAAGAACAATTATTTTTGGTCGAAAAGTGTGAAGGGTCTGGACTTTATTGCGAACGGTGACATGGCAATAGTGGAAAAAATTTTGTCAACCGAACGTTTGGGTAGCAATAATTTTTCTGATGTGATTCTTTCTTTTCCCGACCATGATGGAGTGACAGTAGAAGCAAAGGTCAACCTTGACTGCCTCACTTCAGAGACCCCTTCGTTGAGTTCAGAAGAAATGAGCCGACTCTATCAGGCATGCCTTGATAACCCCGACCGTTATCGAGCAGGTACCCCCGATTCAATCAGGATCAGAGGTCTCCGCACTGACCCCTATTTCAATGCTTTGCAAATAAAATATGGGTATGCAGTCACGTGCCACAAGGCACAGGGAGGTCAATGGAAATCGGTGTTTGTCGATGTGGGAAATGTTGGACTGGACACAGCCGATATTGAATTTTACCGTTGGTTATATACGGCAACAACGAGGGCCGAGAAAAATATATGGTATATTAATCCCGACCGACTGATATCGTAGGTTTATCTGTTGTCTATTGGCGTTTGACCGTAGCCTGGGCAGTGCTGACAGTAAGTTGCTGTTCCGGAGTTAGGCAGGAAGGATCGCAATACTGTGTAAAGTGACGGTCAAGGTTGTTTAGCTCGATTGCTTCGGTTTCGCCGTTTGCGATAGCGGCCTGACGTTCGTTGACTCCATAATTACGATATTTTCCCGCCAATTCAGCATATCTGTTTACAAGATCTTGATTATATTGGGCAGGAACATTTGAGTATACATCGTAACATGGTTGAGGGTTGCAATACTGAGCATAGGGTTGTCCCATGCAATATTCCTGAGAGAAACAAGCGGGAGCCGAGATGGCAATCAATGCTCCGAATGCGATAGCGAATAAAGCCTTTTTCATTGTTTGATTATAATTTTTTGAGATTGTAATATCTTTATAACAAAATTGAGTAGTCTAAGGTTTTATGAAGATTATGAATTATATAAGTCGGTGTTATATAGATAGATGATGTTTTGATAAGCAGATCCGTGATTTCATGAGAAAAATAAGAAATATAAATTCACGTGTCAATCCTATAACAAATATGTTAATTTTTTATTGTATTATTGAAAAGTTTTATAATTTTACGGCAATATTAATAACCTTATCCAAGTTTAGACGGACATGTATAAAAACTATCTGAAAAACTCTGCAAAACTTTTTGCTGTAATAGCATTGCCGGTTGCATTGGCTTTGACTGGTTGTGTGGAAGACAAACTCCAGTCAGATGTTAATGTCCCTGACGATGTAACTCCAT
>JAFLTL010000036.1 GCA_022510505.1 Muribaculaceae bacterium | reverse complement strand
ATATCGTTGTCGACCATGGTGTCAAATTTATTTATCCGGTCTATGTCGGAAACATCGACGGAGCATTCAAGAGTTCAATGGAAGAAATGTTCACAAATATTGTTACTTCGGTCGACGAAAACACCTACATGGTAGTTCTTGGAAACATCAATGAACTTGATGAAGAGACTCTGCGAGAAATCTACGAGAGTGGCCGGGAGATAGCAATTGTGAATCCCAACAAGGCAGACCTTGACAATTTCATCGCCCAACATGAATGGGTTAGCCCCTTCAGCACCGAGGGCGCCGATGGGGCTATCCTCTTCTCTTTTGACAATTCCTTTGGCGGACATATAATCCATGATGAAATCGAGTTGGACGATATCACTGAACCAGGTATTAACGCGGATTTTGAAGAGGACGAACCCGAAGTCGACCCTGAACTTGACCCTAAGGAAGTAGCCGACGCCGGAACGGACGATGACACGATAGAGTTGTCTCATGAATATTGTCACATTGTTGCAGGGTGGATCTATGCCTTGAACCGTGACGTTGAGATATCGGACTTGGATGGATCCGAAAACGAGATAGACTGGGATTTCTTTGTTGAGAAGAAAAGTGTAACAGGCGAAACAATTTCTTTCACAATTGATGAAAAAATAAGGAAATCGGGTGCCTACACCGACTATTGCAAAGGCTCAGGTTCGGTCACTCTCACGTTCAACTATAACATGGTCCATGTCTACAAAGGGGAACCGGGCGAAGGTGACTACTATATAATGGGCATGGACGCTTCGATCAACAATTCGAATATGTGGGTGAACCAGGACGGTAAACCCGGAGAAGTGATTAGGGTCTATCATCCCAACAAATCAGCACCGTGTGCCGTTACAAAGATTTGCGGTTGGATGCTTCAGGATTTCAGCGTCAGGGTGACTTTGGTTGACTCTTTGGGTAAAAAGGTTCCTGTTGTATTTGCTCCCGGCACCTCTCCCAAACCTGACACGGAGTCCCAAAATGGAGAGTATGAGCTCGGGCAGTCCTTCTCGGTTAATGTCGGTGCGAGTGTTTCGGGCGGTTGGAATAAAAAAGAAGGACCGAACGTAGGGGGTAAAGCCAATGTTTCATTCGGATGGACATGGAGCGAGAACCAGAAATGGACTATGAGCGAATGCTCATTGGGTAGGCTTTCAGAAGTACCAATGGTTGGATGGCATGCCCAAATAAGCCATTTCCCACAGTGGCAGCGCGGATTCAATACGGAAGACAAAAACACGTTGCTGACTTCCGACGTGCCGCTACGTGGTTCATGGATTTGGAAAGAAGCAGCGACCAAGGACAACGTAGAGGCGGGACAATATTTTCTGAAATGTGATGTCGAGGTTCAATACATGGCACGTTCCCACGTTTACTCCAAGACGAAGGATTATACCACGCGTCGATCGTTTACCCAATATATTCCCTTCCCGGAAGTTATAAACCGCAACACGAGCGGCGGTGTTAAACTTGAGAATGATTTTGACACCGAGTACATCTACGACATAGAATTAACCGATCTTACAAAGCCTAAGGCGAAGGCCCTGAAATCATTGAAGTCGTCCTATAAAGCCGGAGATACTGTTGATTTAGGATATTATTTCGACGAGGGATCCTACACCGTGAAATTCAAGGCAAGGAACTCGGCAAGCGACACCCCACGCGAGTATATATATGCCCTTTACGATTCATTACCAATGGAAAGGGGGAATGTCATCACTCTCCATGCAAAGAACGACTTCATTCAAGTGAAATGATGTAGTTAAGTTGTTACGTAGTTAGTGATGCTGTATGGCGAGACGCCAGCCTTAACTAACTAAGAACTAGAAACTAAGAACTTAGTTTCCAATGTATCGGAAGATTATTGTTTGTCCCGACTCATTCAAAGGCTGCCTCCCCGCACGGGAGGTGGCCTTTATAATTGCAGAGACACTGCGGGAGCTACACCCTGAAACTGAAATTGTGGAGTTGCCGTTGGCCGATGGTGGAGAGGGCACTCTGGAAATCGTAGCCGATAAGGGATATCCTGTGGTCAGAGAAGTTGAAGCTTTCGACCCGCTTAAACGCCGACGGCTGACGAATTATAGCACCGATATTTCGGGGGAAAAGGCTTTTATTGAGTCAGCAAATATCATAGGGTTACCATTGTTAGAGCTTTCCGAGAGAAATCCTTTTCTGTCTACTTCCCTTGGACTTGGAGAAGTAATCATGGATGCCGTGAAAAAGGGATGCAAGGAAATTACCGTTTCATTGGGAGGTAGTGCCACCTGTGATGGCGGCCTCGGCATGCTGGACGCAATTGAAGGTGATTTAAGCGAGGTGGTTTTCAAAATTGTTTGCGACGTAAAGAACCCACTCCTGGGAGAAAACGGAGCGGTCAAGGTTTTTGCTCCTCAGAAAGGAGCAAGCATTGACGACCTTCCATTACTTGAGAAACGCATGGAGGACTTCGTCCGGGCAACTATTGAACGAGGTTTGTGTAAGGTGTCGGATGCCTGGAAGGAGGGAGCCGGAGCAGCAGGTGGATTGGGATTTGCATTCCAAACCTATTTGAATGCCGAGACCATCAGTGGCATTGATTTTATTATGAAATTGACCGACTTTGACAAGCAGTTGAAAGATGCCGACTTAATCATTACCGGTGAAGGTAAACTGGACCGTCAGAGTCTTATGGGAAAGGTTGTAGGAGGAGTACTGAAAAGTGCTGGAAAGAGAGGATTGCCTGTGGTAGCTTTTGGGGGGATTGTCGAGGATAAAGAACAGTTGTTAGAAGCTGGACTAGCGGAAGCATGTGAAATTTCATGTCCCGATTTGACGCTCGAAGAGAACATGAAAAGGGATGTAGTCTGCGAAAACATCCGAAAAAAAATAACTGAAGTGTTTCTTCATTAACATAGTAACACTTCGGTGATTCTTATTACCTTTGCAAATCAATTCTCATTCAAATAATTTGCAAGGTTTCACAAAGTGAAGGATATTGAGGGTAAAAAAGGATTGGGAGTACTTGGTCTGACGGCCATTGTATTCAGTGCGATGGTGGGAGGAGGCATCTTCAACATCGCCCAGAACATGGCGTCACATGCCGGACTTGCAGCCGTAGTTGCCGCATGGCTTATTACCGGAATTGGCATGTTGTTCCTTGTCTTGACGTTTCAAAAACTCTCCCAACGTTATCCCGAAAAGAATCAGGGTCTTTATGAGTATGCCCGTTCAGGCTTTGGAAACTATGCCGGTTTTAACATCGCCTGGGGCTATTGGCTTTGTGTGACCTTAGGCAATGTAGCGTTTGTGGTGATGCTCAACGATGCAATGGGTGCCTTCTTCCCTGTATTGCTTGAACATGGCTGGGAGTCGATTGTGCTATGCGAAACCATGGTTTGGGTTATGTTCTGCATTGTTGAAAGGGGTATAATGACTGCGTCATTTCTAAATACTGTTATGAGTTGCCTGAAATTTGGTGCAATTTTTTTGATTATTGTTTTGTTATTCGTCTATTTCAGGATGGAAACGATGTTCACCGATGTTTGGGGAACCACATTGCAGGTCGATGGCGGCGGAAGTTTCCGCGATCAGATAATGGGAACGATGTTCATCACCATGTTTTGCTTTGTTGGTATTGAAGGAGCCGTTATGCTTTCAAGTTATGCCAAGCGTAATAAGGATGTTGGACGGGCTTCTGTTATCGGATTTTATCTTGCATTGGCCATTTATGCATTGATTTCGGTGATGTGCTACGGCATCAGGAGCCGGGCCGAACTGGCTCAATTGCATGATCCGTCGGTGGCTTATGTTCTTCGGTTATGTTGTGGCGACTGGGCTTACTATTTTGTAATAGTGACGGTAATCGTGTCGATTCTGTCGGGCTTTATTTCTTGGACTTTGTTATGTTCCCAGGCTCCGTTTGGGGCTGCGAAGGTTGGTTTGCTGCCATCCTATCTGTTAAAGACAAACCGGCATGAAGTTCCTATCTACGGTCTGACCCTATCGACCGTTTTCATGAGTCTGTTCATCCTCGTCGTGTGTGCTGCCCCCGATGTCTATATTGCAGCTCTTAACCTAACCACAATCATGGTATTGCCGGCCTACGCAATGAGTGGTGCTTTCCTTCTACATGCGAGTCGACACGGCTTTGCAGGAACTGCCGGATTAAGTGCCAAAGACCTGTGTTGGGGACGAGTGATTGGTTTTCTTTGTATTGCCTATTGCGTGTGGTGTATTATTGGTGGCGGATTCCTGCTTTTCCTCGCTTCATCGATTCTCTATTTGGCCGGTTTCTATCTCTACTATGTGAACTACCGTCAGAAGTCACAGTTGACGGGTGAACGCCGACGGTTCCTGACGGCAAAGGAATGGATATTGTTCGCCCTTATAGCAATTGCCTCGGCTGTTTCCATTGTGCTGCTAAGCATTGGAAAAATCAGCCTTAGCTAATTTGACTAAAACTGTTTTTATATATGAAAACTGTATTTTCCATAATTGTTTTTCTGATTATAAGCTGGTCAGTGAGCGGTCAGAATGTGATATACGATGCCATGACGTCGCCCAATTTATCTAATGTGACCAACGATGAAACAACGGCTATGATGTTGGCCTTAGCCGGATCGGGTAAAACAACAATCACCGATCAGGGAAACGGAAAATATTTCATGAAAATCACAATTGGTAAAGGTCAATCAATCACCGATTATTTGGCCTCTCCGAAGGTTGTAAACTCGAAACTCATTCAATTCGGTCTTGCCAGTGAACCACAGGTTAAGATTTCTATCACTCCAGAAATTGTCGATATCGGTGGGAAACTTGAACTGATAGTGCTTTCCAAAGATGCCTTTACAAATCTTCTGAAGGTCCTGAACGGGCGCATAGGGTCGAGTTCATCGACTGGCAACAAGACCAAGGCGCCCCAGTCTCGACCGGCATCGTTGCCAAGTTCAGGCGAATTGTCGCCTAAGGTGTTTGCATTGCATCCTTTTGGGTTCTTGTCATCGAATGTCACCTCGCACCAGTCGGCTTTACAACAACTGCGGAATGCCGGATGGAAAGCCGATTATAATGATTACGGGACCTCGACCCAGATAATGATTATCTCGTCGAGCCAATTTAAAATTCCTTTTACGTTGTTTGGCAAAGACCTAACTATATTGAGCTCCTATGGTACGCCTCAGGGAAACATGCTGAGCTACGGCTTGGAAGTGACCGATTATAAGACGAACTGGACCGAAGACGAAACCCGGTTGTTTGCCGAGAAAATTGTAGAGGAGTTGCTTTCGCAAGGCTACGTTGAGGACACTGACGACGACATGCTGTACGGCTATCAGTTTTACCGTCGCAAACTAACGGGCAACGGAGTTAGTTATATCACGGTCGAAGCAACCCAAGCCTCCCGACATGAATCGTTTGACTCCTTCGGCGTCAGAGTCAACGTCTGGCGCGAATAAGTATTTACTCTGATAAGAAAAAAGAATGGCACTATCTAATTTAGATAATGCCATTATCCTATGTTTCCCCTAGGTATGGTTTATTCGGGGAAGCGGGTGTAGAAACTGTCGAGTTTTTCTAGGTAGTAATCGCGGAGGTCGGTCCAGCGATAGTAGTTGCCGGTAACGGGAGTTACAGGCAGTGTTGTCTCGGCTTCGTTGAGCAACACCTTGACCAAAATGTCTTTTTCTGTAATAAGTCCTTTGGAGGGACGATAGAAAACAATCTGAATGTTGCTCCCCATCGGGAATATCTCATAGTTTCGCCAGTGGTCGGCCAAAGTGGATAGGTCGGTGGTTTCGTAGGCTGCATCATTCAACTCCATTAGAACTGTCAGTGGCAATACTATTGACTCGTGCCCGAATCGAAGATTTACACTGGTATTGAGTGACATCATTGCCGTGTCGGCCGACTCTATTATGTTTCTCAAAAGCACGCGTTGGTTGAACGGAACACGGTTGTTGGTCAAAGGTGTGTTGCCCGCAGTGACATACCAGTCGGCATTTTTGAACAACCATTGGTTTTGAAGCTCTTCCTCGGTGAAATATCCGAACAGGGAAGGATAGGCATCATGGCTTTGGATATTGACTGCCAAGTCAAAAATGCGATCGAAAACCTTGTCTTCATTCAGACTGTCAATTACATACTGACGGTCGTTGAAAATACGATTAAAAAAGGCATCGGGTTTGGGGAGTGTAGCTGCGAATTCCTCGACATAAACGAATGCACTGTCACCAAGCCTTTTTGCAACAGTGTCAAGACTATTATAGGCAAGAATATTCTGAGTGGTTCTCGAAGCATCCATCTTCGTCTTAATCCCCGGGAACATCTTCTCAAACTCAGCAACCTCATTTGCCATTGAAAGGATACATCGAATTATGACCGTACTTTTGGCGTCAAGATAAGTTGAGTCATTAAAGATTTCCGGGAAATTAGCAGCCATCCGTCGTGCAATTCCACGATGTTGCCGATGACCCAATGGAGTCAGTTCGCCCAAACGGTCTTTTGAATCTTCAGCAATTATTTTCACTTGTTCGAAAAGCTCGACTCCTTCCGGAGTCAGTTTGCCGTCCTCATAGGCTTTCTGCAGCATTTCTACCGGGGCGCTGTAATCTTTTTTTGATATTCTCCATCGACTCCCATGCCGTCCGTAATGTTCCATGTGAAATGGAACATATCCCTCAGGAGAAGATGACAATTCCGGGATTCCGTAGTCAGGAACCGGATAGGCCAGATATTGACTGCTTCTTTGTTTATTATCAGGATTCTTTTTCTCGGCCGAAGCTGTTTGACCAAATGGAACTCCTAAAGAAACAATTAATGAGACCGAAAAGGTTATGAAAAAATTCTTGCTTTTCATTTGGTTTTATAAAAAAGAGGAGAGTGATTTGATGCTTCACCCTCCTCTTATCGGGTTAATTTTTGACTAATTTACTTGGGCTTTGACGAACTCCAGTTAGGATTCTGAACCACACCGAATCCTGAGTTGACTTCATTCGCCGGAACAGGGAACACCAGGTCACCAACCCGTTGGTTGTTATAGACAAACATGATTTCGGGTGCTGCTATTGCATCAAGATTGCAAGCCACGTTCCATCGACGCAAATCCCATAAACGGAATCCTTCCTGGAACAGTTCGCGTGCTCTTTCTTCATAAAGGAATTCAATTATTCCTTGTGTTGATGAGGGAAGATCTCCTACAGAAGTGATGGCATTGTTGCGTTTTGCAACGACCAAAAGACTTTCTTGAGCTTGAGAAAGCTGATTAAGGTGTGCATAGGCTTCGGCTTGAATCAAGAACATTTCAGGAGCATTCACCAGATAGTTGGTAGCGTAAGTGACATTAGAGCCTCCGAAATAGCCGTATTTACCACCATTGAAAGGATTTTTGTCAACCCACCAAGGCAATGATTCACCATCATCACCAACTCCCGTGAAACCGAGAATCGCACGACGGCAGTCAGTCTCGGCATACAAGCTGTTGAGATAGGGTGACAGGCTGTAGCCATAGTTGTTGAAGAATTGACCTGCGGAGTTTGTACCATTGTTGTCAATATTGTTTATGGCCAAAGCGAACATGCTTTCCACGTTAGATTTTCCACCGTTATAAAGCGCCTTATATTCAACGGGATCATAGGTGAGCGTTGTGATGCCGCTGATTTGGATTGCTCTCTGAGCTGCAGCAGCAGCTTCGCTCCAGTTCTCCAGATAAAGCTGGGTACGTGCCAGGAGTCCGTAGGTAGCCTGTGGACTGAGATAATACATGTTACCGCGGTCGCCGCCTTTATCAAACAGACTGATTGCTGTATTTAAGTCATTCAGAATTTGACTATAGCATTCACCTACAGTGCTTCGTTCAATGTGTTCATAGGCTTGAACCGGAGAATTAACAATAACTACACCCATCTCATTTTCATAACTCTGACCGCTAACTTTAACCTGGTGACCGTAAATGTTGGTAAGCATCAAAGTAGCATAGGCTCGAAGCGTACGTGCTTCAGCTTCAAACATTGACAAATCAACTTGATCAGCCGGAGTGGCATCGGGCATAAGTCTCTCGCATGCCTGAATGACACGGGCGGCAAGGTCAATTACTTTGTAGTCATAGCTCCAAATTGAAGATAATGTACCGGTTGTTTCAGTGTATATAAACTGATACATGTCGGTTGCGTGAGTACCCATCTCCAATCCGTTATACACGATATCTGATGCATAATCGCCCAGAAGTGAGGAATAGTTACCGGCAGATTGATATTGTCTGAGATAGGCATAGGTGCCATTCAAAGCATATTCAACAGTGGAAACATCGTTTATACCGTCGTCAATATCCACTGCATTATATATTGGTGTATCAAGGAAGGAATTCCCGCAACTGTAGAGGGAAATACCCATGAAGAGGGTTACACCAGTTTTTATAATAGTCTTTTTCATGATTACCGAATGTTTTTTGTTAGAAACTCAACTGTATGCCACTTGTGAAAGTGAATACGCCTGGATATTGAGATGAAACATTACCGCTCGTGCGGGTATCGGGAGTATAACCTGTAAAGTCTTTGGCTGTCCATGTCCAAACGTTGTCCAAGGTCAAATACAGGCGAAGCTTACTGATATAGGCTTTCTTTGTCAGGCTCGATGGGAGGGTATATCCGAATGTAATGTTGCTCAAACGGAGATAATCACCACTCATTAACCAACGTGAGGAATAGTTACTGCTAACAGTGCTTCCGCTATACTTATATATAGGATATTTGGCATCGGGATTCTCGGGGGTCCAGGAATTCTGTACCACTTTCTCTAGAGTCGAGCGGAATTGATAACCCCAACCTGAACCACGAGGCAGGGAGTTAAACAGTTTTGCTCCCAAACGATAATTGAACTGAAGTGAAAGGTCGAATCCATAGGCGTTTGCGTTCACACCGAATGCACCGAAAACTTTAGGGAGTGAACTGCCCATGTATCTTTGAGCCGCTGCACTATAATCAGTGGTCAGTTCATCACCTTCCTCATTGAGATAGTAAAGAGGATCACCGGTCTCGCGGTCAACTCCTGCATATTCTTTCATATACCACTGATAGTAGGGACGTCCTACTTCCACAATTTCGTAGGAATATACCAGACGGCCGCTTTCTTCGGCTAGTTCAAGAACTTTATTTTGATTATAACTCAAATTCGCAAAGACATTGATCATTGCGTCATTGGAATGGAACGCAGTTCCATTGATTCCAATCTCTATACCGCGGTTGCGAATCTTACCGATGTTGCTCCATGCGCTTGACATACCGGTGACATAAGACAACGGGCGTTGATAGAGCAAATCGTCGGTATCTTCGTTATAGTAATCGAAGGTTAGATGCCAACGGTTTAGGAACGAAATGTCAAAACCAACGTCAAATTTCTTTGAAGTTTCCCATGTCAGATCTCTGTTTGAAATACGAGTTGGTGCCATACCGGGATTTCCGTCATAACTATAGTCGCTGTCGAGCGAGAAAATACCGCGGGCAGCATAGGCACCAATGCTCTGGTTACCTACTGTTCCATAGCTCAAGCGTATGTCGGCGTTGGTTAGGACTGTATTGTATTTCAGGAATGACTCTTCTGATAGGCGCCATTTTGCACCAACTGACCAGAAGTTAGCCCAACGGTGGTCGGCACCAAACACTGAAGAGCCGTCGCGACGGAAGGAAGCCGACAGATAATAACGGTTATCATAGTCGTAGTGGGCATCCATGAAATAGGAAGCTAACCGAGTTTCTTCGGTATATGCGCCGGAGTCACCTGCAGTCGCTGCAGTGGAGATGTCTCTCATGCCTGCACCGGCATAAGGGAAGTTGGTGCGTTCGAAGTAGCTGTATGTCCAGAATCTTTTCTGCATTTCCTGACCCAGAAGTATACTGATGAAGTTTTCGCTGTATTTATGACTCCATCCGATTGTATTGGTCCAAGTCAGCTGGCTAAGTTTGGAATTGTAGACTTCACCTGTACCATTGGAACTGATACCTGAGCTGCCTCGATAATATATAGCACTGTTGTAGTCATATTGATTTACATTAGTGATATTAGCTCCGAAATTGGTCTTTGCCCAGAAATCATAGGGGAGATCAATTTTCAACCATGGATTAAGGTTAAGAGTCTGAGTCGTAGAACGACTTATGTTACCCAGTTTCTTATCCCATATTGCGATAGGATTGTAGTATGCAATGTAATTGGCATATTCTCCGTCGATATAAGGAGGCATAAACTCGTTCATTTGAGTTAACGCACTATATACAGGGTTTGAATAGGTTCCTCCGGTTGACTGAGAGAATCCGTTAAATGTCGAGTAGGAATAAGAAGTGTTGGCTCCTACGCTGACAATTTTCCATGACGTATCCACATTTACGCGACCACCGTAGCGTGAGCTGCTTGAAGCGATGATAGCACCTTCCGAATTATTGTAGTTCAGATTGATGTAATAGTTGGTCTTGCCCGAGGTGCCGTTCAATGAAAGATTGTAATCGGCATAATAACCTTTGCGGCTGATGAGGTCCATCCAGTCGTAGGATGAATGTCCGTCCCATCCACGACCAACCATCTGATCCCTAACGTAATTCTCATATTCCTGATATGTTTCATAACGAGTAGGATATTGAGCCTGATAACCTCTTGCAAAGAACGGTAGCAATTGCTGAGCCGTAGCGAACTTCATGTTATTATGAGAAATGGCATTGAAGCCCTGGCGAGTTTCGAAAGTCGCGTTAAATAAACCTTCTCCACCTTTTTTCGTTGTTATCACAATAACACCGTTTGCAGCTCGAGCACCATAGATTGCAGTAGCCGACGCGTCCTTTAAAACGGTGATGCTTTCGATGTCATTCGGATTATAAGCCGCCATCGGGTCAAAATTGTTGTTACTGCTATTGTCAGTGACAGGATCAGCATTGACAGGAACACCATCGATGACATAAAGAGGCTGACTGGAACTGTTGATTGTTCCGAAACCTCGAATCGAAACATCTCCGAACATACCCGGACTGTTAGCAACATTACTGTACTGAAGACCGGTAACCATGCCCTCCAAATTCTTTACGAAGTTCATGTCGCTCTTTTTTTCTACCGTTTCACCTGAGATAACTGAGGCTGCTCCGGTAAATGCTGCTTTCTGCTGAACACCGTAGCCGGTCACGACAACTTCGTTAAGAACCTGAGCATTTTCTTCCATTTCGACTTTTACGACCGGCTTTACATCTACTTCTACCGGGAACATCCCAATATAAGATATCACCAGTTTAGAGACATTTGACGGAACTTGAAGATTAAAATTTCCGTCGATATCGGTCATTGTGGCAATGTTAGTGCCTTTCGCTGTAACTGTAGCGCCCGCGATTGGTTCGCCCGTTTTTTCTTCAGTTACTGTTCCATTTACTGAAACAGTCTGAGAGAAAGCGCTCAAAGAGAATGCAAGTAGCACCCCAAAGAGTAGAATGAGCTTTTTCATAAAATCTGATATATAGTTAGGATTAACATTACTCGATATTTTGGACTCTTGAAACGTGTGTATTAACAAGTTCAAATTTAACTTAAATTTTCCAAATTATAAAATATCTTTACTAGTCGATAAATTGGCAGTAACATAGACAAGAAAATACAACCCTTTAGTTACCACAAATTTTTCTTGCTTCGACCTACTTGTTGTAACAAAATAATAACCAAATAAAAACAAATTTGAAATATGTCATCATGTAAACAATATTCCATGTCTTTATTATTCTGAAAGAATTTTGATTGGTATTTTTTGGATTCTTCTTTTATCTAAATGTCAGACTCCATTATTTTTTTCATATTTTTTATTTTGATATGATTTCCATGGCTTTTACCAGAGCTTCTGATGAAGGAACAGAAATGTCAGGAATTGTTCCGTGTACATCATTTTCATCAGCTCTTAGTTGCCAGAATCTTTTAAAAGGTATATAGCTTGTTAGTTTGGAAATCGGAAGTGAATAGGGGAGAATATCTCCATAGTGAACATTCATGCCTCCTGTTTCTTCGCCAATGACTTTGCCCATTCCACATTCCTTAAAAGCCCAGGCAAATGACCCCGCTGAAGAGAATGTTTGATTAGAGATAAGTAAATATACGTTTCCACTATAATGACCTTTTTCTTTGCTTCGTGGCTGAATAAAGTTATCAGCATCAGCCTCCCAAAGTGTAAACCTAGGGACTTCCTGATTTCCCATGAGTTTAGAAGTTAGTGGAGTAACACGTATGAGTGCTTTATCATTTTGTATATAAGGTACAGGTGAGATATATCTCAACAGCACATCACCGACACGACTGTTTCCTCCACCATTATTACGGATGTCAATTATCAGATTCGGTATATTTCTATCCGAAAGTTCTTCGAACATTGAATCGGCAAAATGTTCCATTCGTTCCACGTCATAGAATTTTCTAAAATCCATGATTGCAACATTATTAATACTGTCGATTTTATATGAATAGTTATCATAATTAACTCCGTTGTTTGTTCGTGGACAACGATCTTTTATTTCCTCGAAAGTAATGGCTGGGAGTTTAACAGATAATATCTCATCAGATTCTTTAGGTTGATATGCAATATCATAATTATCGGAAGGATAAAGCATATTAAATAAGGCCTGAAACGAATTGTTTACTCCTGATAGCCTGTAATGGGGTTTTTCACCGCTGACAAATGGTGTCATGTCATTAATCATGTTGTCAGTACTTATGCCGTTGATTGATAAAATTTTGTCTCCTCTTTTGATAATAGAGTCAAGA
>JAFLTL010000035.1 GCA_022510505.1 Muribaculaceae bacterium | reverse complement strand
TAGGACGCAAGATTTTCATTCTTGAAAGAGGAGTTCGATTCTCCTATGGGCTACCAATAAACCAAACAAGAAACAGATTAATGGCAAATCATAAGTCATCTCTTAAAAGAATTCGTCAGACGGAGACACGTCGTCTACATAATCGTTATTATGCCAAGACAGCCCGCAATGCAGTAAAGAAATTGCGCAAGATGACCAACAAGGCTGAGGCCGAGCAGGAACTGAATCGTGTTAGCTCGATGCTTGATCGTTTAGCAGGAAAGCGTATCATATCAAAGAATAAAGCTGCAAACTTAAAGAGCAAGTTGACAAAATACGTGAACAAACTCGCGGCCTAAGTAGAAACGCAAAAGAGAAACGAGGGAAAATCAGCGATGGTTTTCCCTTCTTTTTTCTATATGTGGAGGTTTGATTAAACGTGTTGGCTTGTGGAGGTTGGATTATTGTGTTTAAGGAATTACATTGTGTTGCTTTAAGAACGGTTCGTTACAGCGATCGAAGTTCAATTCTATCGGTGTACAGCCAAGAATGTGGCCGTATGTCTCTATCGGTGCCAGCGGGCAACGGACGTGGAGCCGCTCGCATACGGGCCTTGACGATGCCAATGTCATCTTTTGAATGTGTGGCAATTGTGAAACCGGGTCAGGAGATCAGCAATTTTAAGGATCTTAAATGTGACCCTGATAGCATTTTATCCCAAACGAACTCGATGTTCAGGAATGCCCAGGCATTTTTCCTGTCGGATTTTTTCAACACGTTATTGCGCGAACCCCTACCTGATGAAAAAATGTGGCGTGTGGTTCATGATACTTCCCGGCTTTTGTCGGTCACTGAGGGTTCGCGACTTTCAAATTTTCATATTCTGACATTAATAAAAGTCGGGAGGGTTCTTGGAATTGAACCTGACACGATGACCGGAGGCCCCGGAAAGATTCTCGACCTTCAAGAAGGAGTGTGGCGCAGGTCCTTACCAACGGGTCATCGTTATTTTCTGAGTGCCGAGGATTCAATGTCGGCGATAAAATTGTTAAGAATGAATCCACGGAATTTCGATAAGTTTAAATTTTCTCATGTCGACCGCAACAGGATAACCGAGAATATTCTGGACTATTTCACTTTGCATGGTTTTCCAACGAAGGACATCGCGTCTTTGATGGTTTTGAAAGAACTTTTTTAAAGCGAGGGTGATAAATTGGTTTCAATTATTCCAATTTTTAGTAAATTTGCGAAATTAGAGGAGTTACGTTAATTTACCACCAGTCTATCTTCACATGAATTCAGTCAGAGAGAGTGTCAGAGACAAGAGCCCCTATAAGCGAGGGGCTGATGATGGAATATGGATGGGGTTGGTATTGATTGTGTTGTTTCTGGCCGTAACTCAGAGCCTTCATTCGGTTTTGGCGAGCTGGCTATCGTGGGGTATAGCTCTTGGAGGAGTTCCGGGGCTGACTTACTTTTTTCTTAAACGGTCCTACGACAAAGACAACGGGTTAACCTATTTCTCTTCGTTGTGGATGCAGGGGATAGCGTTTTTTTTCTGCGGAACCTTGTTGTTGGCATTGTTTGTCTATCTCTACATGAGGGTTATAAATCCGACCTTTATGATTACCCAACTATCGGAGATAGCTGACCTCTACAAGGCTACCGGAACGGCTAACGGCATTCAAATCAGTGACACGATTCACGCAATGATAGAACAGAATCTGGTTCCAAGCGCAATCAGCATAGGCATAGAAACCATATGGGTTGGTGTTTTCACCGGTTCTCTTCTTTCGGCGTTGATGGCATTGCTGGTAAGAGCTCGAAAAAAACAGTTAACTTAAGAATACGTTACGACGGTGGATATATCGGTAGTAATTCCATTATATAATGAAGTTGAATCGTTGCCCGAACTGGAGGAATGGATCAGGAGGGTGATGAACGAAAACGGTTTCAGTTATGAGATTCTTTTCATAGATGACGGCTCAACCGATGGCTCATGGGATGTGGTGAAATCGTTATCTAAGAAGAACGAACATGTCTATGGCACCAGTTTCAGGCGAAACTATGGTAAATCTCCGGCTCTTAACACTGGCTTCAGAAGGGCCAAGGGAGACGTAGTGATTACGATGGATGCCGACCTGCAGGACAGCCCCGATGAGATTCCCGAATTATACAGGATGATTATGGAGGATGGTTATGATGTGGTGTCGGGCTGGAAGAAAAAGAGATATGACCCGTTGTCAAAGACTATTCCGACTAAACTTTTCAATGCAACGGCACGGAAAGTGAGCGGAATAAAGAATCTTCATGATTTCAATTGCGGTTTGAAGGCCTATCGTAATGAAGTAACCAAGCATATAGAAGTATATGGCGATATGCATCGTTATATTCCCTATTTGGCAAAGAACGCCGGTTATTCCAAAATAGGCGAAAAGGTTGTTCATCATCAGGCCAGGAAATATGGGAAAACGAAATTCGGGTTGGATCGTTTCGTCAACGGCTATTTAGATTTGGGCACTTTGTGGTTCACCGGCAAATTCGGAGTCAAGCCGATGCATTTTTTTGGTTTGCTTGGGTCTTTGATGTTTTTCCTGGGACTTGTGGCCGTGATAATAGTTGGCGCCACAAAACTGTATAACATGTATCATGGTAATCCTTATATATTGGTGACCGATTCGCCCTATTTTTATCTGTCGCTGGTTTTGATGATTCTGGGAACTCAATTGTTTTTGACCGGTTTCCTGGGCGAGCTGATCGTCAGAAATTCTTCTCGAAGGAATGATTATGAAATTAAGGCTGAGATTGGTCGGGCGGTTAAGGATGAATAGGTCAAATGGTTTGAGAATGTTGTTTGTCTTGCCGTTGATAGCCACTGCAAGTCTGACGATGTTTTTAGGTTCCTGCTCCGATGTCGGATGCATTGACAATCGGAGTTCCATTCCTTACGCCAAGTTTTATTCTGCTGAGACGATGACGCCGATCACGGTTGACTCCCTGGAGATAGGTGGAGTAGGTGCCCCGAACGACTCATTGCTCGTAGCAGCCGGTGACAAGACATCGGCAATGTATTTCCCCTTCCGTTTCGAGCAGGATAACACGACGTTTTTTATCCGATATGTTTCCAGGCCGTTGAATTTCCCGGGGTTGGTTGATTCGATTAGTTTCAAATATACTAGCAATCCCTATTTTGTTTCATCGCAATGTGGAGCGATGTATCGATACTTCATAACCGAAATGAAATATACTCGCCATCTGATAGATTCCATTGCAATATTGGATTCTTTGATCACCAATGTTGACATGGAGCGTCTAAGGATTTTTTTCAGGACTGCCGCTGAAGATGAAGACAATGGTTACGAATTCGGAGAGGAAGGAGGTTGGGAGTGAGACGGTTAGGCATATTGTTGATGTCGTTTATATCGGTTGTATCCTTAATGGGACAGCGGAGAATAACGCCAATTGACAATCCTAATACTGCCACTCAACATGTCAACGAGAACTTTAATCCCGACTCTCTTGACCGTTCGAGGCTTACCGAGATGAAGGATGCCCAGGGAAGAACAATCCTTGTTGACACTGTAACGGGAACGGAGGTTATCGATTCGACAGCGTTGAACGTAGTTCCCAAGATGATTTATCCGTTGCTTCATTCGGCCAGTGTAAGTGTAGATATTTGGGACCCTGTGATGAGACTTTTGGGTCAGAAATACGGGTTGATAGAGTTTGGTGCTGAAGTAAGTCTGCACAACCGTTATATTCCTGTTTTCGAGGTTGGATTGGGGGAGGCCAATGACCGCCCCGACGATAATAATTACACTTATAAGAGTGCGTTTGCTCCTTATTTCAGGATTGGGTTGAACTATAATTTTCTTTATAATTCAAGCACCGATTACATGGCGATGGCAGGAATCCGCTATGGACTTTCTCCTTTCTCGTGGTCGGTAACCGACGTGGAGGTTGATTCTCCCTATTGGCATGAAGAGGAACTGATGAACATCAATTCAGAGAAGGTTACCATTGGCTATTTGATGTTGTTGTTTAATTTGCGGTTAAGGATAAAAGGCCCGTTATATCTTGGGTGGACGTTCCGCTATCAAACTATTCTTCATGAGCCAAAGACTCCTCACGGTGAGCCATGGTATATTCCCGGTTTCGGAACCCGGAACAGTCCTATATCGGGAGCTTTTTCCATAACTTACACCTTTGATTTGCAGAAAAAGAAGAAACATCGTCATCCCGGTTTTGACGACACTGAGGGATTGGATCCGACCGTGATGCCGCATTTTCATCCCATCAACGATGATAGAGAATTGAACGGGACGAATATTGCTGAAGAGAAAATAGAACTAGAATAAATAGATTAAGACGCTATGATTGGAACATGCAGCGACCATGCCGGTTTTGAATTAAAGAGAATCCTGGAGGGATACCTTGAGTCAAAAGGCTTGGAATATAAAGATTTCGGTAGCTTTACCGCCGAGAGTTGCGACTATGCCGACTATGCCCATCCCTGTGCCCTGGCAATTGAGAAGGGTGAGGTTTATCCGGCAATAGCTCTTTGTGGCAGTGGAAACGGCATAGCTATGACCTTGAACAAACATCAGGGAATCAGGGCTGCAATATGCTGGAATCCCGAGTTGGCATCCCTTGCACGTCGCCATAATGATGCGAATGTGTTGGTTCTTCCGGCACGTTTCATAGATGAGGTGATGGCAATAAAAATACTCGACACATTCCTTGACACAGCTTTCGAGGGTGGACGTCATCAGCGTAGAATTGATAAGATAAGAATCCAATAACAATTAATATAATGCACAAGATTTTGACAATTGCATCGGCCGCGGTGTTGACGTTGTCGTCATGCGGCACCAAGGAAAGAGAGAATCCGTTGCTTCAGGAGAGTTACGGAACGGTTTACGAGATTCCTCCATTCGATCAGATTAGTTATGAAGACTATCTGCCTGCAGTCAAGGAGGGAATTGCTCAGCAGAATGAGGCTATAGAAGCTATAGTGTCAAATGAGATGGATCCCGATTTCGAGAATACGATTCTTGCGTTTGACAATTCAGGAAACCTATTGGGAAAGGTGATGTTGTTGTTCAATGCAATGGACGAGGCAATGTCGACACCTGAGATCGCCGAGTTGAGCGAAGTTATCTATCCTATGGTCAGTTCCCATAATGACGGAATTTACATGAATGAGAAACTCTTTGACCGTGTAAAGAAAGTCTATGATTCAAGGAACGAGATGTCGCTCGGTACCCCCGAGTTGCGCATGGTGGAAGAGATTTACCGTTCATTTGCACGCAATGGTGCGCTTCTGAACGAAGAGGACAAACAGAAGCTGAAAGATGTCAACAGTCGGTTGACCGATCTTTATAATAAATTCAGCAAGAATGTTCTTGCTTCAACCAATTCATTTGAAATAGTTGTGGAAGACAGTACTGAACTTGCCGGTCTTCCTGCATCGAGCATTGCAGTGGCTGCTGAAGAGGCCGCAGCACGTGGAAAAGAAGGAAAATGGGTGTTTACTTTGCACGCACCAAGTCGTTTGCCCTTATTACAATATGCCAACAATCGCGAGCTTCGCAGGAAAATGTATGAAGGTTACACCTCATTGGCATCCAGTGGTGAAAATGACAATCGTCCGGTAATCAATCAGATATTACAGGCACGTTCCGAGAAGGCCAAATTGCTTGGGTTCGAAGATTTCGCGGCCTACATGACCGACAATGTGATGGCCAAAACGCCGGCCGCTGCCGAGAATCTTCTTCAGCAGTTGTGGATTCCTGCAGTTAAACGTGTGAATGAAGAAGTAGCCGAAATGCAAGAGATTGTAGACTCAGAGGGTGGTGATTTCAAGATTGCACCATGGGACTACTATTATTATGCCGAGAAGGTCAGAAAAAAGAAATATGACTTTGATGAGAACGATATCAGACCTTATTTCCATGTTGATTCGGTTAGAAACGGAATCTTTACAATGGCAAATAAGCTCTACGGTGTGACGGTAACCGAGCTTCCCGATGCTCCGAAGTATCATCCCGATGTTAAGGTTTATGATCTTAAGGATGCAGATGGAAATCATCTGGCAGTTTTCATGACCGACTATTTCCCCCGCGATACAAAACGACAGGGCGCATGGATGTATCAGTTCTCCAATGAATATATCGACAATGAAGGGAACTCGATAAGGCCGATAGTTTACAACGTGGGTAATTTCTCCAAGCCGACGGCCCAGCAGCCCTCTTTGTTGACAATGGATGAGGTGTTGACTATGTTCCATGAGTTCGGTCATGGACTTCATGGAATGTTGACAAAAGCAAAATATCAGAGTCAGAGTGGCACGGCCGTCGACCGCGACTTTGTAGAACTGCCATCGCAAATTCACGAGCACTGGGCATTTGAACCTGAGATGCTGGCTTTATATGCCAAACATTATGAAACCGGTGAAGTTATCCCTGACAGCCTTGTGGAGAAGATTCAGGCCTCGTCGGCCCACAGAGCCGGTTTCGATATGGCCGAAAGGGTTGGAGCCGCATTGCTTGACTTAAATTATGGGCATGTAAATCCAGCGGAAGGAGAAGTTATAGATTCAGAAAAGTTCGAGCAGACTGTAACAGAGAAGCTGGGAATGCCGAGTGAACTGACCTATCGTTATCGTTCTCCTTATTTTAACCATATCTTTAGCGGGGATGGATATGCTTCGGGGTACTATACCTATATGTGGGCCGAGGTTCTTGATTGTGACGGATTCGAAATGTTCAAAGAAAATGGAATCTTTGATAAGGCTACGGCTGACTCCTTCAGAGAGAATATTCTGGAACCCGGTGGAAGTGAAGATCCGATGGTTCTTTACGTCCGGTTCCGTGGACATGAGCCTCAAGTTGGAGCTCTTCTAAGAAAATATAAGATGGATAAATAACATTAAGAATAATGAACTATCATAAACTATTAATGTCAGCAGCAGGAGTTTCGTTACTAATGGGCTGTAACGCTACGACAGGGACGAGTGACGACAATGAAAGCATAATAGAAAAGCCCGATTTTAAATCATCGAGCCGAGTGTTTTCGGTCGAGGCTCTAGAGGCATTAGGACGAGTAGGATCGCCCGTGGTATCTCCCGATGACAGCACTATATTGTTCAGCATATCCTATGAAAGTGTAGAACAGAACAAATCAAACGCCGACTTGTATGTTATGCCGGTCAATGGTGGAGAGCCAACACGCATAACCCGAACTAAGAAAAGCGAGAGCAACGGGGAATGGATAGAAGATGGAAAGAGGATAGCGTTCCTGAGTTCCGAGAGTGGAACGCCTCAGGTTTGGGTGATGGACTCAGATGGAGAGCATCGCGTTCAGCTTTCCAATGTGGAGCAGGGAGTAGAAGGATTTAAGATTTCTCCCGACGGTCAAAAAATCGTGATGATCGCTACAATCAAATTCAACAGAACGGCGCAGGATGTTTATCCCGATCTTCCAAAAGCGAATGCAAGGATAATTGATGATCTGATGTATAAGCATTGGGATGAATGGGTTACTGCGGTTCCTCATCCATTTATTGCTGATTTGGATTTAAAGACCAATACCATAAGTGATGTCAAGGACATCATGAGTGATGAACCCTACGAGGCTCCTATGCGTCCGTTTGGTGGCATAGAGTCTTTGGCATGGTCACCCGATTCGAAGAAGCTGATTTATGTTTCACGCAAGAAGACCGGCAAAGATTATGCTGTTTCAACTAATTCCGATCTTTACTGTTATGACTTGGAAAACGGGAATACCGAGAATCTCACCGAAGGGATGATGGGTTATGATACAAATCCCGCTTATTCGCCCGACGGTTCGATGGTTGCATGGCTCAGCATGGAGCATGACGGCTATGAAAGTGATAAGAACAGGATTTTCATTATGAATCTGGCAAATGGTGAGAAACGCGATTTGACAGCTAACTGGGATTATCATGCCGATAGTTTCGCGTGGGCTCCCGACAGCAAGTCGATATATTTCCTGGCTCCCAAGGGGGGTGTAGTTCCTGTCTTCAATGTATCGGTTGAAACTGCCGAGGTGAATACCGTTGTTGAAGGAGAATGTGACTATGCAGCCCTGGCCCCCTTGTCGGACGGTTCATTGATTACGATGGCTCACAGTCTGACAGCCCCCAATGACCTTTATAAGGTTGAGGCTACAGGAGAGCTCAAGCGATTGACCGAGGTTAACAGTGATATCTTTGCACAGGTTGACATGCCAAAGGTAGAGAAGAAACTTGTTCCGACAACCGATGGAAAAGAGATGACTACATGGGTTGTTTATCCACCTGATTTTGATGCTACCAAAAAATATCCTGCGATTTTATATTGCCAGGGCGGACCTCAGTCGGCAGTGAGCCAATTCTGGAGTTACCGATGGAACCTCGCCCTCATGGCTTCGCAGGGTTATATTGTGATAGCACCGAACCGTCGCGGACTTCCCGGATTTGGAACCGAGTGGAATGCTCAGATTTCGGGCGACTACGGTGGTCAGAACATGAGAGACTATCTCAGTGCCGTAGATTATATGAAGAAAGAGAGTTATGTTGATGGCGATCATATAGGTGCGGTTGGTGCAAGTTATGGAGGCTTTTCGGTTTACTGGCTAGCCGGTCATCATGAAGGTCGCTTTGCATGCCTGATAGCTCATGCCGGCATCTTTAATCTGGAATCGCAGTATCTTGAGACTGAGGAGATGTGGTTTGCTAACTGGGATCTTGGTGGTCCGTTCTGGGATCCGAGAAATTCGACAGCTCAAAGAACTTATGCTACATCACCCCATCGTTTTGTCGACAAGTGGACGGCTCCTATACTTGTGAC
The DNA here is from genome assembly GCA_022510505.1 of Muribaculaceae bacterium. GTDB lineage: Bacteria > Bacteroidota > Bacteroidia > Bacteroidales > Muribaculaceae > JAFLTL01. The sequence goes on along the minus strand of JAFLTL010000035.1, from coordinate 4,017 downwards.
TCATGGTGAATATGATTTCCGAATCTTGTCTTCTCAGGGTCAAATGGCCTTTAATGCGGCAGTGCTTCGTGGCATACCTGCCGAAATGGTAATCTTCCCTGACGAGAATCACTGGATTTTGAAACCTCAAAACGCAGTGTTGTGGCAACGAGTATTTTTCCGTTGGCTTGACAAATGGCTAAAGTAAAAAAGGTTTTTGAGTAAAGTTTAACAAAGTTTAACTATTCTTAGGGGGACCAAACATTAAGTTGGTCTCCCTAAGTGTTGTCTATAATGACAATAATGAGTAATTTTGCACCGCTTAAAAGCGAAATAAAAACAGTAAAAATCCACAACGAAAGAAAAGTAAACTAAGATGCCAACAATTCAGCAATTAGTGAGAAAAGGACGTGTGGCTCTGGAGGACAAGAGTAAGTCGCCGGCATTGGATTCCTGCCCACAGCGCAGGGGTGTTTGCGTGCGCGTGTACACTACAACTCCTAAGAAACCTAATTCGGCTATGCGCAAAGTGGCTCGTGTTAGATTGACCAACGGTAAGGAGGTTAACTCCTATATTCCGGGAGAAGGTCACAATCTTCAGGAGCACTCGATCGTGCTTGTGCGCGGTGGTCGTGTAAAGGACTTACCCGGAGTTCGTTATCACATTGTTCGCGGAACTCTTGACACGAGCGGAGTGAAAGATCGCACCCAACGTCGTTCTAAATACGGTGCGAAGCGTCCAAAGGCAGGTGCAGCTAAGAAATAAGGCTGTACAAGACCAGGTTGAGTAAACGACCGGGGATATATTTATAGGACATCCTTTTTGTTGTTCCTGAGAAGGTAGTAAAAAGGAAAGACAGTCAGATGCTCGATAAATCCCGGCGACGTTGAAGCAAGTTTCATTTTCGATTAGAAAATGACGAAATGGTCAACCAGAAAGAACAAAAAAATTAAAAGAAAGAGCAATGAGAAAAGCAAAACCAAAGAAGCGGGTAGTATTGCCCGATCCTGTGTTCAATGACGTTAAGGTGTCGAAATTTGTGAATCACCTTATGTATGACGGCAAGAAGAACACTTCTTACACAATTTTCTATTCTGCCCTTGATATAGTGAAGGGTAAATTGCCAAACGAGGAAAAGACTCCTTTGGAAATATGGAAACAGGCTCTTGACAATGTGACTCCTCAGGTAGAGGTTAAGTCGCGTCGTGTTGGTGGTGCCACTTTCCAGGTTCCGACCGAGATTCGTCCGGACCGTAAAGAATCAATATCCATGAAAAATCTAATTTCCTACGCCCGCAAGCGTGGTGGCAAGACGATGGCCGACAAGTTAGCCGGTGAGATCGTGGATGCCTTCAACAATCAGGGTGGGGCTTTCAAGCGTAAGGAAGATATGCACAGGATGGCAGAGGCGAACCGTGCATTTGCTCATTTCCGCTTCTAAGAACTACGGTTTTTCATTTGAAAGGATACAATGACAAAGTCAGACGAACATTTAAAATTTACGCGTAACATCGGCATCATGGCTCACATTGATGCCGGTAAGACCACTACATCGGAACGCATTCTGTTCTATACCGGTTTGACCCATAAGATTGGTGAGGTTCACGACGGAGCTGCCACTATGGACTGGATGGAACAGGAGCAAGAACGTGGTATAACGATTACTTCGGCAGCTACAACTACTTTTTGGAAGTATGACGGCGAGAAGTATAAGATTAACTTGATAGACACTCCGGGACACGTTGACTTCACGGTTGAGGTTGAACGCTCGTTGCGTGTTTTGGACGGCGCTGTAGCAACATTCTGCGCGGTTGGTGGTGTTGAACCCCAGTCGGAGACAGTGTGGCGTCAGGCCGACAAATACAATGTGCCTCGCATTGGTTATGTCAACAAAATGGACCGTTCGGGAGCTAACTTCTTTGAGGTTGTTCGCCAATTGCGTGACGTTTTGGGTGCAAACCCGGTTCCCATCCAAATTCCGATTGGTGCCGAGGAAACCTTCAAGGGTGTAGTTGATCTGATAAAAATGAAAGCCATCTTTTGGCATGACGAGACAATGGGTGCCGATTATACGGAAGAAGAGATTCCGGCATCGGTGTTGCCAGAGGCTGAGGAATGGCGCGACAAGATGTTGGAAAAGATTTCGGAATATGACGACGATTTGATGGCGAAATATTTCGATGATCCTTCGACAATCACCGAAGATGAAATAAGGAAAGCTTTGCGTATTGCAACTCTGAAGATGGATATCGTTCCGATGATATGCGGAAGTTCTTTCAAGAACAAAGGTGTTCAGTGTTTGCTTGACGCAGTGTGTGCCTACCTGCCCAGTCCGCTTGACTCGGGTGCAGTAGAGGGTCATTCGGTAGAAGACTCCGACGAGATTATAACTCGCGAAGCCTCAAGTGAAGCTCCTTTGTGTGCGTTGGTGTTCAAGATTGCCACCGATCCATATGTTGGACGTTTGTGTTTCTTCAGAGTCTATTCGGGTGATTTGAACTCGGGTTCTTATGTTTTGAACACACGTTCAGGAAAGAAGGAGAGAATTTCTCGTTTGTTCCAGATGCATTCGAACAAGCAGAATGCCAAGGAGCTGATCGGATGTGGTGACATAGGTGCAGCAGTTGGTTTGAAGGACATACGCACCGGTGACACACTGTGTGCAGAAGATGCACCGATGGTACTCGAAGCAATGGACTTCCCCGATCCCGTTATAGGAATAGCAGTAGAGCCAAAGACCCAGAAGGATTTGGACAAACTCGGAGTTGGTTTGCAGAAACTGGCTGAAGAGGACCCGACATTCCGTGTTCAGACAAACGAAGAGACCGGTCAGACGGTTATTTCCGGTATGGGTGAGCTTCACCTTGACATTATCATCGACCGTTTGCGTCGTGAGTTCAAGGTGGAATGTAATCAGGGTCGTCCTCAGGTTACCTATAAGGAAGCTATTACCAAACCGGTTGAACTTCGCGAGGTATTCAAGAAACAGACCGGTGGTCGCGGTAAGTTTGCCGACATTATCGTCAGGGTAGAACCTGTCGACGAAGGTTTTGAAGGCAGCTTGCAGTTTGTTGACGAGGTGAAGGGCGGTAACATTCCAAAGGAATTCATCCCGGCAATCCAGAAAGGTTTCCAAAACGCCATGAAGAATGGTGTTCTTGCAGGTTTCCCGATGGAGCAGTTGAAGGTAACCGTGATCGACGGTTCCTATCACCCCGTGGATTCCGACCAGTTGTCATTTGAGCTTTGTGCAAACCAGGCCTTCAAGAAAGCATCTGAGAAAGCATCTCCGGTACTGATGGAGCCGATCATGAAGATAGAGGTTGTGACTCCTGAGGAAAGCATGGGTGATGTCATCTCTGACCTTAATAAGCGTCGTGGTCAGGTTGAGGGAATGGAGAGTTCACGTTCGGGCGCACGTGTTGTAAAGGCGAAGGCACCGTTGGCCGAGATGTTCGGTTACGTTACTGCCTTACGCACGATTACATCGGGTCGTGCCACATCAACGATGTCGTTCAGTCATTATGCCGAGGTTGGCAATTCAATAGCCAAGCAGGTATTGACAGAGTGTCAGGGTCGCGTAGACCTAATCAAATAAGCCAATTACTTATTCACAAGATATGAGCCAAAAAATCCGTATCAAACTTAAATCTTACGACCACAACTTGGTTGACAAGTCGGCTGAGAAGATTGTGAAGACGGTCAAATCGACCGGTGCGATAATTTCGGGCCCGATACCCCTGCCCACCCACAAGCGCATTTTCACCGTGAACAGGTCGACATTCGTGAACAAGAAGAGCCGTGAACAGTTCCAGCTCTCGTCGTTCAAGCGCCTAATTGATATCCACAACTCCACGGCCAAGACGGTCGACGCGTTGATGAAGCTAGAGCTTCCCAGCGGAGTAGAAGTTGAGATCAAAGTGTAATTAACTTCCGGGAAGGAAGAATTAAGAAAGACAATCATTAATCATTAAAGAAACACAGAAATGCCAGGATTAATTGGAAAGAAAATCGGAATGACATCCGTTTTCAGTGCC
>JAFLTL010000034.1 GCA_022510505.1 Muribaculaceae bacterium | reverse complement strand
GCGACCACACGCCCCCCAGACGCGTACTCTAAACCGGGCTGAGCTACACCCCGAATGGCTTAAAAGCGTTGCAAAGTTAATAATTAAACTTCAAACGAGAAATTAAATTTGAAAAAAATCTCATTTAAGTATTATCATTAACGCCCAAAACTGATGTGCAGTACCTACGGCACTGTAGTTATGGATGTTGAATGTACCCCGCACGCATGCGTACGGGGATAACTACATTAAGTCGTTTCCAACGACTTACAACTTTTCATGGGTAAATTTTATTTGAGGAGAGAATAGGACCTTGCAATGAATCGACTGAGGTCGGCGCCTTTGAGGAGCCCGTTTCCAAGAAGAGCTATATCAATGAGTTGACGGAATTTTTCGTTCTTGTCGGCGAACTCTGAGATGATTTTCTTTTCTTCTTCACGAGCTTCGTTGACTTTCTGTTCGAGTTCGGATGATTTTTTGGAATCCTCATCGGAAAGTTTTCCGTCTTTGGCGTTGGACCGGATATCGGCTATTTGTTTGTTGTTGGTTTCTATAGTTTCTTCCAGGGGTTTAACTTGTTCTTCAAGACTCTTGACGGTTGCCTCTCCAAGATTTTTGATGATTTCGTTTGATGTGTTGATAATAAGGTTATAGCTGTCGGGGAGTTCACCATAGAAGTTCATTCCAGGCTGAAGAGCAGCCATATCCTTCATTCGACGCATGTACTCGTTTTGAGTAATCATCACAGGAGCTCCTGCATCGTTGAGGGCTTCGAAGAGAATCAAGAACTGTGCTTTTTCGACTTTTGGGAGCTGAGAAGTGAAAGCAGTCGTCAAGATGTTTTGTTCGAGAGGAGAAATTCCAAGTTCCTTCTTGTCGTTCTTAGGAACCAGGTTTTCCACTGTGTCGCTGTCGACACGAACGAAACGGGTCTTGTCGAGTTTTTGTTCGAGGAGTCCGATGAAGTGGCTATCAAGTTGTCCGTCCATTACAAGAACATCATAACCTTTTTCTGTAGCTGCCTCGATGTAGTTATATTGTGCAGTGACGTCGTTGGAATAGATATATACGATGTTGCCGTCCTTATCGGTCTGAGTCGGTTCAACGAGAGTTTTATATTCCTCGAGGGTATAGAACTTTCCTTGAGTATCCTTAAGTAGGACGAATTTCATGGCCGACTCGCAGAACTTCTCATCGGTCAACATTCCGTATTCGATGAAAATCTTGATGTCGTTCCATTTTGCCTCAAAGTCGGCCCGATCATTACGGAAAATTTCTTCTAATCGGGATGACACTTTCTTGGTGATGTAGCCCGAGATTTTCTTCACGGCGGTATCGGCCTGAAGGTAGGAACGAGAAACGTTAAGCGGTATGTCGGGTGAGTCTATGACACCTTGCAGTAGCATCATGAATTCGGGGACCACACCTTCGACCGAGTCGGTAACGAAGACCTGGTTGCAGTAGAGTTGAATTCGGTTCTTTGTAACCTCGAAATTATTCTTGATTTTCGGGAAGAAGAGTATACCGGTCAGATTAAACGGATAGTCAACGTTGAGATGAATCCAGAACAATGGATCTTCCTGAGCAGGATAGAGGTCATGGTAGAATTTCAGATAATCCTCCTTAGTTAGGTCGACCGGTTTTTTCATCCAAGCCGGTTCGGTTATGTTGATGATTTTATCACGGTCGGTGTCAACGTATTTACCATCCTTCCATTCCTGTTCTTTTCCTGAGATCACAGGGACAGGAAGGAACCGGCAGTATTTCTTCAGCAGCGAGTCGATGCGAGCCTGTTCGAGAAATTCCTTGTTGTCATCGTCGATATAAAGGACTATGTCGGTTCCACGTTCTTTCTTGTCAATAGTTTCCATAGAGAATTTCGGCGAGCCGTCACATTCCCATTTTACACCTTCGGCGCCATCCTTATAGGAGAGGGATAGGATTTCAACTTTTTTGGCCACCATAAATGCCGAATAGAAACCAAGACCGAAATGTCCGATTATTGCATTTACGTTGTCTTTGTATTTCTCCAGGAATTCTTCAGCACCAGAGAAGGCTATCTGGTTGATATATTTGTCGATATCTTCAGCTGTCATTCCTATGCCATGGTCGCTGATAGTCAGTGTTCCTTTGTCTTTATCGACTGTTACCTTCACGTTCATTTCTCCGAGTTCGCCTTTGAACTCTCCGAATGATGCCAAGGTTTTTAGCTTCTGCGTAGCGTCAATGGCATTAGAAACGAGTTCACGCAGAAAAATTTCGTGATCACTGTATAAAAATTTCTTGATAACCGGGAAGATATTCTCGGTTGTTACTCCAATATTACCAGTTTGTTTATCCATTTTTTCAAGTCTTTATTTTATGATATAACAACTTGGGGCGTTGGTTGGTTTTATTTCGGGCTAATGAATGATTTGATATCATTCAAATCGACGAGGTGATTGATTATGGCAAAGAGAGTCAGTGCAGCCGGGGAATGAATGTCGAGTTTAGCACTGAGATTACGCCGATGAGTGGTGACAGTGTGGACCGACAGAAAGAGAGTATCAGCGATTTCCTTGTTAGAGAGTCCGCAGGCCACCAGCCGAATGATTTCCTTTTCTCTATCGCTGAGAGAACCGATGATGGTGTTGACAGACCTGCTGTTTTTGTTTTGGTCGCGTATCAGATCGACGTTGTTGACAAGTTCTTTTTCCAGCTCCCTGACGGCAGGTTCGAAAAGATTGTCTTCAACTGCGCAATGGTTCAGAATGTCCTTCTCGCACGAAATGATATCGAACAGAACGGAGTTCATCAGGTTGGCATCACCTCGAGGATAATACCGGACTATAATATCCTTGAGTTCATTAAGTTTCCGAGCTACATCGTCGTGGCGGTCGGAAAACAATCCTGACGGAATGGTTATGGGTTGGTTATTCTTTTCGATGAGCGACTGGATGTAGTTGAAAACAGTGTTGTTTTCATACTCCATGTGTTCACGGATTTCTGTGACATAGTCATCGAAGAAGGTTATAAGTAGTCGTGCAACTTCATCGTTTTTTTGATCTCCGATAGCCTTTACGAGTTTTTCGCGGATTCCGGGGAGGAGGAAATCGATGAAATAAGCGTGGGCGCTTTTGAGGTAAAGGATTAAAGCTTCGAGAGATATTCCCGAAACATTATAGGGGCGATTACTGAGAAAGTTTGCAACAGCGAGAAAAGTGGGGCTGTCAACGTCCCATTTACGGCACACAACATCCACTGAGTCGTCTCCGAATCCCAAGGGAATTCCAAAACGGCTGATGCACATCAGCAGTGAGCTGTTATCGTCAATGAGGTCTCTAAGACGTTCTTCGGGAGTGAATGTGGGCCTTGAATTGAGAATGGCCACGATGATTACATATTCATTCCGCCGTCGACTTGAATTACTTGTCCGGTGACATAGCTAGACAAATCGGAAGCGAGGAAAGTAGCGACGTCGGCGATATCTTCGGGTTTACCTCCACGACGCAGTGGAATGCTCTTCATCCATTCGGCGCGTACTTCATCGGGCAAAGCGGCAGTCATAGCCGTTTCAATGAAGCCGGGAGCTATTGCATTGGCGCGAATTCCGCGTGATCCCACCTCCTGTGCGATACTCTTGGCCAGGGCGATGAGTCCTGCTTTAGAAGCTGCATAATTTGCTTGTCCGGCATTGCCGTGTACGCCAACAACCGAAGCCATATTTATGATAGAGCCGCTGCGTTGTTTCAGCATTATAGGAAGAACAGCGTTGATGAAATTGAAAGCGCTTTTGAGGTTAACTGCTATAACTGCATCCCATTGAGCCTCGGTCATGCGCATCATGAGCCCGTCTTTTGTAATGCCGGCGTTATTAACGAGGATGTCGATTCTTCCGAAATCGTTCTTTACCTGTTCGACCACCTCTTTGGTTTGTTGGAAATCGGCGGCATTAGAAGCATAAGCCTTAACTTTGACACCGAGTGCAGCGATTTCTTTCTCGGTTTCCTGTCCTACTTCATCGATAACGAGGTCGGTGAAGGCGATGTTAGCGCCTTCCGAGGCGAACTTAATTGCGAGTGCTTTTCCAATACCTCTTGCGGCTCCGGTTATGAGTGCTGTTTTTCCTTCCAACAATTTCATAGTCAGTGAGTATTTTTTTTATTTGTTTTGTGATTTTGATTTCAGTCCTTCGACGAGAAAATCGGAGATTTTATCTTCCAGTCCGGCCGGAACAAGTCCGATGTTTTCGAAGTTATTGTTGACATAGGAATAATAGAGTCCTTGCATCACAATAACGAGTGTAGAAGGGAATTTGCGAGCTTGTTTAGGGTCGAATTCTCCGTTTCTGACTCCTTGCTCGAGCATTGATTGCAGTATTTGGTTTTCCTTAGCGAGAGCCAGTTTCCTTATTCTTTCGATTCGGTTCAAGTCAAGGTTAAACAGTGACCTTAATTTTTCGGTCATTGAGGCCTTGTCGTCAGATTTTACAAGAATAATTCGTGAAAGGATAAATTTCCGTACTTTTTCGGTTGGTGGGATGTCGCTATCGGCGACTTCTCTCATGCTTTGGACCAACCGTTCGCTTTCCCTTTCCAGAACGGCATTATAGATTTCTCTTTTATTTTTGAAATAGGTATAAATGGTTCGGCGTCCTTTATCGGAAGCAGTAGCTATGTCGCTCATGGTAGTGTTTTCGACCCCTTTATTTGCAAAAAGTTGTCGAGCGACTTCAATTAATTTGTCACGAGTTTTTGAAACCATTTTCAATCACCTATTGTGTTTGCAAAAGTAGTATAAACTTTCGGATTAAAGAAAAAAAGGTTAACTTTGCAGTTGGCGTAAAGTGCCGTTATGTTTTATGGGAAAGGTAATTGCCATAGCCAATCAAAAGGGCGGGGTCGGTAAAACCACAACTGCGATAAATTTGGCCGCCTCTTTAGCAAGAGAGGGGAAGAAGATTCTATTAATAGATGCGGATCCCCAGGCGAATGCTACGAGTGGTTACGGTATAGACCCACGCACGATGAGGTCATCGATATATGAGTGCCTGGTAGACGGATATTCTTTAGGAGACTCCACTGTGGAAACGTGTATCGAGGGTTTGGACCTGGCCGGTTCGAGGATAGATCTTGCAGGAGCCGAAATTGAGTTGATTGGAAAACCAGAGAGAGAGAAAGTTTTAAAAAAGTTGATAGAACCCTTGCGCGGGTCCTATGACTTTATTCTGATAGACTGTTCCCCGTCGTTAGGACTGATAACGGTCAATGCGTTAACAGCCGCTGATTCGGTGATAATACCGGTTCAAGCCGAGTACTTTGCATTGGAAGGAATCAGCAAACTGTTAAACACTATAAGGATTATCAAGAATAAACTTAATCGGGGATTGGAGATAGAAGGATTTCTGTTGACAATGTATGATGCCCGTTTAAGATTGGCAAATCAAATCTATGAGGAGTTGAAAGGTCATTTCAGTTCCATGGTGTTTGATACAGTGATACCGCGAAACATAAAACTGAGTGAGGCGCCCAGCCACGGTTTGCCGGTAGTTCTGTATGATCCGGAGAGTAGAGGGAGCACAGCTCATGTGATGCTTGCGAAGGAAATTATAACAAAGAACAAGTTGAAAGGATAGGTATATGCCTTCATCAAAGAAGAATGTTTTGGGCAGAGGTTTGAACACTCTGATACCGATGGACGACATGTCTTTGTCGGGTGGCTCTTCTATGAGTGAGATCGAGTTGACAAAAATCAATGTCAATCCCAATCAGCCCCGAAAGATGTTTGACGAAGAGGCTTTGGCCGAGATGTCGGAATCGATAAAGAATTTTGGTGTGATACAACCGTTATCGTTAAGGAAACTTGACGACGATACTTATCAGATCATAGCAGGGGAAAGACGTTATAGGGCAGCAAAGATGGCCGGCTTGGAAAGAGTTCCGGCCTACATCATCGATGCATCGGAGAAGGACGTGACCGAGATGGCTTTGATAGAGAATATTCAGCGTCAAGACTTGAATCCGATAGAAATTGCCTTGAGCTATCAGAAGCTGATCAATCAGTATGACCTGACCCAGGAAGAGCTCGGTGAAAGGATAGGAAAGAAGAGATCGACAATTGCCAATTTCCTTCGTTTGTTGAATCTTCATGGCAAGATTCAACTTGGCCTTCAGAACGGAGAGATTGATTTCGGTCATGCGAGGACATTATTGGCCATTGAGGACCCATCGCTTCAGTTGAAGTTATATAACCGAATCATCAAGGAGGGTTTATCGGTCAGGAAAATCGAGGAAATAGTCAGAGGCATTCGGGAGCGTGAGGAGTCAAAGACCTTGAAGGAGCGGAAGGCAAATCCAAATGCCGATTACAACATATTGCAGCGTCATCTTTCGTCAACATTCAAAACAAATGTCAAATTGAAACTTGACTCCCAAGGTAGTGGTCAGATAACCTTTTCTTTCAAGGATGAGGATGAGCTTGGGCGGTTGATTTCGATGTTTGATTCGATGGGTAACGGAAAAGCGGAGTGATTTTGAGAATAATCCTGAGCATACTAATCATTCAGTTCCTGGGAGTTGGTTTGCGGGCCTTTTCTCAGGTACCAGCGAGCAGTCAAGATGATCCTGATGCGGAAATCGACAGCATCAAGAGTCATTTGGAGTTGTTGAATGCTTTTCCCGATTCTATATCGATAGGTCGCGAACCGGTTCCCTATCCGGCGGCAGTTGTTGAAGAAAGTTTCACGACTCAAGGGGATACACTCCAGGTGTTGGCTCGTGATACAATCAATGTGTTGAACGAGACCCCCGACTGGATTGAGCGCGAAATCGCATTCGAGCCTGACCCAAAAAGAGCGGTGTGGTTATCGGCTTTGTTTCCCGGATTGGGCCAGATTTATAATCGAAGATATTGGAAACTGCCGATTCTTGTGGGTGGCTATTTAGGTTTGGCCTATGCGACGAGTTGGAACAGCGGAATGTTGAAGGACTACACCCGAGCTTATTCCGATATCATGGACAACGATCCTTCGACCAAGAGCTATATGGATTTTTTTCCGCCTACTGTAAAAGAAGAGAGCCTTGACAAAACATGGCTTACTAACATATTAAAATCGAGGAAAGATTATTTCCGAAGAAATCGGGATTTATGCATAATAGCGATAGTGGGAGTATATCTTGTAGCGATGGTAGATGCCTATGTTGATGCTTCGCTGGCACATTTTGACATTACTCCCGACCTAACGATGGACTGGGCTCCGGTGCTGATTCCCGACAGCAGAACTACCTATCCGTCGGTTGGCTTGCAATGGGCCTTGAATTTTTAATGAACCTTAGAAAGACATGATCAAAAGACTTATCAGTTATATAGCGGCAGTTGTTATTATTTCAGTTCCTCAAATGAACTCGGCCTCGATTTTGGAATTATCGAGACAGTTTACTGACAGCACGATTATTGTTCCCGAGAGTATGGAAACAGATGTTCATCAAATGATGGAAAACTGGTATTTAAGGAACTATGTCGAGATGGATCGGGATGCAGATGCCAGCAAGGATGTTGCGCTGACCGACGAGCTTCTGATAAAACGACTCAGCACTATGCCAACCGTCATAGAGATGCCTTATAACTCGATAGTCAGGTCCTACATAGAGATGTATACCCAACGTCGTCGTCAATTGGTTGAGAACATGTTGGGAATGAGTTTATATTATATGCCGATTTTTGAGGAGGCATTGGAACGAGAGGGAGTTCCTTTGGAGTTGAAATATTTGCCGATAATCGAGTCGGCCTTGAATCCCGATGCAGTCTCAAAGGCAGGAGCGACCGGTTTGTGGCAATTCATGATTCCAACGGCCCGAGGTTTGGGTTTGGAAATTAACTCTTTGATTGACGAGCGCAGGGATCCTTACAAGTCGTCGGAATCGGCGGCAAAGTATCTGAAGCAGCTATATTCGATATTCAACGACTGGTCGTTGGCGATAGCAGCCTACAATTGTGGCCCCGGAAATGTGACAAAAGCTTTGAAACGTGCAGGTGACGGTGATGGCAAGAAAAGGGACTTCTGGGATATATATAATTATTTACCGAAGGAGACCAGGGGTTATGTGCCGTGTTTCATAGCGGCAACTTATGTGATGACTTATTATCCGGAGCATAACATCAGTCCGGCATTGGCGAAGCGTCCTCTCATAACAGATAGTGTTCATGTGACGCGTCGTGTTCATCTGCAGCAGATTTCGGATGTTTTGAACATCCCGGTAGAAGAGATAAAGATACTCAATCCCCAATATAGGGAGTCGTATATTCCGGGTGATATTCGCCCCTACAGTTTAGTGTTGCCATCAAAGCAGATATATAGTTATCTTGTCAGTGAAGACAGTATTTCGAATCATGACATAGCCCAATATGCCCGTCGTTTGACTGTTGACCCGGAAACCGGTTTGGTAGAGAGTGTCAGAGATGACGGAGACTATATCATAACGGAGAAGACTCAATGGCACAAGGTAAAACGTGGTGAGACCTTGACGTCGATAGCCAAGAACTATGGAGTAACCTTGGCTAGCTTAAAAGAAGCGAACGGAGGGATATCCTCGGTTAAAAGAGGTCAGAGTTTGAAGATAGTAACGATTCAAAAAGTTAAGAAAACCAAAGAACAATTGGCTCAGGAGCAGGCCGAGCGCGATGCCGAGGGTGTTGGAGCTCCTCCGGCTCAGGCGACAGACGATCAGCTATTATCGGAGGTGAACACCGGAACGGAAGTCGTTTTAGTAGATCAGGAGAATTCGGTGGCAGCCGATTCGAAACCTGCCGCATCGGCTGCGACAACAAAACCGAGCCAGCCGGTAAGCTCGGCAACACAGTCGAATGCTCCTTTGACGATTACAATCAAGAAGGGTGATACGCTAACCGCATTGGCAAAACGTTACGGCACAACAGTAGCCAAGATCAAACAGCTCAACGGAATGACCAACGACAATATAAGAATCGGTCAGAAGCTGAAGATCCGTTAAGTTTTATTGTGTTTCAGATAGTTAAATATTTCGAGGTTAGTATTACCAGATGAAAAATCATTGTTTATCGCTATTGATTCTTGTCAGTTCGTTGAACGTGACAGGGACCGAGCCGTTCTCGAATGTGATTGTTAGTACCGACGCCTATTCATGGGCAGGTGACACGATAAAGCAGGGGATTTTCTTTGCCTATGCACCTAACGACACAACAATAATCTCAGATTACAAAGCTCAGCCGGGCTATTTCATGCCGATAGAGGGGACGTGGAGTCGACAGAATGACATATCGTCCTATCCTCAGTTGTTGACGCCCAACACCCTTCACAGGGCGATATACAATATGGGTCTGGACGAAATGGTTAATGCCGTAGAACCCGATACCACGTTACGAACCGGCAAGGAGTGGAGTGGTGTTTGGACAAGAGACGTCAGCTATTCCATAATTCTGTCGATGGCTCAACTTCAGCCGGAAGCCTCCATGATATCGTTGAGAAAAAAGATTACTTCAGATGGGAGGATCATGCAAGACACGGGTTCGGGTGGTGCATGGCCCGTGAGTTCCGACCGTATGGTATGGATTATCGCAGCGTGGGAGGTTTACAAGGCGACTGGTGATTTGAACTGGATCAAAGACATTTTCCCGGTAGTTGAGAAATCGTTGGCGATTGATGCCCAGACGGTTTATTCATCGAATGGTCTGGTTAAAGGGGAGACTTCCTTTATTGACTGGCGCGAGCAGAGTTATCCGAAATGGATGCAGCCGGCCGATATTTATTCGAGCGAGTCGTTAAGCACGGCAGTAGTTCATGTACAGGCCTTGAAGGATGCTTCGGAGATGGCCGAACTTCTAGGAAAGAAAGAATTGTCAGTTTCTTATAAGTCACAGGCTCAGAGAATCAGCGAGGCTGTGAACAATGAGCTTTGGTTAGCCGACAAAGGTTACTATGCAATGTATAATTACGGTCGGGAGTTCCCGATTCTTAATGGACGTGCAGAATCTTTAGGTGAGTCGCTGGCTATACTCTTTGATGTTGCATCGCCTGAGAGAGCCGAGACAATCACCGAGAGTTATCCGACTACGCCATTTGGAGCACCGGTGTTCTTTCCACAGATTTCCGACATGCCATCCTACCATAACAATGCCTTATGGCCATTTGTCGCATCCTACTGGGCGTTGGCAAATGCAAAGGTCGGGAATGAAGAAGGTTTGTTAGAGGCTATAGGTTCGGTTTACCGTCCGGCAGCGTTGTTTGCAACAAACAAAGAAAATTTGAATATTGACAACGGAGACATTGCAACTGAGTTGAATTCTTCTAATATGCTATGGTCGTTGGCCGGCAATCTAGCCATAACGAATCGAATACTCTTTGGAATCAATCCTCAGAAAGACGGGATTTTATTTCAACCGGTTGTACCCGAGGTGTTGGGCACTTCCAGAGAGTTGAAAAATTATACATATCGTGGCAAGAAGTTGGATATTAAGGTTAACGGATGGGGGAACGTAGTCGCTTCAATCAGTTTGAACGGCAAGAAACTTAAGGAAAACTTCATTGCTGCAAAAGATTTAAAAGCGACGAACGACATAGTGATTGACATGGCCAACAATTCCTTCAAGAAACTTAGCGTCAATCGCACGTCGAATGTAAAGGCGCCTCTGACTCCCATAGCTTATCTGGAGGACACGGGGACATTGCTGAAATGGCATCCTATCGAATATATCGACCATTACAAAATAATAAAGGATGGGAATGTATTGGCTACCACTTACTCGACCGAATTTGTGATTGATGAGCAAGGGGAATATATGGTTATCGGCGTCAGTGGCGAAGGTGTTGAGTCATTTGCCTCCGAGCCACGCAACAACCGGGAGAAGATGGTGATAGAGGTTCCCTATGTGACCACGGAGATTAATTCCAAGGAGGTATCTTACGAGCCCAGGTCACCGATATCGGGTTACAGAGGCAACGGTTTCGTGGAATCGGATCGAACGAGTAAGTCAATTACCGTTCCGGTGGATATTCTGCAATCGGGGAAATACGCAATCAATCTACGTTATGCAAACGGAAACGGTCCTGTGAATACCGAAAACAAATGTGCGATCAGATCGTTTCTCGTAGATGGTAAAAAAGCGGGGACATTCGTTATGCCTCAAAGGGGTGTGGGCAATTGGAGTGACTGGGGTGATTCGAACATAATAACCGTTGACCTGAATGAGGGTCATCATGTATTTGACATCGCGTTTACTCCCGATGACCAGAACATGAACATTGACACCAATCATTATTTGTTCGATGATCTGACACTCATTTACCTTGGTGACTGATGGCTCGACACAATCAAACCGGCCGATGGGGTGAGAATGTCGCTACAGAATATCTGGTAACCAGGGGTTACGATATTTTGGAAAGGAACTGGCGTCTAAATCATCTCGAGATAGACATAATAGCCCGTCAAGGTCAAAGAATCAGCTTCATAGAGGTGAAATCCAGGAACACCGACGAGCATATAGACCCCATTGACTTGATAACTCCAAGAAAGGTTGGTTTTATGAGGAGTTGTGCGAATGCCTATATGAGTCAATATGGAGATAATTTCTCTTGTCAATTTGATTTCATATTTGTCATGGGGAGTCCCAATGATTACACCGTAGAACACTTTCCCGACGCATTCTTTCCTCCTATGAAAACATACAGGTGAAGGAATTTTCCTTCACCTGTAATGTTTTATAAGGGAGATGAAAAATCAGTCTTTTGTGCCGAAGGCAAGATCTCCTGCATCGCCTAATCCGGGAACGATATAGGAATGATCGTTCAATGTAGGGTCGATGGTAGCTGTCCACACCGATGTGGAATCGTCAGGAAAATGATTTTTTACATATTCGATAGCTTGGCTGGAGGAAACGATTGAGGCCACATGCACTTTAGCAGGCGTTCCCTTAGTCAGGAGAGCACGGTAGCTCATTTCCATAGAAATTCCGGTTGCGAGCATGGGATCACACAGAATCAATGTTTTGCCATCGATGCGAGGAGAGGCAAGATATTCGATGCACACCTCGAAATCGCCTTTTTCTTTATATTTTCTGTAAGCTGAGACGAAAGCATTTTCGGCTTTGTCGAAGAAATTCAGGAAACCTGCATGAAAGGGGAGTCCTGCGCGGAAGATAGTGGCAAGTACAATCGAATCGTCGATTACCTCGGCTTTGGTGTCACACAATGGCGTAGCAATATCAATAGTTTTGAATCTCAGGGTCTTAGAGATCTCATAGGCCATTATTTCCCCGATCCTTTCTATGTTTTTTCGGAATCTCATGGAGTCCTTCTGGACATTAACATCTCTAAGTTCGGTCATGTACTGACTGATTAGCGAAGATGTCGTAGAGAAATTAGTGATTTCCATATCGAGCAGTATTATCTTTTTGTTCTAATGGTAATGGTTGAGGACTGGGTAATGACGATATCGACGCCGACATCGTGAGGTTCGATTTCAATGTCATCGTCAATCAGTTGAAAATCATAGCCTATACCGATTTTTATGGCCTTAGCCTCAGCGAGGAGCCGGTCGTAATAACCCTTTCCTCTTCCAACGCGGTTTCCTTTGCGATCGTAGGCGATGGCCGGCACAATTATAAGTTCCATTTCATCCACATTGTGGATGTCATCGCCTTGTGGCTCCTCAATGTGAAAAGCTCCCAACGACAGTCGGGTCCGATCCCAGGGGAGGATGTCGAGGTTTACTCCATTGACACGAGGCAGGAAAAAGTTCTTTCGGTTACTCCAACGGTCGATGAACTCTAAAGTGGACAGTTCGTCGGGGAGCGAATGATAGAGAAGGATGTTTTCGGCCACAAGGAACGCTGCGGTTCTTTCCAATTTTTGGAACACCTGGGCAGCCGCTTTCTTTTTTTCAAGGTCGGTCAAAAGGCTTTTCTGTGTTTTGACCGTTCTTCTTATATCGTCCTTTTTCATGTTTACTTTTTGTTGTTGACCCCTTGAATTTCGACAGGGGAGTTAGCCTCACCCGATTTGATTCTCTTCAGCGCTTCGTTAACGGCAGGGTCGCGCTGATTCAGGATCTCATAGCTAGAGCTATATCCTAGAATGTCGCGGGCGATCATGGCCTTCAACTGGTCGACAATCAAATTACGAGATATGTTGATATAGTACCATCTTGCTGGAATCCCAGCTTTCGAAGCGTAATTTATGAAGTCCCTCAAGAGTGAGTCATCATCGGGTAGCAATTGCAGCAATTCCTGAGTTGTCTTAGCCTTAGACAATACCTTGCGATGTGTGTCGGCATAGTCGAATGTAAACTTCTGGAAGAGTCCGGCATTTGCCACATTCAGATAGTAACCGGTCACACCGGCGGTGTCGGACGGAACAAAGACATCGGGCATTATGCCACCTCCTCCATAGACTTTACGTCCATTAGCGGTTAAAAAGACATTGGTCGTGTCCTGATGTATGGAATCGGCCGAAAAAGCCTCACCGTGATTGTAGCGTTCTACAATATCGTTTCTATAGACAGACTGATTGGAGTAGTCTTTTTGGATCGATCGTCCCGATGGGGTATAATATCGACCGACAGTTAATTGCAGGGCGCTGCTGTCGGGTAGAATTGTTTGTCTTTGAATCAGTCCCTTACCGAAGGAGCGTCGTCCAATTATCAGTCCGCGGTCATTATCCTGTATAGCTCCTGAGAAGACTTCGGATGAGCTTGCCGAATATTCATCTAGTAAAATAACGATACCTGCATCGGGGAATGCGCCTGTACCGTCGCTGATTATGTATCGGTCGTCGAGGCCGTCACGTGTTTTGGTAAATACGATTGGAGCGCCTTTGGGAAGAATCTCATTGGCCATCAGTACGGCCATTTCAAGATACCCTCCGAGATTTCCCCTTAAGTCAATTATAAATGTTTCGGCTCCGTCTTTGGCCAAGGTTGCCAGCGAGTTCAGAAATTCATTATAAGTGGTTCGACTGAACTGGTTGACATGGATATAGCCTATTCCATTGTCAATGATGTAACTTGCATCGATTGAATTAACCGGAACATCACCTCGTTCGATTTCATACTCAAGCATTTTGTTGGCCGATTCTCTTTTTACTCCCACCTTGACAGTTGATCCTTTCATGCCCTTAATCATCGACCGAACCTTTTCGGCTGTCAGTCCTTTACCAACGACTGACTCGTCATCAACAGTAATGATTCGGTCACCAGGAAGAATGCCAGCTTTTTCGGCCGGCCCTCCCGCAATCACCTCGACAACATTGACCGAGTCGTTGTTCATGGTGAATGAGATTCCAATTCCGCTGAACGAGCCGTCGAGTTCCTCGTTAAACGATCTTAATTCAGCCGAAGGGATATAGGAGGAATGCGGGTCAAGGGCTTGAAGTAAATCGGGATAAACTGTTTCCAAAAGAGAATCGGTGTCAATCCGGTCGACATAATCGTTGCCGATAAGATCCAGAATATTTGAGAGTTTTTTCTCTCCAGTTGTAGCCACGTTGTTTCGGTTGACCAGAGTACCTGCAAAGATTCCAATCCCGAGAGAGACGGCGACAATTAGAGGTATCCAAATTTTGATGTCCTTGATTCGGTGGGTCATTTTTGTAAATCGATTTCGTTAATATCGGGAATGTGGATGATTTCAATGTTGGCCCTCTTCAGAAGATCAAGTCCGTCGGTCATTCTGTATTTTTCGTGAAACACCACTCTTTTGATTCCTGCCTGAATAATCAGTTTGGAACATTCCATGCAAGGTGAAGCCGTGATGTAGAGAGTCGCTCCCTCGCTTGAATTATTGGAACGTGCGACCTTGGTAATGGCATTAGCTTCGGCGTGTAGGACATAAGGTTTTGTATCACCGTATTCGTCCTCGCAAACGTTTTCGAATCCTGACGGTGTTCCGTTATATCCATCGCTGATAATCATGCCTTCTTTAACGAGAAGAGCTCCCACCTTTCTTCTGACACAGTAGGAGTTCTGTGCCCATATTTCAGCCATTCTGAGGTAACGCCGATCGACAGCTTCGGTCTTCATGAGTTGCATGCAATTGTTGTAGTTAATCGACGACTGTCATCGAAATAATCTTGACATCGTCGAGTGGACGGTCGTATCGGTCGGTTTCAACCTGTTGAATTTTGTCGACCACATCCATACCTTTGACGACTTCACCGAAAACGGTATAGGCTCCGTCAAGATGGGGTGTTCCTCCTTCGGTTTTGTAGACCTGACGAATATCTTCGGGGATTGGTTGTCCCGATCTTTGTGCGATAATGTCGAGTGTTGGGTCATCAAAAGTTCTTCCAGTTACGATATAGAACTGTGAGCCCGACGATCTTCTTTCGGGGTTGATGTTGTCGCCGGTTCTGGCAGCTGCCAGAGCTCCTCTTTTATGGAAGTGGTTTGGATAATCGATTTCGGCAGGTAATGTATAACCGGGGTCACCGTCGCCAAGCATCTTGCCGGCAGGTGCGTTTTTGCTATTAGGATCGCCGGCTTGTACCATGAATTCGTTGATGACTCGGTGGAACAGTGTTCCGTTGTAGTAGCCATCCTTGACCAATCTCAGGAAATTGTCGCGATGTTGAGGTGTGTCGCCGAAGAGTTTGACTATGATGTCGCCTAAAGAAGTTTTAATTTCGACGGTTGCGTCATTGGAGTTATTTTCCGGGATCTTTTCGTTGGTTTTTTCGTTAGCCATGTCTTGTTGATTGTCTTGGTTGGAATTGTTGGTTGTTGCGCCGCACGCCGTGAACAGTACAGCAGCGACGAATGTTCCTAACATAGTCTTAAACGATTTCATTTGCTTATTTGTTGTGTTTTGATTTTTAACCATTCTTTCGTTTCGGTGTCGAGCCCTGGAGAGAGGATGTCGAATACACGTTTGTGGTAGGCGTTGATCCATTCCACTTCGTCGTCGTTGAGGAGAGTTGTATCAATCAGATTCAAGTCGAATGGAAAGAGAGTCATGGTTTCGAATTTGATGTACTCAAAATCATCGGCGCCATCTATCGTGGCCGGAACTGCGAGAATGCAGTTCTCACATCTGACTCCGTGAACTCCGGGCTTGTAAAGTCCCGGTTCATCGGATGTTATCATTCCAACGTGAATAGGAGTCAAGTTATTGTTGTTTCTGATTGTTTGGGGGCCTTCGTGCACATTCAGGAAATGTCCGATGCCATGTCCTGTTCCGTGTAGATAGCTTTGCCCGGCTCTCCAAAGGTATTGATGGGCGAGGATATCAAGTTGCACTCCTCGTGTTCCTGCCGGGAATACCGCCATGTCGAGAGCAATCATGCCTTTGAGTACCAAAGTGAAGTCTCTTTTTTCTTCGGGAGTTGGTGTTCCCAGCGAGATTGTTCTAGTGATGTCGGTGGTTCCATCGAGGAATTGTGCTCCGCTGTCGACTAGCAGCAGCCCTTCGGGTTTTAGTAGAGTGTTAGTTTGAGGGGTTGCTGAATAATGTATGATAGCACCGTTAGACGCATAACCGGCAATGGTGTCGAAACTGATATCGAAGAAGAGTTCTTCTTTTGAACGTTCGTTACGTAGAATATCGGCTACATCAATTTCGGTAGTCGGTATATTCTGGGCCATTCTTCTCTCGATTTCCCGGAACCCTCGGGCGAGAGCAGCTCCGTCGCGACGCATTGCGTTGCGGAATCCTTGAATTTGTGTCGGATTCTTAATGGCTTTCATAAGTTGTATTGGTCCGTCGCCTTCCACTGCTCTTATTCCGAGAGTTTGGAGAACAATGCAAGCCGTGCGGGCAGGGTCGACAAGGACTCGTTCTTTTTCATCGAGTTGTTTGAGGAAATCCCGTGTGTTTTCATAGGGGAGAACTGAAACATTGGCTTCCTTGAGGTTTTGCAGGACTTCATCGGTCAACTTGTCGTTGTCGATGAAAATAATCGATTGCGCTGGTGAGATGTAGAGGAAGCATGTAGCGACCGGATTACAATGGACGTCGGTTCCTCTAAGGTTCAATGTCCAGGCGATTTCGTCGAGAGCCGAAACGAAATAGGCCGTGACCTCTTTTGATGCCAGATCCTGGATTATGCGGTTTATTTTAGAAACTGCGGTTTCTCCGGCATATTTTACATCATGGACAAATGCTTTGTCTTTTGGGAGTGGGGGACGGTCGGTCCAAATTTGGTTGACCGGGTCGAAGTCGGTTATGATGGATATGTTTTTAGAATCCATCCTGGCTTTCATTTCTTGAAAAGCCATTGCCGAGATTAGCCATCCGTTGACACCGATTTTACCATCCTTGGAAATGTTGTCACTGAGCCATGAGTTGATGGAGGGAGTTGAAGGGAGTCCGTCTTTCATCAATTGTATGTCGGAACCTTCGAGTTGTGTTTCAGCTTGTAGGAAATATCGGTTGTCGGTCCACAGTAGGGCTTTGTTTTGTGTTACGACGAGAGTTCCCGCCGATCCGGTGAAACCCGAGAAAAATTTTCTTGTTTGCCAATGTTTGGCCAGGTATTCACTTTGATGGGGATCATTCTGTGGGATGATGTAAGCATCTATGTTTTGTTGCGCGATGAGCGTTTGCAGTGTCTTGATGCGTTGTTTTATGATATTGTCCATAGTATAAAAAGAAGTGGCAATGGCAAAATTAATAAAAAAGGGAATAAAAAATTGGAAAATATTTTGTGTAATGAAAAAAAGCAGTATCTTTGCAAACGATTTCGGCCAAAGGTCAGTAAATGACAGTCGAAAATTGAAATGCCTCTTTAGCTCAGTTGGCCAGAGCACGTGATTTGTAATCTCGGGGTCGT
>JAFLTL010000033.1 GCA_022510505.1 Muribaculaceae bacterium | reverse complement strand
CAACCCATCCCAACATGTCGGTTCCATGGGCTACATCCAGTCCGTCGGGCCATGATCCGTGGTTGAGGATGATTTCGGTGCCAATCCACAGGAGAATGCCAAGAATAAAGTAAAAAGCAAGCGACTTCATATCGTAGTCGATTGGATTCTTGAATCGTCCCACAAGCCAGGAAAGAATCATCATGATTGCATAGCAAGAGAATGCGGCCCAGGCACATCCCATGTATCCGAATCGCGGAACGAGGATTGCATTCATGGCCAGCGTAACGGCAAGTCCGATAATGGAGAACCATGTGCCCCAGACTGTACGATCGCTGATTTTATACCAGATAGAGAGATTGAAGAATATTCCGAAGAATAGTTCGGCGAGCATTATGATTGGAACGACTTTCAGTCCGCTATAGTATTCAGGTGCTATAAAATGTTTAACGATTTCGAGAAGCAGCATCACCCCGAGGAAGATGTACATGGCGACGATGAGAAACCATTTCATTGCATCGGAATAGGTGTTGTCCTTCTTTTTCTCCTTCGCTTTTGCAAAGACGAACGGTTCATAGGCAAATCGGAAAGCCTGGAGGAACATCACCAGAATGACAGCAATCTTGTAGTTTGCTCCATAGATGCCGAGTCCCGACATGGCCTCCTGAGGGTCGCTGACAAGATAGGGATAGAGAATTTTGTCGATGGTCTGGTTCATGACCCCTGCAATTCCCAAAACGAGAAGCGGGAAGGAGTAGGAGAGCATTTCACGCAGGAGTTTACCCGAGAAAGACCATCGGCAAGAAATTTCAGGAATCAGGAGGAGGAGGACTACAGCCGATGAAATAAGGTTGGAGAGGAATATGTATCCAATTCCGAACCGGGGATAGTACATCCATGAGAATATAGCCCAATTGGAAATTGCCGGAAGGAGGAGAAGGAAGAAAAGATTAAACCCGATGTTGAGAGCAATGCCTGTTACCTTTAGTAGGGCGAATCGGAAGGGTTGTCGTTTGTAGCGAAGATAGGCAAATGGGAGAGATGTGAAAGCATCCACTGCTACTGTAATTCCCATCATGACAACGAAATCGGGATTATTGGCGCAACTTAGCAGTTCGGCCCATTTTTCAGCCCAAACCAGGACAATGACAATAAAGACAGAAGAGGAGACGAGGAGTGCCGACAAAGATGTCGTGTAGACTTGCAGGGGATCTTTCCAACGTTCATGATTAGCGAACCGGAAAAATCCCGTTTCCATTCCGTAGGTCAGAATAATCAGAAGCACAGCGACATAGGCGTATACTTCGGTGACTATACCATATTCCTCGGCTGCGAAGATATAGGTATAGACCGGAACTAACAGCCAGTTAAGGAGTCGACCCACGATGGAGCTTACTCCATAAACCGAGGTGTCCTTAGCGAGTGATTTGATGGAATTGACCATATCAAAGACAAAGATACAATGATGGAGTAAAAGAGAGGGTAATTTTTTAGTTTTTAGATTTGAATAGTAATTCGTATCTTTGCGGGCAATTTGATTTGAAAAAAATAAAAAGTTAATAAACCATTATAAATGGCAACATTAGAAAAAATCCGTAGCAAGTCGGTAATCTTGTTCATCGTTATCATCGTAGCGTTACTTGCATTCATTTTGGGTGATTTTCTCACCTCGAGTCGTTCACTGACTGGTCCCGGCACAACCGCAGCTAAGGTTGAGGGCCATAAAGTAGACATTCAGGAGTTCAACCGAAGAGTAGAACAGCAGCGTCAGCAGATGCAGGCCCAGGGTTATGCCAATGTCGACAATGCCCAGTTGCAGAATCAGGTTTTGCAGCAGATGCTTTTTGAGACCATGATGGATGCAAAAGTAAAAGAGTTAGGTATCACGGTGACCGACGACGAATTGTCACGTGCCATGACCGGAGCGAATCCTCTGCCAATGGTAGTTCAGCAAGTGCGTCAGATGGGCATCAATAGTCCGGCCGAGTTCTACGACTACGCATTCAACCCCGGTAAATATCAGGTTCCGGCTCAGACAGCCACTCAGCTTCAGCAGGCATGGGTATCACTTGAAAACCAGACCACGGAATCGTTGAAACAACAGAAATTGGGTAACTTGTTCAACGGTGCCTTGAATGTGAATAAGCTGGATGCCAAGTCCTATTATGATGAGAATGCGACCACAGCAAAGATTGCCTATGTAAAGAAGGATTTTGCTACCGTTCCCGACAGTGTTGCAAAAATTGGGTCGGAGGACCTCAAGAAGATATACAACGAAAGAAAGGGTCATTACAAATTGGCCGAGGAGACACGCCCAATAGATTACATAGCAGTAGACATTGTGCCGTCGGCTGATGATTTACTGGCTGCCCAGCAAGAGGTAGAAGGCGCATTAGTTTCCTTACGTGAACAGCCCGGAACCGAAGGAGTCAGCGGTAACCTTAATTTTGTGGTTAACCGAGTTTCAGCTCCCCGTGCAGGTTTGCCGATAGCTTTGGCTAGTCAGCTTGACAGCCTTCAGAAGGAGAATGTCAGACTTTTGTCGTTCCGCAATAACCAATATGCCATCGGTAAGCTTGTCAACACCTATAATGACGTTGATACAGTGACCGTTGAACTTGTAGCCATAGTTGGCAACGCATCGGTGCAGGACAGTGTTCTGACTCTTCTCAACGGTGGAGTCAGCGTAGACTCTCTGATTGCAAAGGGATTGGTTGGCGGAACACAACCTGCGCAGGCAGTCTATGTGCCCCAGACAGGGGTTTTGCAGGAGACACTTGTTTCCGCTCCTTTGAACGTATATGTTCTTCCTGACGCAACTTCCGGCGCTGAAGGAGGCAATGCCATCAAGGTTACGAAGCGTAATTCGCCGGTTCAGTTCTATGATGTAGCCGAGATTACCTATACCGTGGATCCTTCTAATGCTACTATAACCAAGCTTCATAATGACTTGCAGGCTTATGCCGACACCAACAACACTGCAGCTTTGTTTGCAGCGAATGCCAATGTTGCCGGTTATCATTTGTTCCCGGCTTATGTTACTCCGTCATCACTCTCAATTGCTAACTTGAGCGACACGAGAGGTCCGGCAAAATGGGCCATGCATGCGAAGAAGGGCCAGGTTAGCGGTGTTTATGGTGACGAACAGTCGGGCCATTTCCTGGTAGTAGCCGTCAAGGACATTTATGACCAGGGTTACACTCCGGCAAATGATCCGAATTTGAGCCGTGAGTTGACAAACCGTGCTCTTGCTCAGAAGAAAGGTGAGAAGCTGATTGCCGATTATAGCGGTAAGGCCAATGATCTCGCCGGTTATTCTCAGGTAATGGACAGTCCTGTTGACACAACCGAAGTTACTTTCGGCCAGCGCATAGTTCGTGGATTCCCGGTTGGGCAGTCCATGCTGATTGCCGCAGCATCGGCAGCAGAGCCGGGTCAATTGACCGGCCCGATTGCAACCGACAACTCGGTCGTTGTATTCCAGGTTGTTGACGAGGAGAAAATCGGTCGTGAGTTCGACCAGGACAATGACGGCATGATGTTCAATCAGCAGATGGGTGCTCCCATGCTTTCGAGAAACGTCTTCGCCATTTTGTTGGGCAAGAATAAGATTACCAACAATCTTCAGAAATTTTATTCGGAGTAATCATTGAACTACCTTTTTACATCGGAATCGGTATCGGAGGGTCATCCCGACAAGGTAGCCGATCAGATATCTGACGCCATTCTGGATGAGTTTCTGGCTCATGATCCGGAGAGCAAAGTCGCTTGTGAGACTCTGGTGACAACCGGTCAGGTTGTTGTAGCCGGAGAGGTCAGAAGCAAAGCCTACGTGGATTTGCATGAAACTATCCGCGACGTTGTCAGAGAGATTGGTTACAACCGGAGTGACTATAAGTTCGATGCAGATTCGTGTGGCATTCTGTCGGCATTGCATGAGCAGAGTCCCGACATCAACCGTGGTGTTGACAAGAAAGATGTTGCAAACCAGGGTGCCGGTGATCAGGGAATGATGTTTGGCTATGCGACCAATGAGACACCTCTTTATATTCCTTTTTCTCTGGCTTTAAGTCACGCTTTGTTGAAAGAACTGGCTGCAATTCGTCGCGAAGGGAAGTATTTCACCTATCAAGACGATAAGGGAGAGACGATCAGCTATCTGCGGCCCGACAGCAAGAGTCAGGTTACAATAGAGTATGACGGCGAGACCAACAAGCCGGTTAAGGTTCATACTATTGTAGTATCGACACAACATGATGAATTCATCGCTCCACGCGAAGGAGAGTCTCAGGAGGAAGCCGACATCAGAATGTTGGAACGAATAAAGAGCGATGTCAGAGACATTTTGATTCCGCGGGTCAGGGAGAGACTTCCTGAAGAGTTGAGGAATCTTTTGGGAGACGATTATATTCTTCATGTCAATCCAACCGGCAAGTTTGTCATAGGTGGTCCTCATGGTGACAGCGGATTGACAGGAAGAAAAATTATAGTTGACACCTATGGCGGCAAAGCGGCCCATGGAGGCGGTGCGTTCTCGGGAAAGGACCCTTCGAAAGTTGACCGTTCGGCAGCCTATGCGGCTCGCCACATAGCAAAGAATATCGTGGCTGCAGGATTGAGTGACGAGGTGTTGGTTCAGGTTGCCTATGCGATAGGTGTGGCCGAGCCTGTCAGCCTGTGGGTAAACACCCTTGGGACATCGAAGGTCAACATGAGTGATGCCGAACTATCGGAGAGGATATCGGGCATAGTAGACATGAGACCACATGCCATAGAACAAAGGTTGAAACTGAGAAATCCGATTTATAAAGAGACGGCTACATATGGACATGTGGGCCGAACTCCCCGAAAGGTCATAAAAAAATTCGAGTCGCGCTATGAAGAGCCAAAAGAAATGGAAGTAGAGCTCTTCACATGGGAGAAACTTGATTTGGTAGATGAATTTAAAAAAATCCTCTGAAGAATTCCTTCAGAGGATTTTTTATTATCGGTTTTTGCTACATCAATCGGCCTTATAGGTCTTATCGTATACAGCATTCCAGTCGATTTGAGAGGTGCTTTGAGCTACCGGAACGTGAGGTATAGTTGCGCCATCGCGAACCAGTATGACAGCTTGTAGAGCATCGGCAGGAACTGTTACGCGATTCCATCCCGGCTGATAGGTCTGTCCGGTTTGATAATCTATCCATTTGATTCCTCCCGGGAGGTAGACGTCTCTTGAGTCGCCCGGTTCGAGAAGCGGAGCGACGAGGATGTCTTCTCCAAAGAGATACTGATCCTCGACATTCCAAGCTCCAGGATCATCGGGGAATTCCAATAGAAGAGCGCGGAACATTGGCCAACCGTTATTGGCGCTTTTCTCAGCCTGCTGAACGACATAGGGCATAAGAGCGTATTTAAGCTCGGCAGCTTTTCGGAAATAGTTGGTGAATTCGGGATTGTCGAAAAGCCATGGTTCGGTTGGAGGTGCTCCGTGAGCCCGTGAATGAGAAGTCAGGAATCCCATTGGCAACCAACGACGATATAGTTCTTCGGGAGTATCGGTGACGAATCCTCCTATATCATGGCTCCAGAAGGGGAATCCCGAAAGTCCGAATGACAGTCCTTCGCGAACAGTTCCAAGCATACCGGCAGAAGTTGTTGCCGCGTCGCCTCCCCAGTGGAGCGGATAACGTTGAGAACCGGCCCAAGCTGCGCGGGCCCAGATGATGTCCTCACCGCTTGTTTGCTTGGTGATGTCGGCTACAGCCTTGTTATATCTCAACGGATAGAGATTATGTTCCTGCCATCCGGTTTTGCCGTTGTGATAAACGGCATTGATTGGTGCGGCTTCTCCGAAATCGACTTTGATTGCACCGACTCCCATTGAAATCAGTTTGCCGATTTTGTCCTGATACCATGCCACAGTTTCGGGATTAGTGAAGTCAAGTACAACATCCTCATAGGGAAGAGTTCCCTTACCGTTCTTGACGTAGAGTTCTTTCTCAATTAGTTCTGGGTAGTAGCGGTTTCCCGGAACAAAATAGGGAATCTGCCACAGGCTGATGTGGAATCCCTGTTTCTTGAGGTCGTCGATCATTTTCTGAGGATTCTTGAAACGATCTTTCGAGAACTCATAGTCACATTCCCAGTCGACATCGAACCATCCGGTGTCGAAATGAATCACATCGGATGGGATTTTGTTTTCACGGAGTTTGTTTGCCACATCTCTTCCTTCCTGCTCGGTGAAATAGCTGATTCGGCTCATCCAGGTTCCGAAGCTCCACAACGGCGGCAGATTAGGACGTCCTGTCAGTTCGGTGTATTCCGAGAGAATTTGCTTGGGTGTCCCGAAGAAAACGAAGAAGTCCATGTCTTCATCGGACATAAAGATTTTATTAGCTCCGATGTAGGATTGTCCAAGATCCATAGTGATAGGCTCGGAGGAATGCATGAATATACCGTATCCCCGGTTGCTGAAGAAGAATGGAATCGGTTTATACATGTCGGGCGTTTCAGGTCCCTGGGGGTCGGTGACAAAAAGATTGAGTTTTTGTCCGACTTTATTGAGAGCGGTGGCCGATTCTCCGAGTCCGTAGATTTTTTCCCCTGGTGCAATGGAGAATACAGGGTTTATTGAGCGGGAATTATCTGATCCGCGTTTAATGAAGCTAAAAGGCTGGACTTTGACCTGAGTGCTGTCGTTGTCGCTCCAGGTTCTTGTTTGTGTCAACGGTTTGCCCTCGGCGTCGGAGATTACGATTCTCCAAGGATCGGCTTCAATGGTGACTGAGCCTTGAGAAGAAGCATAGGTTACATCACCGTTTTTTGCCCGAGTCACTTTCCATCCGTCGAGATTTTTCACGGGTGTTTTAACGAGCATTATCGAAGAATCGGACTTGTCGTAGTGTTTGGCAGTTCTGATTCTGATTCGAAGTGTGTTTTCGTTAATAGGTGTGATGGAGAAATCCAGTTCGGGATCCTGAGGGTAGGCCGTGTCGGGGAAATCGAGGGATTTCAGTGGCTGTAGCAAGAATGTGTTGGTGTTGAAAGCCTGTCGGGTCATCAGCTGATGACGTTTCCAAAGAATCTTACCTTCTCCCGAGCTGATATCGAATTCGGCGAGACTGTCGGCGAGAAAATAGATGTTGGAAAGGTCGTTGAAGTCGGCGCTCATATCCTTAGATAAGGACAGGAGATAGGGATGGTTGTTTACTGTTGTTATCTCGGCTTTAGCGATTCCATTGAAGGAAGCGGCTAAAATAATCGAGCAAACAGCACGTGTTAGATTGTTCATGATATAGTAATTATAGTGGTTATCCGCAGTAGAAATATTTATTGACAAGTTCCTGCATCAGACGTGGGTCTTTTTTTGCATCATCGACAGTTTTGGCATCGTTATAATCGCGAAGTTTCTTTTGCACTCCATCAATCATTCGTTTGCTGAAAACACCATCCTTCTCGTAGATTTCACGTTGTTGTTCGAGTGCATCGGCGCTGTCAGCGCAGTTAACCGGCAATTGTCTGAGTTGTTTGAGGCGCTCGGCGTTTTCTTCATCGTGGATGTTCACGCTGACATAATTCTTTTCAGCGACTTCAAGTGCATTTTCCATTTCGAACCCATGACGTGCTGCTACAGCAAGGCTTGCCAGGAGTTGATAAATGTCGGCCGAGCCATCGGCCGATCTAATCTCCACGGTTTGTTTTTCGGCTCCGTTAATCTCGGATTTTTCGGTGCCCGGGTTAGCGAAGGCACTCATGTCGGCAGAAGAGGTCCACCCCAAAGGTACCCTAACCAGAACCGAACGGTTTCGGTCGCCCCAACAGATGTTTGTTGGTGCTTCCTGATGTGGAACCAGGCGAAAGTAGGATGTTGGATTAGTGTTTCCGAATGCAGTGATCGAGGGTGCCAGTTCCATTAGTCCGGCAATAAGTTTTTTGGCATCGTCGGAGAGCTTCCTTTCACTGTCGAGCATTCGGTTGTGACCATCCTTTACAAGTTTCATGTGGACATGGAGTCCCGATCCCGCTTTTCCTGTGGTTATTTTGGGAGCGAAAGTCACATCGAGTCCTTCGCGGTAGGCAACATTTCTGATAATCCATTTTGCGATCATCAATTGGTCGGCAGCTTCAAGAGCAGGAACGGGAAGAAATTCTATTTCGTTTTGTTCATAAATCAGGTCGCCGACAGTAAAATTCCCAACTTCGGAATGACCGTATTTGATTTGTCCTCCGGCTTGTGCGATATAAGCCATGCACTTTGTTCGGAAGTCGTTGAATTTTGCAAAAGGTGCCGATTCATGGTATCCACGCTGGTCGGTAGCCTGGAAGTGCATGTCATTGGGACCGATAACATAGAATTCCAATTCCCCCATGGCATATAGTTCCATCCCGGTAGTTTTTGTGAAAGACTCCGATGCCTTTACAAGCGTGTCGACCGGAGAGGACTCGAGTGGACGTCCATCCTTATCAAAGAAAGAACAGAGCATTGTGACTGTAGGAATCTCGGCAAACGGGTCGACGAAGGCAGTATTGAATCGGGGGATTGCGTACAGGTCGCTGTTTCCCGCTTCAACGAATTTGAAAAGGCTGGAACCATCGACGCGTTCTCCGGTAGTCAAAATAGTCTCCAAATATTCAAGGTCATTTATGATGAAATTCAATGTTTTCAGCCGTCCGTCACCTGCCGGGTACATGAAATTGACCATTTGAATATCATTATCAATGATATACTTAATTATATCATTCCGATTGAAATCTCGAGCAGGTTTTTGTAGAGCCTTAACGATAAGGTTCTTGTTTAACTGGATGTTTTTGTTCATGGTATTAACACGTAATTAGCTATCAACAAAAATAATAAAAGTTTAAATAAGTGACAAAAGGGCATGAAAAGATGTGAAGTGCAGAAAATCATAATAAGTAGAGTGGTAATTATAACAAAAGTGGATTAAAAAATGTAATTTTGTAACGAAATGAAAGAGAAGGCAAAATTTGCATCCAAGGTTGGACTGGTAGCCGCAACGGTGGGATCGGCTGTCGGGTTGGGCAATGTGTGGCGTTTTCCGGCAGAAGCTCAGGCTGGAGGTGGTGCAGCTTTTCTGGTGGTTTATATTGTCTTCGTGTTTCTTTTGGGCATACCGGTAATGGTTAGCGAATTCGCTTTGGGCCGTGGAGGCCAGAGCGATGCGGTTGGAGTATTCCAAAAGCTGTCGCCCGGGAAGAAATGGTATATAACTGGAAGTCTGGCATTGTTGTCCTCCTACTGCATATTATGTTTTTATATGGTAGTTTCAGGCTGGACCTTCGAATATCTTTGGCAGTCGTTGACAGGAGCTCTATATAAATCGGGAGAGGTTCTGAGTGTTAACGATACGACGGCATGGAAGGCCCTGTTCACTTCAAAAATGCATGAATATATAGAAGAGTCGTGGGGGCCGCTGATCAACACTTATGTGATGATTGTCCTGAACCTTGTTGTTTTGATGCTCGGTGTTCGGAAAGGTATTGAGAGGATGTCGAATATTCTGATGCCGGTGTTGTTTGTCCTTCTGATGATATTCTGTTTCGTAGCATTGTCGCTGCCCGGTGCCGGTGAAGGTTTGAAATTCTTTTTCAATCCTGATTTCTCGAAGATAACTCCAACTGTAATGATTGATGCTTTGGGGCAGGCATTTTTCTCCTTGAGCCTTGGCATGGGTATCTTGATAACCTATTCTTCATATTTTCCAAAAGAAACAAAACTCACGAGGACGGCTCTGGTTGTTTCATCACTGGATCTTTTGGTGGCAATCATGATGGGAATAATTATCTTCCCGACGTTGATGTCTTTTGGCTTGACCGACGAGAGTGTGGAAGGGACAACATTGGTGTTTGTGACGTTGCCCGAGGTGTTTGTAAACATGCCCTGGACTGAGATGTGGTCGTCGCTGTTCTTTTTGTTGCTGACGGTTGCGGCGTTAACGTCGACAATGTCGGTAGCCGAGGTAACTATAGCCTTTTTTGAGGATCACATGAAAATGCGGAGGGTCACAGCATGTTTGACAGTAATTCTTCCTTTGTTTGTTTTCAGTACGATATGCTCTCTTTCATTGGGTGTTTGGAATGACGTTAAGATTTTCGGGATGAATTTCTTCGACTTTCTCGATACTTTTGCCAACAACTTCCTTTTGCCGATTGTGGCTTTCCTCACATGTGTGTATCTCGGCTATATTGCCCCCAAGAACTTTTTGAAAAACGAACTGACAAACAACGGAACGTTGACATCACGGGTCTATCCATTGTTTAAGTTTATAATCAGGTATATAGCCCCGGTGTTGATATTGTTTATTCTTTTAGCCCGATATTTCTGATGAAATTTTTAAACCGTCGGGAATGGAAGGCCCTGATGACATTCGTTATCGTTCTATTTCTCCTTTGGGGTGGGTATACCCTTTTTGCGAGAGGTTCATGGGGCAATAATAGTTCGGAAACTGCGCCCGAGAACAGTAGGATTGAACGTCGTCACACACCCGATACATTAAGAAGGAATATTGAAAGAGACTCGGAAAAGCAAAATAGGAAGTCTTTTAAAGGTCGGACAAGATGGGAAAAGAAGAACCCGGTCCGCAGGGATCCGAGTTCACCATTGGAAAAGAAAATAACTCCCCGACAGAAAGTAGGTTCACAAGAATGAAAAAATCGGATAACAGTCAATCGCAATTGTTTGCAACGCGTTTAGGGGTTATAGCCGCTACAGTCGGTTCCGCTGTTGGTTTGGGAAACATTTGGAGGTTTCCCTATGAGGCCGGAGTCCATGGCGGGGGTGCATTCATGATAGTCTATCTCGTTTTCATTTTTTTATTGGGCATTCCGGTGCTGACAGCTGAATTTGTGTTGGGAAGGAGCACCCACCGAAGCGTATTCGGCGCTTTTGGGTTCTTGAAGCCGGGGACTCGATTTAAAGGTATCGGGTTGATTGGAGTTGTAGCGAGTTTGATGATTCTGAGTTTCTATTCGGTAGTGGCAGGATGGACACTTGAGTATTTCATCAGATCATTCGGAGATTTGTTTTCTAAAAACGGGAGTGATGATTTTCATCGGATGTTCGGAGAGTTCACCGAGGGTTGGCGTCCGATCTTGTGGACGGTTGTTTTCCTGCTGATAAATATGTTGGTGATAGTCAGGGGAGTTCAAAAAGGAGTGGAAAGAGCCTCCAACATAATAACTCCGCTGTTGTTTGTCCTGATATTGATATTCTGTGTGAACAGTCTGACATTGTCGGGTGCCCGGGAAGGTCTTGAGTTCCTGTTCCGTCCCGATTTCTCAGAGATAAGTCCAAGTGTAGTAATAGGTGCCATGGGCCAGGCTTTTTTTTCACTAAGTTTGGGTTTGGGCTGTATGTTAACCTACGCTTCCTATTTCAAAGATGACACTCCTTTGATCAGGAGTGCGACTGTGACGGCAGGTTTGGACGTAATGGCCGCCATTCTGTCGGGGATATTGATATTTCCGGCTGTTTTTACTTATGGTTTTTCTCCCGAGGCAGGACCGGCATTGGTTTTTGAGGTATTGCCGGCAATATTTGCCCAGATGCCGGGAGGAAAGATATTTGCTCCGTTGTTTTTCTTCATGTTGTTTCTAGCATCGTTGAGTTCCACTATCTCAATGAGCGAGATAATGGTTTCGTGGTTAACGCGTGAACGAGGTGTTTCAAGACGTTCGGCCTGCTGGCTGACGATTGGCATTGCCATGTTTTTCGGAGTACTGTGTGCGCTATCGTTCAGTTATATGTCGGGTTTAAAGATTGCAGGAACAATAGAATTCAATATTTTCAACATCTTCGACTATACTTCTTCCAACATTCTGTTGCCATTTGGAGGGATGTTGATATCGATATTTACGGGCTGGCAACTAGACAGGAATATAGTTAAGAAAACCATGAACGAGCCGAAATCGTGGTTCAACCGATTTGCTCCGTTTGTCATATTTATTCTAAAATATGTTGCTCCGGTAATGATTTTTGTGATATTTGTTAGCAACGTATAGAATTTTTAGGGTAAAGTGTTGTTGAAAAATGAAAATTTTGTAATTTTGTGGGCTAATTTTCCGTATCGGGCAAAAAAAGAAGTCAGACTCAATGAATTGGATGTTGAGCAAGACTCGCCTTGGTCGGGTTCATCGTATAAAAGAGGTTAGAATACCAATGTACGTAATTGTTGAAATTCAGGGACAGCAGTTCAAGGCCGAAGCAGGTCGTTTCCTGTATGTCCATTATCTCGGTGACGAGAAAAAAGGTGGAGAGACGGTAGAATTTGACCGTGTTCTTCTCGTAGACAAGGACGGAGATGTAACAGTCGGATCTCCGGTAGTTGAAGGCGCAAAAGTTGTTTGCGAAGTTCAGGAACCCCTTGTAAAGGGTGACAAGGTAATTGTGTTTAAGAAGAAGAGAAGAAAAGGTTATCGTCGCAAGAACGGTCATCGCCAATACTTCTCAAAGATTCTTATCAAAGACATTGTAACAAACGAATTGTTGCTTAACGCTTAAACAAACCAATTAGAAATGGCACACAAAAAAGGTGTAGGTAGTTCAAAGAACGGCCGTGAGTCGGAAAGCAAACGACTTGGAATCAAGAAATTTGGTGGCCAGAGTGTTTTGGCCGGCAACATCATCAAGCGTCAGCGTGGCACGGTTCACCATCCGGGTCGCAACATGGGAATGGG
This sequence comes from Muribaculaceae bacterium, assembly GCA_022510505.1. Taxonomy (GTDB): domain Bacteria; phylum Bacteroidota; class Bacteroidia; order Bacteroidales; family Muribaculaceae; genus JAFLTL01. The sequence continues at coordinate 8,497 of JAFLTL010000033.1, read as the reverse complement.
TAAGGACCACACCCTCTATGCTTTGATTGACGGAACAGTTTCATTCACCACCGGCAAAAACGGAAGGAAATTTATCAATATCATTCCTTTCGAAGCAGTAGCCGAGGCATGATTTATTGAGAAAGAAAGAAAATCCCCGGAACATGAAAAATGTTCCGGGGATTTTTTTAGTTCTCTATCAACTTTCTGTAGCGTCGACGCGGTGGCTCCTTTCCACCGTTTTTTTCACGTTTCCAGTTTTCAAAATCGGAGTAGGACCCTTCGTAGAAGATAACATTCCCGTCACCTTCAAAAGAGAGGATGTGAGTGCAGATTCGGTCGAGGAACCATCGGTCATGGCTAACGACAACGGCACAACCTGCGAATGCCTCGAGCCCTTCTTCAAGTGCCCGGAGCGTGTTGACATCAATATCGTTGGTTGGTTCGTCGAGCAATATGACATTTCCTTCCTCCTTCAATGCCATTGCAAGGTGAAGTCTATTTCTTTCTCCTCCTGAAAGAACTGCGATTTTCTTTTCCTGGTCGGCCCCGGTGAAATTGAATTTAGAGAGATAGGCACGAGCGTTGACATCGCGGCCTCCCATTCTGAAACTTTCCACTCCCTGAGATATGACCTCATAGACAGTCTTGTCGGGAATCAAGTCGTGGTGACGTTGGTCGACATAAGCAATCTTTACGGTTTCACCAACGTCGAAAGAGCCTGCATCGGGTTTTTCCTGTCCCATAATCAATCGGAAAAGGGTTGTTTTTCCGGCTCCATTCGGTCCGATGACCCCTACGATACCGGCGGGAGGGAGTGTAAATTCGAGGTTTTTAAAGAGTACCTTATCGCCGTAGGCTTTGTCGAAACCTTTGACTTCTATGACTTTGTTGCCGAGGCGAGGACCATTTGGAATGAAAATCTCTAATTTTTCTTCCCTTTGTTTTTGATCCTCATTCAGGAGACGGTCGTAACTGGCAAGACGTGCTTTACCTTTGGCCTGTCGTGCTTTTGGTGCCATTCTGACCCATTCCAGTTCGCGTTCAAGTGTTTTACGGCGTTTAGAAGCTTGTTTTTCTTCCAGTGCCATTCGTTTAGTTTTCTGGTCGAGCCATGAGGAATAGTTTCCTTTCCAAGGAATTCCTTCGCCACGGTCAAGTTCCAGAATCCATCCGGCGACATGGTCGAGAAAATAGCGGTCGTGGGTAATTGCGATAACGGTGCCGGGATATTGCTGGAGGTGTTGTTCGAGCCAGTCGATGCTTTCGGCATCAAGGTGGTTGGTGGGCTCGTCGAGCAAAAGAACATCGGGTTGCTGTAGCAGTAGTCGGCAGAGGGCAACTCGGCGGCGTTCACCTCCCGAAAGGGTAGAGATTTTCTGGTTGTCGGGCGGACACTGCAGCGCATCCATTGCACGTTCGAGTTTTGTGTCGATATTCCATGCATCGGCGGCGTCGAGTCGGTCCTGCAGTTCGGCCTGTCGCTGAATCAGGGCATCCATTTTATCGGGGTCTTCGAGAACCTCGGGGTCGGCAAACGCCGCATTAACTTCTTCGAATTCCCGGAGCATGTCGAAGATTGGCTGAACCCCTTCCCGAACCACTTCGATTACGGTTTTATCGGGGTCAAGCTGAGGTTCCTGTTCAAGATAACCCACCGAGTAGCCGGGGGAGAAAACCACTTCTCCTTGAAAACTCTTGTCGATTCCTGCGATTATTTTCAATAAAGTGGATTTTCCCGAGCCGTTGAGTCCGATGATTCCGATTTTAGCTCCGTAGAAGAATGACAGATAGATGTTTTTTAGAACTTGTTTTTGTGGAGGGAAAGTCTTCGAGACACCCACCATCGAGAATATTACTTTTTTATCGTCGGCCATAATGAGATTCTGTTAGCGAGGGTTCGGTTTTGTGGGATAGGAAGCCTTGGTTCTTCCTTCGGCGATATTAGTCAGTTTTTTTCGTATAAGTTGTTTGCGGATGGGTGAGATGCGGTCGGTGTAGAGTTTGCCTTCCAGATGATCCATTTCGTGTTGTACTATACGGGCGAGAAAACCGGTCATTTCTTCTTCATGCTCTACAAAGTCCTCATCCAGCCAGTTAAGCAGAATGTGTTCTACACGGGTAACATTTTCCGATAGCCCCGGCACACTGAGACATCCCTCGGAACGGGTGACTTTTTCCCCATCGAGAATATCCATTTCGGGATTGACAAGTGTTAACCGACGCCCTTTACATTCGGGAAAATCTTCCCCAAGCACATCGGCATCGATTACTATGAGCCGAATGTTTTGTCCGATTTGTGGTGCAGCAAGACCCACACCTTCCGAGGCCTCCATTGTCTCATACATGTCGTTGACAAGTTGTTTGAACCCTTCCCTATTGGGCTCGACATCGACGCATTCTTCTCTCAGGACGGGATGTCCGTAAACATAGATGGGGAGTTTCATAAATTGGATGAATGTTTCTTACTTTCCAAGTAATCGTTGAGCATTATAGTTGCAGCCATGACATCGGCGTTTTCCTTTAGTTGACGGTGACTTTTCTTCATGCCACATTCGATCATTGACTTATGGGCGATGGAAGATGTGAAACGTTCGTCGACGTTCTCAAATGTCATCGCCGGGAACAATTTTTTTAGCCGATTCAGGATGGGGATGATGAATCGTGTAGCTTCGGAAGGTTTTCCATGCATATCGAGAGGTTCTCCCACAAGTATTTTGTCGACCGATTCTTTTTTGAAATATTCGGTCAGGAATTGTTCCAATCGATGGGTTTCAACGGTAGCAATGCCGGTGGCTATGATTTGCGAGGTGTCGGTGGCTGCTATTCCGCATCGTTTTTTTCCGAGGTCTAAAGCGATTAATCTTCCCATTAATGCAAAGATACATAAAAAAATGGTGCTGCATAATGGGATAGCAGGAAGTAATAGAAAGAAGTTCCGACGATTGAAATTCTATGAACGTATGTTGGATTTAAGACGTTCGGCGAACAATGAGTTTCGAGTAGTTTCCAACGAGGTTTTGACAGCGGTCTCAATGGCTTCGTTTTCGCCCACGAGCACACAGAGTTTTCGGGCTCGACTCACGGCAGTATAGAGCAGATTTCGATAAAGCATGGGTTTGTGTCCCATAGTGAGTGGCATAACCATATAGTCGGTTTCGCAACCCTGTAACTTGTGAACCGTCATTGCATAAGCTAGCGAGAGTTCGGAAAGTTCTTTATAGCCGTATTTCAAGGTTTTCCCGTCGAAGAAGGTTACTTCCAGTGATGAGGATGTTTCGTTAATATTGGAGATCCATCCGGTTTCTCCGTTATAAACTTCTTTCTCGCTGGAATTGGAGGTTTGCATCACACGGTCGTTGAGCCGGAAAATTTTAGTGCCTTTTTTTATTTGTGGCCCCGAAGGGTTAATTTTCTCCTGAATGTCCAAATTCAATTGTTTTGCTCCCAGCGGTCCTTCCTGCTGCGGGGTTACAATTTGTATTTGGTTGGAACTGATATTGAAATCCCCGGGGATTTCATCGGAAACGAGTGAAAGAATCTTTTCTTTTATTTTCTTTGTAGAATTCTCCTCAACAATGAGGAAATCCCTCGGTTTAGAAGAAAACGGTGTTATTCCGTGTTTTATGCGGAAAGCATTCTGACTTATGTCGCTGCCATCCTCCTGTCGGAAATTCTCTTGTAGTGAAATGACGGGAATTTTATGAGAGGCAATCATTTGTTTAAGAACATCGCCGGCACCTATCGGGGGTAGTTGGTCGGGATCGCCCACAAGCACGATCTTGAGGTCGAGCGGCAATGCTTGAAGCAGGTGGTTGAAAATAACCTGTTCGAGCATAGACGCCTCATCGACAATTAAGACATCCGCGTCAAGTTTCTTGTTTCGATATCCTTCACCCTGTCGATATCCGAGCAACCGATGTAGTGTTTTGGCTTCATATCCGGTCAAATCGGTCATTCTTTTTGCAGCTCTTCCGGTTGGTGCTGCCATGATGATTTTTTTGCCTTGGGCTGTCAACACATCGATTATACCTTTCATTGCGGTAGTTTTGCCGGTGCCGGGGCCTCCCGATATGATTGAAACCGGACTTTTCAGAACTGTTTCGATTGCATTAAGCTGTTCCTGGGAAAATGGGTGTCCAAACCGGTCGGTCAAAGGGATTTTCTCATCGATAATTTGAACAGGCGAGTTATTAATGATTTGGGAGATTCTTGAGGCGCCTTCTTTTTCGGCCTTATAGTAAACCGGCAGATAAAGAACACCATGACTTTCAATTAATCGTTGGTCGTCTAAAAGCTCTTTGATGACAGGTCTTATTGTTTTTGGGTCTACTCTTGTAATTTGTGACGCAAGCTCAACGGCCTCTTCGGGGGTCACAAACAGGTTCCCGTTCTCGGCAAAGATTTTTACAGATGTCAAAAGTGCACCCTTTATTCTGCGTGGGTCATCTTTCGAGATATTCATCGCCGGCCCGATCTTGTCGGCGGTAAAGAACGACAGTTTCCAAACGTCTTCAACCATTTGATAGGGGTCGTAGGCGATGACTTTGGGAGACAGATTTTTGTAGTGGTTTAATATTTTGTCGATGTCGTTCTGAGAGAGGCCGCACGAATAGAGAAATGCAAGGAATTCAACAGGGTATTTTAGTTTCTGAAGTGAATCAAAAAGGATTGAGACTTTATTTATTCCCAAAGAGGTTTTTTTGCTGACGTCCTGAAGGCTATAACGAAAAATCTCCAGGACATTCTTTCCATAAGTGTCCACCAGTTTTCGGGCATATACATTTCCTATTCCCGGAATCCATGGACTTGACAGGAATTCAATCAATCCTTCTCGTGAGGGTTCAGGCCATTGGGGATCTTCGTTTATTATCAACTTTCTTTCCATAATTCCATGCACCTATAAACTTAAAACATCATTTATGTTTTTAAGTTTCCTGTTGGGTGAAGAAATTATTGGAGAGATGGTTTTTTCTGATTTTTAAGAGGACCGGGATCTTACCCACACTCTGTTAATTTTGGCTCGAAACCGTACCAGAGTCCTGAGTTGCTAATATTCGGTTTACAATTGGTCGTTGGTAGATAGACGTTAGTCGCTAAAATAAGAGTTCATCAATGAGTAAACGGCAGATTGTTAAAAGAGAAGATTAACATAATGTTAAAAAACTCGTAGGACATTTAGGATGTGCTTAGTTGATGTTGTTGTTTTGAAGTTCCTTGTAATACTTGATGAATTTCCTAAGCTCCAGGACTCCGATAATCGAGCCGACTATAAATCCTACAAGGATTCCTAACAGAATGAATTTATCGCTGCCTAGACAGAGAGCAAACAGGGCAACACAGACAAGTGCGAATGGTAGGCCTGCAATAATTGCTATTCGATGGATTTTCCAATTCTTTTGAGCGATGGAAGAAATTTCACACAGTGGTGAAGTGTAGATGTCGATGTTTTGGAGTCGGTTCATCAGATAATAGTCGAGCAATGCCTCGGCAAGGAAGAAAACTTCCCATGTGATTAATGCGGGTATCTTGTAGATTTCGACATGTGCTCCGTTATAAATCAGTATTCCGACTGAAAGGAACATTATAAATTCGACGAATATAAATTTTTTATATTTTCCAATTAGTTTTTCCCTTGTCGACTTCAGGTTTGAGCGCATGATGTTATTGGCAAGTCGTTGATTTTCCTGTTCAACTGATTCCAGTCGCCGGTTCAAGTCATTCCACATTTGCTTTATATTGTCAATGTTTTCCATGACTGTTTTTGAGTTATTGATTTGACATTTTCACGAGTTGTTCTTTGATGCGTGCAAGTCGAGTGGCCACGGTATTACGGTTCAGTCCGGTAATTTCTGATATTTCATCGTAGCTTTTCTCGTCAAGCCACATTAGAATGATGGCTTTGTTCTCAGTGGTCAATTGGGCGATCAATCGATGGAGTTCATTGTATTGAGCAGTACTGAATCCGCCGGGCGTTTCAATGTCGGCAATTGAATCGATGGAAATCAAATTGACCTTGTTGCGGTTTTTTCTGGTAAACGATATACAGCTGTTGAAGCAGACTCTATAGATCCATGTAGAAATTTTTGAATCGCTCCGAAACTTATCGAGACCTTTCCATAGGTTTATCAGGGTTTCTTGTCGGAGATCATCAAACTCTTCCTTACTTTCAGAGAAATAATAGCAGATTTTGGTAATCACGCTATTATAGGAACTGACAATCTCTTCAAAAGATAATGAATCCATTTCTTAGTTATATAATCAGGAAGTTTGTAATATAAGACTGTATAAATTCTAGAAAGTTTCAAACTGAGTTTGCTGTTTTTGCTTATCTTTGTGATAAGATGTAATGTTTCAACACGATAACCATGAAGAATGAATTGAGGTTTTTTGTGACTAGTGGACTTTTATCGCTTGCCGCTATGACGATGTATTCTGAAGATGTGAACCGCCTCGTGGTAAACAGCGAAGTGAAAGGGGCCGAGATTCCATCGACCATGTATGGGGTGTTTTTTGAGGATATAAATTATGGCGCCGACGGCGGACTATATGCCGAAAAGGTAAAGAACAGATCATTTGAATTCCCTCAGGCTCTTATGGGCTGGACAACTTTCGGGAAGGTGAAGGTAAAAGATGATGGTCCTTTTGAGAGAAACCCCCATTATGTAGTTCTTTCGGATCCCGGACATCCCGAGAAGCGCACAGGCTTGATGAATGAAGGGTTTTTCGGGGTTTCGTTTGAGAAAGGGGAGGAGTACCGGTTCTCAGTGTGGGCAAGATGTGAAACTGACCATGGTTCCAAAATTACAGTCGAACTGATAGATCCTTCATCTCAGGGGGAGAGTCAAGTAATGGCAAGTGTGGATGTTGAAATAGAAGGGAGTGACTGGAGAAAATATGTTGCAATATTATCTCCTTCGGAAACTGTTAAGGATGGTCGGTTAAGGATATTTCTCAATTCAAAGTCAGCAGTTGATTTAGAACATGTGTCGTTGTTTCCGGTTGAAACTTGGATGGGTCATGAAAATGGGTTGAGAAAAGATCTGGTAGAAAAACTTCATGCTCTGAAACCGGGAGTTTTCCGTTTTCCAGGTGGCTGCATAGTTGAAGGAACCGACCTTGATACCCGATATCAATGGAAAAACACTGTGGGACCGGTTGAGAACCGACCGCTTAATGAGAATCGCTGGCATTATACATTCCCTCACAAGTTTTTCCCCGATTATTTCCAAAGTTACGGACTAGGGTTCTTTGAATATTTCCAATTGGCCGAAGAGCTTGGCTCGGAGCCTTTGCCGGTTTTAAACGTGGGTTTGATTTGTCAGTATCAGAATTGGGATGAAAATGTCCAACCTCATGTCGATGAACTGAAACCTTACATTCAAGATGCTCTGGATCTGATTGAATTTGCGAATGGTGACACGCTGACAGAATGGGGCGGTTTGCGGGCTTCAATGGGCCATAAAGAACCTTTCGACTTGAAATTTATTGCAATCGGGAACGAGCAGTGGGGTGAAATATATCCTCAACATCTTGAACCTTTTGTGAAAGCCATAAGGAGCAGATATCCCGAAATAAAGATAATAGGATCTTCAGGGCCTCAGTCGGAAGGAGAGGATTTCGAATATCTTTGGCCGGAGATGAAACGACTAAAGGTTGATTTGGTCGACGAACATTTTTATAGACCGGAGAAATGGTTCCTGTCTCAGGGTGGACGCTATGATTCCTATGATCGTGACGGTCCTAAGGTTTTTGCGGGAGAATATGCTTGTCATGGCAGTGGAAAAAAATATAATCATTTCAATGCATCGCTGATGGAAGCTGCATTTATGACCGGGCTTGAAAGAAACGCCGATGTTGTTGAAATGGCGACCTATGCACCTTTGTTTGCACATGTTGAAGGATGGCAATGGCGTCCCGATTTGATCTGGTTCGACAATCTTCAGTCCTATCCCACCTCGAGTTATTATGTTCAGCAACTTTATTCGACAAATAAGGGAACAAATGTTGTTCCTGTAACAATGAACGGTAGCCGGGTGAAAGGAGACGAGGGCCAGAATGGTTTGTTTGCAAGTGGAGTGTATGATTCCAATGACGGAAGTTATATAGTGAAAGTTGTGAATACCGGGAAGACGTCTCAACAGCTGGAAATTGAACTGAAGGGGCTGAACGATTTAGAATATTGCGAAACTATAATCTTGGAATCTTTCGATGGTGGCGATGCCGAGAACTCATTATCAAATCCCTCTAAAATAATACCGATGAAGGGTATTCTTCCGACTTATGGAAATCATGTAAATTCAGAGATTCCTGCCGAAAGCATGATGGTTTTCAGAGTGGCGGAAAAGAAATAGTTTAAAAAAGATTAAAAAATATTTGTGGGAATAGAAAAAGGACTGTATATTTGCAGTCGCTTTAAGCGAGTAATTCCTAAATAGAGCAGATGGCCCATTCGTCTATCGGCTAGGACGCAAGATTTTCATTCTTGAAAGAGGAGTTCGATTCTCCTATGGGCTAC
>JAFLTL010000032.1 GCA_022510505.1 Muribaculaceae bacterium | reverse complement strand
AAAATTCAATGAGTTTACTTATCAATATTGGTTCATGTTCCCAAAGAAGTTGCATCAGTTCCTCCTCTTTAGGTGTCAATTGACTATTGTCTCTCTTTCTCATAACTATTTTAGTCGTTGTGGCTGCAAATATAGGAACTATTCTTATAGTTTAAATCTGAATGAGTTATTTTTTATTATTTATTAACTATTAAAATAGTAGAAATTCAGGAAATATGAGAAAAAATAACTATTCCTGCCATAAATTCATTCTGTCCGACTCAATCTGGGAATAAAATTTAGTATAATTACCAAAGAATATTCTTTTCAGTCTTTTATAAGGATTTTAGATCATTGTGAATAAATAAATAATACTTCTTTTCTATTGTTTCTTCTTTCTAAATTTTTTCAACCTCGTTACTATTTTGTTATTTTCTCTTTTGGAATTATAAGGTATAATATTCAATTATATCCTTTTAACTCATATAGATTGGCTATTAGCATATTCTCTCTTCTCAAAACATATTAATGCCTTAAACGCCAGTTTTCTCAGAGGTTTTCAATTGACAGATAGCAGATTGACATAGTTAAATAAAAGAGAGTTGTGTCAAACAAATAGATGACACAACCCTCCTTAGGTTACCGGAGACATTTGCCCCGGAAATTTTTACTGTTTGAACAGTTTAGGTGCAAACTCCGTCAGATAGATTCTCCAATTCTTCCAAATGTGTCCGTCGGGGCTTTCGAAGTATTCGTAGGGATAACCGTTAGCATCGAGGATTTGTCTAAACTTCACATTGTCGTTATAAAGGAAATCCTTGTCGCCTATGGCGATATAATAGAGTTTCGGGTTCTTTTCAAACTGAGTCTTGAGCTTCCCCTCAAAATCCTGATAAACGGGAGCCTCTCCCCTTCCGTCAAACGGGAATATTGCCGCAGAGAAAAGACCAACATAGTCAAAGAGGTCGGGATAGAATTTAGATGTGTGAAGAGAATGGAATCCACCCATTGAAAGTCCGGCGATAGCTCGATGAGCTTTGTCGGCTTTTGTGCGATAATGCTTGTCGACATAATTCACAACGTCAGGAAAAGAAGTTTCAAATTCCCCTCTATTCATTCTTGAAACATCCATTCCCGGGCGTTTGAACCCTTCTGAAGTCTCACCCGGAGCAGCCTCCTGAGAAGGATTACCGTTAGTCATGACAACAATCATCGGTTCGGCTTTTCCTTCAGCAATAAGATTGTCGAGAATTTGTGCTGTACGACCAAGAGCAATCCAGGCTTCTTCATCACCACCGGCACCATGCAACAAATAAAACACAGGATAAGAATCGTTACTATCCTCGTAACCGGGAGGAGTATAGATGGTCATGCGGCGTTTAAGATTAAGTCCCGGACTGTCATACCATACACGTGACACGGTGCCATGAGGGACGTCATTAACTTTATAGAGATGGGCACGTGAGCCGGGTTCATCTATAAGGAAAATATTGGTGACAGTTGCTACGTCACGATTCATGTAAACATTAGACGGATCCATCATTCTCAAACCATCCACGACAAATGAGTACATATAAAGTTCCGGTGCCAAAGGAGCGGGAGTAGTGAATGACCAGACTCCTTTTTCATCTTTAACTAAATCGGCAACGCCAGGAACGTCGACCTCTCCGAAATTGGGGACCTCCACTGTTTGAGTGGGGAGAAAATCTCCTGTTACCTGAACGGCTTGCGCATTGGGTGCAAACAACCGGAAAGTGACTGAATTGTCGGGATTTATTTCAGGTGAAACTATTTCAGTTCCACCCCACAATGCCTGCTGTGAAAAAACAGGCAACGTTGCAAGAATAGCAACAGTTGAAATAAGAAGTTTTTTCATGATTTAAAGGTTATGTTGATTAAATAAAAATGACTTGACCGGTGGATACAAATTTAACCAAATAATAAGTTTAACTACAACAATTTTGGAAATATTAATTTTATAGAAACCCAATCCCATTAGGAGTTTCGAGAAAATGTGTTATCTTTGCATCAGAAAAGATTCATTAGCTCAGTTGGTTTAGAGCGCCTCCTTGACAGGGAGGAGGTCATTGGTTCGAATCCAATATGGATCACAATAAAAAATCCCAATTTGCTAATATTAAGCAATTTGGGATTTTTATTTATTCAATCGTTACACTCTTGTCTTAAAGCGTACCAGCGGGAGATTCGTTTCCTGAGGTTTTCTTTGAGATGTTCCTTATAAAGCCATGGATCGGAGCTGTGAAGATCACCGGTATTGATGAATCCCAGAACAGGTTTATAGGGCGAGTGGAATCCTTTGACCACAAGAACCTTATTTTCGACATCGAGCTTTACCGAAACCGTGTCATTCAAAATGGCAGTCTCATTTTTAGTTGACCAATTTACCGGATTAATACATGCCACATTAGGGTAACTGATGATTGGCTTAACGCATTTAATATCCTCAACCGAGTTATAACAAACAACTACCCCAATATCATCGGCGCTATTAGCAGGCACAATATAAGGACATTCAATAGTATCGGATGGGGTAACCTTGTATCCTATCACATAGGCGACCACCACTTCATCCCAAAGAGAATCAGGAAGCACCTTCAAAAGTTCGACTACCGATTTGGCCCCTTGGCTGAATCCTGCCAGAACGAACGGGCGGTTATTTTGTCGATTCCTAAGAAAATGTTCAAAAGCGTTTCTTATGTCAACGAACGAGACATTGAAATATAGACTGTCAATATAATTTTCATCCAGAGTCGCCCATGTGTTAAGAGTTATATGGCGATAATAGGGAGAATAAAAATTATTCCCTTCTCCCATCATTTCGGCAAACCCCTTCATCTCATGTCCCATGTGTTCCCGATGCAGAAGTAAGGAAGGGTCAGCGTAATGGCTTATGGCGCTGTCGGGAGTGTACCAGTCAAACTCCCATGTGGCGGGAATGTAAAAAACATCGGCACCAACCTCGGTGGAATCGTTCTCAACATTAAACCACATCGACCTGTCATTATAGTCTACTATTGTTGGAATATAATCTTCGGCATATGCAACAGCTATCATGAAGGTAAGAGCTGTACCAAGAACGAGTGGTTTCATAAAGATAGTTTTATAAAAGTTTTATACAAAGATATATAAAGCATGGATTCCGGCGTTTCCAGTCGACCAAGAACACCCGGGTAGAGGATAAAGTCAAACGATTCGGACTGATGTATGCCGATCAGGATGATGAGCCTCTTTATGACAGGATATTTCCCTCTACAGGCAAATCGTCCATCTGTGACTATCTCTGGATAAAGCAGATGGAAGATTTCTTTCAAGCAAGTACGAAATTCAGATTACCTTCTGATTTGAATCCCTGATAGGAGAAATCGTCAAGATGTTCAGGTTTTGAAATATTATTCTTGATAATCCATCGGGTCATTGCACCCCTACACATTTTGGAATACATAGCAACTGTTTTCAATACACCGTTTGTATTAATTCTAAAGGTCGGAGTAAAGACGGTCAACTCATTACATACTTTTTTCCAATCCATCAGCTGACAAAGTTCAGCGCTTGCCAGGTTCACCAGTATTCCGTCATCATCCTTGACCGTTTTTATAAAGACATCCGTCAGTAGTGGCTTCCAAAACTCAAACATCGACTCATGGTTGTTCGAGGGCAATTCCACATTTCCTTCAAGCCTATAAGGATGGATTTTATCAAACGGCCGCAATAATCCGTAGAGAAAGGAGCCTATCAGTATTCTCCTGTTTGCGCTTTCTAATTCTGCGGAATTGAAATCGGAAACGTTCAAGGCTTTATATGCTGTTCCCGTATATGAAAAAATTGCAGGCAGAGCATTATCAGGCAAAAAGAAATCCATAAACCTTTTCTTGTTAACTATGGCAAGGCGTCCGTTAACATGGAGGATTTCCTGAAGTTCGGCAGCAGAGTACCTGTTTAATTCCTCGACTATATTTTCAGCTTCTTTCTGAAAAAGAGGAATAGAAACCGGAATATCTTTTCCAGGCTTCTTTTCTGTCATTGTCTTGGAACATGCAAGATAGATCTTCATTTAGTCACGTCATTCAGTATTTGACATGCATGTTCCTTAGTCTTAATTTCTTTCGGGTTGAAGATTCTCGTAATGATTCCATTCTGATCTACCAGAAAAGTAGTTCGTAAAATTCCGAAATATTTCCTTCCATACATTGATTTTTCTCCCCAAACACCCATCTCCTCGGCCAACCGATGATCAGGGTCAGAGATTAACTGAAATGGTAAGGAATTCTTTTCTATAAATTTCAAATGACTTTGGGAAGAATCGGGACTTACTCCGATAATCTTATATCCTTCTTCCGTGAGCTTTTCAAAGTTATCACGAAGACTGATAGCCTCGGCGGTACATCCTGATGTTCCATCTTTCGGATAGAAATATAATATGATTTTAGTTCCTTCATAATCACTTGATTTCACCTCTTTGCCGTTCTGGTCAACACCAAGAATCAACGGCAATTTATCTCCTACCTTCATAATTAGTAAATTAGTTTGTTCCGATTATCATTTTGTAAATGTATTAATTCCATGTGATATTTGCAACGACCTCTCCTACTTCGATATCTTTTCAAATATCCGGAATCACTGACTTCCAAATTCAACATATGATTAGTCTCACCCCTAAAATCTCTTGATCAAAACATCTTCTCCTTGAATCAGTTTAACTTTGAAAATAAATTTCAATTTTCATTTGAATTTTTGTAAATAAAATTTAATTATTAATTTTGTATTATGTTTGGTTTAAATCATTCGTTCTAGAATTTCTCCGGAAGTTATTGTCCTAAGTAAGACTCGATGATTCAAACTAATCCTATTTTATCTCAGAACATATATAAAAACTCATGTCACAACTTCAAAAGAAATGGAATGCCTGGCTTCTGTTTGTCGGTGTTCTGATAATTATTTTCGTTATTGTCATACTTGTAATTACGCTTGTAAAAAACAATGACGGGGATTCATCGGATTTAGATCAGCAAAGTGATCTTTCCGAATCGGCTAATGCACAGAACGACATTTTCCGTACTTCCTATCCGCATGAATTCGAATCATGGTCAATGAATGAGGAAACATCATTTGTTCCCATGCACCGCGTGGAAGGTTTGCTTGATGAAAGACCTCAGCTCGTAGTTCTTTGGGCTCAATATGCTTTTGATTCACGCCAAAATAGCTTGAACAAGAAAGCTGAAGATGAAGAAGATGTTGACATTGACAATATACATGGGGCCAGCTATAACGGTGAGTTGAGCGAAGTCGGTACAGAAATAGTCAGTGCAATCGGATGTGCCGACTGTCATGAGCCCGAAACAATGAAACTGCGTGCAGCCCAACCCGCTCTTCGTGAAGCGTGGCAACGCAAAGGAAAGGACTTGTCGACAGCCTCCCAGCAGGAGATGCGATCTTTGGTCTGCGGTCAGTGTCACACTGAATATTATTTCTCAATTGGAGAAGACCCCGAGAATTCGGAAAATGAAAGCTACCTTCTTTTCCCCCAGGAGAACGAGTTGACTTGTGAAGCTGCTGAAGCTTATTACGATTCAATCGGTTATTATGACTTCATTCATCCTCTTTCTCAAACTCCTATCATACGTGCCCAGCACCCAGGATTTGAGATAGCATCCCAGGGCATTCATGCTCGTCGGGATGTAGCGTGTGCCGACTGCCACATGCCGAAGGTAAAAAGTGGAAACACCACTTATACCGACCATCATATAATCTCCCCTTTGGCTGACATGAATCGCACATGCAAAAACTGTCATGATGAAGCTCCCGAAGTTCTGATAGCCGATGTTAAAGCTAATCAGGAAAAATGTCTGGAAGTCAGGAATCGTGCTGAACAAGAGTTAGCAAAGGCTCATTTTGAGGCTAAATTTATTATTGACAACGGTGCTTCGAGCGAACAGATGAAACCCATTCAGGACCTCCTGAGAAGGAGTCAGTGGAGATGGGACTATGCTACGGCTTCACAGGGAGCGACCTTCCATGCTCCTCAGGAAGTCACGCGTCTTTTGACCCATTCCCTAGACTATGCTCAGCAGGCAAGGTTGAAGATTGCAGTCATAGCAGCACGTCAAGGCTTTAGCAACATTCCTGTACCTGATTTCTCCACAAAAGAAAAAGCACTTCAGGCTGTTGGAATTGAAGAGCCTAAACCTATGAAAATAAATCAGGAATCATAAGCATGTGTAGGCAATTGTATCTACCATACTATGTGAGAACATGATAAAACTAGATGTGGAATAAACCCTGGTCAATAAAAGAAGGCTTCACGATTGGAGCCGGACTTATAATACTGGGCCTGATGCTTCAAATAAGCGTCGGGCCCATTGCTTGGAACTATTGCAGATGGCCGGTTAACATAATCCTTCTTGCAGTATTCGCTGCAATCATAGCCATCTTTTATATATTTCGGCATAAGGTTTATTTCTTTAACTTTATCGGAACGCTCCAATCGGGAGTGCCAACTATAGTATATGCAGTAATCCTGACCCTCATATTGGGTCTTACTCGTCAAACTGTTGACGGAGAATGGTTGAACGACATGCTTTCGTTTTGGCCATTCGTATTAATCTATGTTTATTTAGACTTCACCCTTGGCATTGTAATTATCAAACAATGTCACACTTGGTTTTTATACATATCCAAAGTACTCTTTTCAAAGAATAAAATCGTTTTTCCCTACTCCCGATTATTTTCGACACTATTTCATCTGGGATTGTTTCTGACTCTGACGTGTGCTACACTTGGCAATGCCGACATGCATCGGCTAAAGACCATTGTTTACACAGGAAGAGCAGAATGGAGGGCAATGGATTCGGAAAACAGAATCCGAGAGTTAAATATAACTTTCGAACTTAAAAAATTCACAATTGAGACTTACGAGGACGGAACCCCTAAACGTTATGCATCGGATTTGACAATATATACTCCCGATGGTCAAACCATTGACACTACGATAGAGGTCAACCATCCGTTTAAATATAAAGGATGGAAAATCTATCAATCGGGCTATGATCCTTCGTCAGGACCATTTCATCAATCATCAATACTTGAACTCATCAAAGATCCATGGCTTCCATGGGTCTATACGGGTGTCTACATAATGCTTGCCGGAGCGGTATTCATGTTTCTGTTCTCAGGAAAAAATCCGCAAAACAATAAATCTTTAGCTGTTGAATGATTATGTTTTCCTGGGACACGTTCATATATTTTTCCATTCTCTCTTTATTATTCTGGGTGTCGGGAGCAATTGCGGCATGGGGCGAAAGGTCCAAACTTGCGTTGACACTAAGCATCGGCGGTCTTATAGTTTTCTTCGGTTATATTCTAAACCTATGGATGCTACTTGAGCGACCACCACTTAGGACCATGGGCGAAACCCGATTGTGGTACTCCTTCTTCCTGGCTCTTGCAGGCGTCATCATCTACAGTCGATGGAAGTATAAATGGATTTTGTCTTTCTCAACCATAATGGCAGGAGTTTTTATCATGATTAACCTTCTTAAACCTGAGATTCATGACAAAACATTAATGCCTGCACTTCAAAGTCCTTGGTTTGCGCCACATGTCATAGTATACATGTTCGCCTATGCGTTATTAGGCGCAGCCACCCTTGTAGCCATCTATTCCTTGTTAAAGAAGACGGTTCTATCGACAGAAATGCCTTTGATAAATAATTTGATCAACAGCGGGGTTGCTTTCTTGACTTTTGGGATGCTTTTCGGCGCCCTATGGGCCAAAGAGGCGTGGGGACATTACTGGTCGTGGGATCCTAAAGAAACATGGGCGGCGATCACATGGTTAGGCTATATGGTTTATCTGCACTATAGTTTAATGCCAAGACAGAATCGACGAGTTGCGATGTGGATGATAATAGTTTGTTTTGTTCTATTGCAGATGTGCTGGTGGGGTATTAACTATCTACCTTCGGCCCAGGCAACAAGTGTCCACACTTATACCTCCTGATTATCTCGGCTCTTTATAACCTATATAAAAAGAGAATCGCCTCCGGGGATTAACAGGGGGCGATCGAGAAGGTGTCTTAATTCAAGTGACCCTCAAAGATGGATACTAAACTTAGGGCCTCAGCTTTTTTCAAGAAGTTAGTAAATTGCCTTCTCATACTTTTAGAACAATGGTGAATAAAATAAGTTTACCCAAAGAAGAAAAATTCCGATATTTAACATTATTTTTGAATAGTCAACAAGAGAAGACACTTCAACAAGCAAATCCAAGAATAAAAATAAGGAATTTAAAATGGAGAAAGACGGGATAATGAGAGTCGGGATAATCGGAGCGGGTCATATAGCTGAGAAAGCCGCCGAGACCCTGAACGGGATGCATAATTGCGAGGCCTATGCAATAGGTTCACGCTCGATAGAGAAAGCCGAATCGTTTGCGAAGAGATGGAACATACCGAGTTTCTACGGTTCATATCGGGAGTTGATAGAGGATCCAAAGGTTGATTTGATTTATGTAGCTACGCCCCATTCCCATCATTATCAAGTTACCAAAGAAGCTATAGAAGCAGGAAAGGCATGTCTGGTAGAAAAAGCGTTTATGGCCAATAGCAGGGAGGCGAAAGAAATCCTGGAACTCGCAAGAAAGCACAATGTTTTTGTAGCCGAGGCAATTTGGACCCGTTATCAACCGGCGGTTGAAATAATCAATGGTCTTATTAAAGAAGGGAGAATAGGCGAACCAAAAATGATTACCGGAACGGTAGGATATGAGATAAGCGGCAAAGAAAGAATAATGCGTCCTGAATTATGCGGTGGATCGTTATTGGATTTGGGTGTTTACGTGATTAATTTTGCCCGGATGTTCTCTGACTCCAGGATTTTGGAAATTGAAGGGAGCTGTATCAAGAGTGAGACTGGTGTAGACCTTTCCAATGCAATTACAATGATAATGGAAAACGGTATACTGGCCAATCTTCAGTCATCAGCAGTTTGCGTGACCGACAATATCGGTGTGATAGCGGGCACCAAAGGCAACCTGATAGTAAACAATGTGAATAATCCCGAAAAGGTAACAATCAACGGACTGGGCAGGGAATTTATAGAGGAAATCATTCTGCCCTCGCGTGCCACAAATTTTGAATATCAGTTTGAAGTTTGCCGGAGATGTTTGATAGCTGGAGAACTGGAACCTAAAGAGATGCCCTGGAGTGAAATTATATATATAATGGAAATAATGGATGGTCTACGCAAGAAGT
This sequence comes from Muribaculaceae bacterium, assembly GCA_022510505.1. GTDB lineage: Bacteria > Bacteroidota > Bacteroidia > Bacteroidales > Muribaculaceae > JAFLTL01. Next base: position 13,040 of record JAFLTL010000032.1, on the reverse strand, counting down.
GGGGCGTCAAATATCCAATGGACTAAACTATCTTAGTATTTCAACGATTAGGGTTTCAAGGTGAATCTGAACAGTGTCGAGACACGGAACAGGACAGTTTTCATCGTTGAGTAAAAGGGGCAACTCGGTACATCCCAAAATAATTGCCTCAATCCCTTCTTCATCTTTCATTCGACGAATTATGCGTTGAAAATTCAATAAGGTTTCCTTCTTAATGATATTCAATTCCAATTCGCTCGAAATTTTTTCATTGACATATTGTCTTTCCTCCTCATTTGGGATGATTATCTCAATATCATTGTTGAGGAACGGTTTTTTATAGAAATCCTTCTCCATTGTGAATTTTGTCCCAATCAATCCAACCCGACGATAACCATGTTTTTTTGTTTCGGCTAGAGTAGAATCGATAATACTTATCAATCTGATTGGAGAGGACTCTTGCAATCGGTCGAAAACAATGTGGGATGTATTAGCAGTCAGAGCAGCAAATTCGGCACCTGCATTATAAAGGTTTTGAATGGCATTCATAAAGTATTTTACCATTTCATCATATTGTTCTTTTTCACAATATTCTAAAACCTGATAAACATCAACGCTTTCAATTGACAGTGACGGAAATATTGGCCTATTCAATTTCCTTTGTACACCACGTGTTATACCGGCATAATAAATCAATGTAGATTCCGGACCGGTTCCTCCGATTAATCCTAATTTTTTCATGATGCAAAGTTAGGAAATCGAATCATATAATAAATGCAGGAAGCCTTCCAGCTTGAAGACCTCCCGCATTTAGTATAGTAGAATCAGATTATTTTATCTGACTGAGGTTGTCATTAATTTCTTTATCGGTCACTTCATAATTCTGAAGATCACCGGCAAGGAATTTGTCGTAAGACCCCATGTCGATCAAACCATGTCCGGATAAGTTGAAAAGAATTACCTTTTCCTCCCCGGTTTTCTTACATTCCAATGCCTCGCGAATAACTGCGGCTATGGCATGAGAGGATTCCGGAGCAGGAATAATTCCTTCGGTTTGCGCAAAAAGGGTGCCGGCTTCGAACGATTCGAGTTGAGGAATATCTACAGCCTCCATTAATCCATCCTTGAGCAACTGAGATACGATCACACCTGCCCCATGATATCTAAGTCCACCGGCATGAATGTTGGCCGGGCGGAAATTATGACCAAGGGTAAACATCGGTAACAAAGGAGTATATCCTGCCTCATCTCCGAAATCATACATAAACTTTCCGCGTGTCAATTTAGGACAAGAGGAAGGTTCGGCAGCAATAAAACGAGTTTTCTTCTCTCCCGTGAAGTTATGACGCATAAACGGAAAAGCAAGACCTCCAAAATTTGAGCCACCACCGAAACAAGCTATCACGACATCGGGATATTCTCCCGCCATTGCCATCTGTTTCTCAGCCTCTAATCCGATTACTGTTTGGTGAAGCGATACATGACTCAGAACCGATCCAAGTGTGTATTTACAATTTGGAGTTGTTTGTGCCAGTTCAACTGCTTCAGAAATAGCAGTACCCAATGAACCCTGATGGTTTGGAGTCGCCGTCAATATGGCCTTTCCAGCTTTTGTCGACATTGAGGGAGATGGAGTGACCTGAGCTCCGAAAGTCTCCATGATACTCTTACGATAGGGTTTCTGCTCGTAGCTTATCTTCACCTGATAGACCGCCGATTCAAGTCCGAACATTCGGGCAGCGTAGGCAAGTGAGGCACCCCACTGTCCGGCACCGGTTTCAGTGGTAATGTTCGTCACCCCTTCTTTCTTGCAGTAATAGGCCTGCGGAATAGCTGAGTTAAGCTTATGCGAACCCATTGGGCTGACACTCTCGTTCTTAAAATATATGTGAGCAGGAGTTCCCAAAGCTTTCTCCAATGCATAGGCTCTGACCAATGGTGTCGAACGATAATATTTATAATGTTCTCTTACCTCTTCCGGTATATCAATCCATGGGTCGGTTTGATTCAATTCCTGACGGCACAGTTCCTCAGCGAAAATCGGATATAAATCCTCGGGTTTTAGAGGCTGTTTGGTTCCCGGGTGAATAGGAGGTAACGGTTTATTCGGCATTTCAGCCTGAATATTATACCATTGTTTCGGTATTTCTTCTTCGGGAAGAATAAATCTTTTAGTCTTTGACTTGTTACTCATAATCTATTAATAACTGATTTAGAAAGTTCAAAATTATGAAATGTCAATCAAATATCAAATAAGAGTTTGTAGTTTACAGTTTATAGTTTGTAGTTGTTTATCATTTGTTATATTTGCTAACGATATGGAAGAATTTTATTGGAGTTACAAAAAAGAGAAATCAACATGAAAAACATAACAGCCACGTTGGCTATATGCCTAACCATAATAGGTTTGTCATTCTTTCAGAGCAGTTCGGCCCAACTGAGATATGGATTACGTCTGGGAGGTAATTTCAATGAGACGACAATGAAGAATGTTCCTGATTTTTCAATTAGTAACAACAGTGGGTTTGACGGCGGTCTCATGCTTGAATACCAATTTCCTCTCAATGGATTTGCACCTGACCTGGCTGTCACTTATTCCAGGCAACATACCAAGCTTGACAATGATTCAAAGGAAAGATGGGAATTGCCTGTGAATCATCTGTCAGTTCCAATCAGGTTGAAATATAAATTTGGACTCACCTCATTGGGTGGATTAATTAGTCCGATGATTTACACCGGTCCTGAACTATCATGGGCCTTTGGTGATAACCATTGGAACGGGATAGAGATAGAAAAGTTTCAGCCATCCTGGCATGTGGGAATCGGTGTAGATATTGTCAACTTCATCCAGATCACCGCGGGATATTATTTTGGGCTCGGTAACCAGTTCAAAGAATTTTCCGGTGTTTCGAATGCAGTTATGCGTGGCAACGGTTGGAATCTGAGTATCAATCTACTGTTTGATTTCTAAGCCGTTATTTATCTTTCTAATAAATTCTATTTTTGCCCGCTGAACAGGTTTATAACGAACAGCTAAGGAGAAACACCTTATATCTATACCTACGCATGGGTATAGGTACTCTTATTTCCTTGTACACTTCCAGGATTGTTCTCGAACAACTTGGTGTAGAAGATTTTGGAGTTTTCACGGTAGTTGCAAGCGTAGTTGCAACACTTAATTTCATGTCTAATTCAATGTCGGGTGCGATTTCACGCTTTTTCGCATTTGAATTAGGCCAAAAGAATGAGAAACGACTTACCGAGCTTTTTAACGCAACCGTAAGAATAGAGCTCCTGCTGTCGATTGTTTTAGGCATTGGAATTTTAATTGTTGGGAAGTGGTTCATAGACAATGAGCTTGATATCCCCTCCAATCGGATTGACGCTGCGAATATAGTCCTGTGGTGGACCACGTGTTCATTTGTAATTACATTGCTTGTACTACCATTCAAGGGGGCTGTGGTTGCAAATGAGAAATTTGGGTTTTATGCGATAATCGAGTTGATTTTCGTAATGCTGAAACTTGGGGGAGTCTTATTGTTGAAATATTTTTCGGCAGAGAAGCTAATCATTTATGCAGTAGTAATTTTTATAGCCACTTTATTGAACGGTGTGGGATATGTGATCTACAGCATGACACGTTTCAGAGAATGTCGTTTCATGACCCGGACACTCAAATCCCAATATAGTGAGTTGACAAAATATGTCAGTGCCGACCTTTTCGGAAATTTTTGCGGGATAGCATCCTTTCAGAGTCTTCAATGGATAGTTAATATCTTTTTTGGCGTAATGCTAAACACAGCGATGGGCATTGCCGCGCAAGTTTCGGGTGCTGTCAGTTCTTTCGTCAGCAACACAGCTCAGGTCGTGAGACCTCAGATTATTAAAGAATATTCTGTCAGAAACCTTAAAAAGGTTGAGGAACTGATAATTTGGGGGAATAATTATATCATCTTGCTGATGAGTCTATTCTTGATTCCACTTCTTATAAACATAAGGTATGTTCTCTTTCTCTGGCTTGGAGAAGTGCCGATCGAAACAGCTCAATTTTGCGAGTTTGCTTTATTGGCAGCTTTTGCCGCATCACTTACAACAATATCCAATTGTGTGGTACAAGCAACGGGCAAAATCAAAGGTTTGAGCATCACCAACGGGATCCTTCATCTTTTGACTCCGATAATTTCCTATCTACTTTTTTATTATTTAGAGCTTGAGGCCTATTTCACCTATGTGTTAAACTTCATTCTTATCTTTGTTCTTTGGTTTAATGCTCTCCGCTATATTCACCTCTATATTCCGGAAATTAACATCACAGGAATTACCCTAAAGTCTTTGAGGTCAATAATTTTCATATCAATCGTCTATATATTTGTCCAATATATGTCTTCTTATGTTGAGAATCCCTTTATAAAATTAATCGTAACTATTATTTTAACTTTGGTTCTTGTTGTGGTACCTCTTATCATCACAAAGTCTAAAAAAGATTTGTATATTAACTCGCAATGAAAAATAAGATTTCAGTAATTACACCTGTTTTCAATAGAAGTGACTGCATTTTAAAATGTCTGGATAGCGTTGCCAAACAAATTATACCTGAAAACTGGGAATTGGAACATATTGTAGTGGATGATGGGTCATTTGATAATACAAAATTCTTGATAGAAGAGTATGCGGATTCACATCCTTATGTCCGCACTTATCATTTCGAAAACAATAGAGGCCCAAACGCAGCAAGGAATCACGCCATATCTAATGCTCATGGAGATTGGATTATATTTATCGACAGTGATGACGAACTAGTTCCCAATGCAATCGAGACAATCATTTCAAGAATTAAAGGTAACGTTCAAATAACTCATTTTTTATTTGAAGTAAACTGGTCACTATCTAAAAGGGAACACCTTAAACAAGGACATATTCTACACTTCGAAGATTTTTTTTATGAAAAGATTACAGGTGATTTTGTACATTTTTTTCTCAGAAAGCATGCATTAGATGAACCTTTTTTGAATGATTTGAGGATTCACGAGGGGATAACATTCCTAAATTATTATAAAACAGCAAAGGATATCATGTATTTCAAAGATGTGATAGCAATAATAGATCGAAACCGCAATGATTGTGTCACAAAAGAACTCAACCTAACATCAGACACTGCATTGATCAACAAGATAAAAGCAATCGATTATAAACTAGAGAAATTTCATGAAGACTATCTAAAAAATGAAGAAGGAAGAAAAACATTGATTGGTACACTTCAGAGTCAATTTAAGTTGAAAGTCCTTCAAGGCAATCAAAAAGAAGCGCGAGACATAGAAACTAAACTGAAAGAATTAACATTAACTAAAGACATTTTATTCACTACTATAAATAAATTAAATCTTGGAAAAGAGATATGGTTTTTCGCCAAAATATTAATTAAGATTAAACATAGGTTAAAAACAATAATAACAAAATATTAGCATGAACCAACAAAGAGTTTCAAGCGTTTTATTTTAAAAACAACACTATGAAACTCAACGACATAAAATCACCGGCCGACATCAAAGGGCTGTCAATTGCCGAGCTGGAGGACCTTGCGTCGCAAATGCGACAGGCTGTATTATTCAGGACATCCAATATCGGAGGTCACGTGGCACCCAATCTTGGTGCAGTGGAGATTATAACAGCAATGCACTATGTTTTTGATGCGCCGAAAGACAAACTAGTGTTTGATGTTTCACATCAAGCATTCGCTCATAAGATGTTGACCGGAAGAGCCGACGGTTATCTTAATCCCGATGATTTCTACAATGTAGATGAATACACATTCCCTCCCGAGTCACCTGAATATGACATATTTTATGCTGGACACACATCTCCATCCATATCGCTGTGTACGGGGTTAGCCAAAGCAAGAGAACTGACCGGCGAGGATTATCGGATAGTCGATCTTATCGGTGACGGTTCACTGAGTGGAGGTGAAGCTATGGAAGGACTTAATGTCGGAGGATACGTGAAGGGTAATTTTATCGTTATAGTCAACGACAATCAAATGGCCATAGCTCCAAATTATGGATCCATGTATAAGGGGCTTCAGAAGTTAAGGGAAACGAATGGAACTGCCGAACCTAATATTTTCAAGGCGTTCGGTTGGGACTATGTGTATGTGGCTGAAGGAAATGACATGCGCACATGTATTGAGGCCCTTGAAAAGGTAAAGGATTCCAAGCGACCAATTATTGTTCATGTGAACACCCAGAAGGGAGAAGGATATGTTCCGGCCGAAGAATTCCGTGAGGAATGGCACTCCCATAATCCTTTCGACATTGCAACAGGGAATTTGAAAGACGGTTCGAATTCAGCCGATTATGGCACCGTGCTTCGTGATTTTCTACTTCGCAAATGTCAGGAGGAACCGAGATTATTAATAATCTCGTCGGCTACACCTGAAGAATTCGGATTTATGGAAAAAGAGCGGAAAATTGCAGGCGAGCACTATATTGATGTTGACATAGCCGAACAGACAGCGGTTTCAGTTATGGCAGGGGCGGCAAGAGGTGGCGCTAAGGTTATATATCCTGTTACAGCCACATTCATGCAACGAGCCTATGACCAACTCATAGAGGACTGGGCAATGGATGATTCTCCGGCATTGATGCCTGTATTATGTACCGGTATCAGAGGAATTAACGATGAGACACATCTAGGATTTTGGGATATCCCCTTCATAACATCCATGCCAAATATAGTATATCTGGCACCTACCAATGTTGAAGAATATCAAGCAATGCTTGAATGGGGTTTGACCCAAAACGAATTTAAAGTAGCACTTCGTGTTCCCACCTTCTCTTTTGAACATGCCGATGGAGACGTTGATACAGACTATTCCGACATAAACCGGTTCAAAATAATGCATAAAGGGTCGAAAGTAGCGATAATTGCTGTGGGAGACTTCTATATTCGAGGCAAGGAAGTTTCAAATCTCCTCGCCCAGAAAGGAATTGACGCCACTCTTATAAATCCTCGATTTATATCGGGCATCGACAAGGAACTTCTCGATTCACTTAAATCAGATCACACAGTTGTTGCGACCATCGAAGACGGCTCTTTAGAAGGCGGATTTGGCGAAAAAATATCCTCATATCTTGGGTCATCCGAGATGAAGGTGCTAAATTTCGGTCTAGCCAAAAAGTTTGAGAACCGTTATCGCAGCAAGGATTTGGAAAATGAAAACGGACTTTTGGCCGACCAGATTGCCTCAAAAATCCTTTCAGTGCTTGAATGAATAGAGATCAAGATATTTGCTTCACTGAATCATAGAAAATAGACAGGGTAATTACCCTGTCTATTTTTATGCCTGACCTTGAGAAGGTGGTGTAAGGCCTGAGACAGCCGGTTTAACGTTTAGATTACGGAAATATAGAGCATCGGGAGTTATCAAATTAAGTACTCCATCATCGAGAATTATCTGATAATTCTCGAGGCATGATTTGTTAATGTTAGCGGGTAAATCAAGAATTCCTCTGACGCGTCCGTTTTGATCGAGAATCTGAATGCCTGCCTCGGTGAGTGTCCATAAGTTGCCAAGACTGTCGAAAGTGAATGACGGTTTGGAAAGTGTGACATTGTCATAGGAATGAAGACAATAGAATCTTTCACCGTTGGAAAGATTTTTAGTTATGGGATCTACTGTGTATTGCAATAAATAGTCGGTACCGGGTTCTCTAGTCACATATAATGTTGTATCGGCATTGAACACTCCGTCATGAACCATCACAGGACGGTAATTTCCCTTTATCTGTTGCCAGTCGCTATTCTTAAGGTCCAATAACGGATGCAGGAAATTATTCCGGGTCTCCCCTTTTTCAATTGGTTGTGGATAGTCTCTCCAAAGCCATTTCATGACATCCTTGAAAATTTTTGATGACCTTGCCACACTGTGTCCTCCTTCGGCCCAGTCAAAGTCACAGTCGTAGCCTGCAAATTCCAATGCAGATGCTAACATGCGATTGTGTTCATACCAACTGCCGAATATTGGATTCCAGGTGTCGGAGTAACCATCCTGAAGAAATATTCTGAGAGGTTTGGGTTCATGTTTGCGGACAATGGCCTCTAACTGATTTCCACCCCGCATGGGGACGAACGTACCACAACCAGCGAATACACGTGAGAATAGATCGGGACGTTGCCATGCAACATTGAACGCCGCTATTCCTCCACTGCTTAATCCAAAGATTGCGGCATTTTGCCCTCCGGTTTTGAGTTTTATTTTCTGACCCTCGGGAGTTGTATGCTTCATGACATCGGGAAGCAGTTCTTCTTCAATGAAAGCCGCCAGGAGGTCGGTCGTGGAGTCAAATTCATAGCTGCGGTTATACCTGAGAATTGTAGAATCGTCGGGGCTGTAAACAATCCCCGGGTTCAGATAAACCCCAATTGTGACAGGTATGGCTTTCTCGGCAATCAAGGTATCGATTACGTTAGGAGCATTGCACAAGATACCGTCGAGTCCGACATAGAGACATGCGCCTTCCTCGGGATTATATTCCTCGGGAATTGAAATCTTATAGGCATGAACGGTTCCGGGGAAAATCCGGGAATTATCCAGACGCCCGTCTATAATAATCGCACTGCTGACGTTGAGGACACCGATTGTAATTAACAAAAATAGGATTATATTTTTCATGGTACTCTCTAATTGATCACTTACAAAATTACACAAAAGAGATGAATGTCGGTTTCCGAAGGTTCTAAGATTTATCTTCGTTCGCATGAATGAGATCGGCCACTGGCAGGAGGACTTGGTAGCTAAGTTCCGCGAGGACTTCGGCGATAGTCTGTAAATAGACATAATTAGGGGATCTGAATTTATGACATGAACAAATGGTAAGAAGTAATTGTTAAGATTACGTTAATTTCCAAATTAAATATATGATCAATAAATTCACTGTAGTTACCAGCCTATTGGCAGCAATAGGTTTCTACCAGACATCCGAAGCATGCACACGCGTAGTTTATGAAGGTCCTGATGGCATGATTGCCACAGCGAGGACAATGGACTGGAAAGAGAATCCTCAAACAAATCTGTACATCTTCCCTCGTGGACTTGAGAGAAGAGGCGCGGAATCGGCTGAAACCATTGAATGGACATCCAAATATGGTTCGGTAGTGGCAGCCGGTTACGATATAGGAATCTGTGACGGCATGAATGAAAAGGGGCTTGTTGCCAATCTCTTGTTTCTGCCGGAATCGGTTTATGAAACCGAGAATGATGTTCGACCGGTTATGGGATTAAGTATATGGACACAATATGTTCTTGACAATTTTTCTACCGTTGAAGAAGCTGTCAATGAACTGAAAAATGACAAATTCCGAATTGATGCGCCCGATTTACCCAACGGCATAAAGTCGAGATTGCATCTAGCGATTTCTGATTCAACAGGAAACAGCGCGATTATAGAATATCTTGACGGACATGTTTCAATATATGAAGGCAAGGAATATCAGGTCCTGACCAATTCTCCGGCCTATAATCTTCAGCTTGCAGTAAACGATTACTGGAAACAGGTCGGTGGTCTTAATATGTTGCCGGGAACTAACCGTTCGTCGGACAGGTTTGCCAGAGCTTCTTTTTATATTAATGCTGTTACCCAGACATCAGATCCCGCAATTGCCATCCCGACGGTTTTCTCAGTGATAAGAAACGTTTCGGTTCCCTACGGAATATCAACACCCGACAGTCCACATATCTCATCTACTAGATGGAGAAGCGTGTGTGACCAGAAAAATAAAGTGTATTATTTCGAATTCACGGTTCCTATGGTAGGGATGCACGTTAATCTGAATGACATTGATTTCTCTAAAAATTCAGGCGAAAGAGTATTGAAATTGACCGATGTAAACAATTTTGAGGGGAATGTAACCTCAGATTTTGTCAAATCAGACCATCCTTTTCATTTCCTTTTCGCTAAATAATCCCTGGATTATTATTTGAGGAGAATCTTTAGGAAGTTGAGGATTCGAGAGTCTTCGCAATCTTACCAATATTGAGACTGCGGGCCGAAGCGTCAATGATGTCCTTATAAATGCCGCCTTTCTTATAGATCTCATCGGGATTGCCCGATTCTTCGACGCGACCGTGCTGCAAGGCATAAATCATATCACTGTCAATTATCTGCGAGATATTATGGGAGATGATTATGACAGTTCGATCCTTCTTGATGGCATCTATGCTGTTTTTGATTTGTTCGGTGGCGATTGCATCGAGGCTTGCAGTTGGTTCGTCGAGGAAGATAATGGGCGGGTTCTTCAGGAACATTCGGGCGATGGCAATGCGCTGTTGTTGCCCCCCTGATAAATCAGAAGCTTTACTTTCAAACTGATTGGGCAGTTCCATTATCTGATCATAGATATAGGATTTCTTGGCAGCCTCCACTATCTCTTCATGTGTTGCATCGGGTTTACCATATCGAATATTTTCTTCAATAGTTCCGTCGAAAATGTGATTCTTTTGCAGAACAAGTCCGATGTTGTCGCGGAGATACTGAGTGTCATATTCGCGAAGGTCGACTCCATCGAGAAGAATTGTGCCCGACTGAGGTTCGTAGAATTTATCCAGAAGGTTAACAACGGTGCTCTTTCCGGCTCCGGAGAGACCTACCAATGCCGTTATCACATCGGGCTCAATCGTCAGATTGACGTCGGTCAGCGCCTTGTTCCCATTGGGATAGGAGAAGTCGACATCCTTCATCTCAAATTTTCCTCGGATTTTCTCGGGCCGATAAGTGCCACTCGGTTCAATCTGATCGTTACAGTTCAGTATGTCAAAAAAGCCTTCGGCATAAATCAGAGCATCGTTGACATCATCAAAAATTCGTTGAAGCTGAGTTATAGGAGATATGACGATTCCGAACAACATTACATGATACATAATCTTACCGATTGTCATTCCGGGATACTCTATTAGGACAAGATAAGATGTCAGGATAATTATTAACACAGTGCCGATTTGCTTCACGAAACTTTTGACTCCCGCATAATAAAAACTAACCTGACGTGTTTTAAGTTGATTGTCGGTAACCTGATTCTGTAGTTCGAGCTGCTTTTTGGATTCTATAATCTCACGATTAAAGGATTTAATAACATTGATGGAGTCGACAATATTCTTTATTCCCTGGCTTTTGGATTCACGATAGGAACGCATCTCGCGGCGCCATCCTTTCAAACGCCGAGCCTGTCGCCATGTAATCCAGAAATAAACCGGAACGACACTCAATCCAACCAGACCCACATAGAAATTTGCCGCAAACATCAGGATGAGTGCAAGCAAAGCGCTGGTGAACAAAGGCAGAAGGTCGATAAAGAAGTTCTGGACGGTTCGGGAGATGCTACTGACACCTTGGTCAATTCTTGCCTGTACCTTTCCTGTGGCGTTATCCTCCGATGAGAAATAGGCCATTTTGAACGACAAAACTTTGTCTATCACACTTTGAGAAAGATCGCGGGAGACATATATGCGCATCTTTTCGCCGAAATAATTTTGTCCGAAAGTCACGCCGGTCAACACAACCTCCTTCCCAAGAAGAACTACCGATATTATGGTCAGAATTCTTGCGGCCTGATGCCAGGTGAAATCGGTGCCTAAAAGTGCGTTTATTGCATCAACAGCTTTGTCAAGCACAATTGCATTGACCTGAAGCATCAGGGAACTTATCAAAGTCAGGATAAGGGTTATTATCACCAGCGAACGATAGGGCTTGACGAAGGGTGAAATATTTTTAAAGAGTCCGAATATATCCATGGAAGTTTTTTATTAGCTTCCCAAAGATACAAATATTCAAGCGATTACGACTCCTACCCTTTGATGTTTTTAATTTCAATTGTTAGTAAATAGATATACGTCTATTTTCATTATATATTTGTAGAACTTAAAAACTCTGTTAATTGATGTTCCAGTTCCACAAAATAATCCATATCGGGTATAAATCAATATAATTATAACGGATCTGTACCCCAAATGGTATAATATAAGAATTTACTGTACTTTACATCTAAATTGGCAAAGCTTAATTAGAAAAATAACTATAGATTAAGATTTTTATTCTTTGGGAGGCGGGTCTTTACCAAATTGTAAGCGTCTTTCAAAAGTTCTTTAATCAATGAATCAGACACATCGGATTCCAAGGTTATTCCAATCCAATGTTTTTTATTCATATGCCATGCCGGAAAGAAGCCGTTAAAACGAGATAATAGATCCGGAATTTTTTCAGGTGTCGATTTTACATCTATAAATCTCTTGTCGGGGTCAAAAAGACAGAACCATTTTCCTCCGATTGTGAAGGTTATAAGATTGCTGTATTGAGGTTCAGTCCACGGGCTGTTTTCCTGAACTAGGGGTAATGACAGACAAAATTCTCTTAATTCTTCAACATTCATAATAAAAGCATTTTAGACACCGGAACAATTTTTTTTTCAGATGTTTAATGAATAACCTTTATATTGGGATTAATTTTTAACAAGTCTTGAATAAAAACGTCCCTGTCTTTAGGAGATATTTCAAGTGGATAGGCAAGTTTGGTTGTTCCGCGTTGAAATTTGATTTTAACTCTCGTAAATGACATTGCCGGAGCAGCCAATAGACTTGTCACTTTTCTGACCTCTTTGATGTTTTCAATAGGATACCACTCCCATTTAATGTAGGATCTTACTCCAAGATTATCATCGTCTATGACATAACGAACCTCGGTACAGGAAAGTCCAATAAACCCCAGCAAAACAGCGCCAATAGTCAGCACAACATACCATTCAATTCCAACCCATAAAAGGGCTGAAACTACAAAAATGAAGATTGCAGCCAAAACTGCTATAATCCACCAGTCTATTTTCGAAGAATAATGTTGCGGGGCCATTTTATTTTCTTTTTGGCTCAGGTAAAATATCCCAAATAAGTGAAAGTACCTTTCTTATTAAAGTTGGATTAGTCTCATCAAGAATGTAATGGTCTTTTGCCCCTTGATATGGTTTCCCGATTTCAGCTCCTTTCAATAATTCCTCTAATTGAGGATATATCTTCACATATA
>JAFLTL010000031.1 GCA_022510505.1 Muribaculaceae bacterium | reverse complement strand
TCCCTGACGATGTAACTCCATCCATTCCATCTGAAGAAGTAACACCATTGTCACGAGCCAATTTGAGAAGTTTTGATGGAGATCAGAGTAGGGTAGATTATTCAGTTATTTCACGATCTGATAATGAACTTGGAGCAGGTGAACTTCGTTTAATTGCCTCCATTCAGAATCCTTCCAAAGATGGAAAAATATCTCAATTTGTAAAACAAGGACGCTATCTCTCAGCTTCTTCAGTTTTTTACAATGAGTCGGATGGTAAATATTATGTTACCTACCACATGCAAGGTAACAATTATAACACTTCCGAGAATGATGAGACGTCAGGTTTTATAGAAGTGTTTGATTTAAAAGGGGAGGACGAATCCATGGAGGTTGACCTTGATAATATCTATATGTCGGCTAATCCTTCAGAATTGGATTTCGATTTCAATCATCTATATTTTGATAATATTTCTAACAGAATAGTTGCCGTTGGACATAAATCAGAGCCAGTAAAAAATGGTAACGGTAATAAAACGGCTGCTATTATATCAAAGCTAAATTTTAAAGAAAACACCATCGATTATTCTACAATATACACAGGAAATAAGATACTTGATGGAGTTACTAATCAATCACTTGGAAAAGAAGATGCGAGGGATGGAAATGGTGTAGTTAGAGTGGTGGATTATCCACATTATTATGTTGCGACTCGCAAAGGTATTGCTGTTCTATATGCGAATGACGAAAATCTTTTTGAGCCTGTCTTGAATAATGATGAAACCATTTATTTCGTTCCCACTCCGGGCTCAACAAAGTTTGTATATAATACACCAAGAGTTGGTTCGATGATGAATTTCTTGTATCTTTCAGAAGATAATAAAGCTGAATCCTATACTTCAAGTAGTAAGGCTAATGTCGCACAATTTCAAGTTGCAACAACAGGGAAAGATACTTTCCTAGGGCTGATAAATCCCGTTTCTCCTTGGACGACCTACTATGACTCCAAAGATCTTAATATTCTTGAATATCCAAAGCAATTTGAATTACCCGAGGTAATTACACCAATTGATGGTAAAAATGCATTTTGTGTAATAGAGGATTATGAATACTATGTTCCTTTAGGTACTAATGGTATATATTATAAGTTTAAAGGCTGCAACACATCTAGGGATTACGAAGGTGTAATGAAGTTCGACAACCGCCCAGTTAACTTTGTGTATACTGATAAACCTGAATTTGAAAATGGTCATGATGGTTTTGTATATGTAGCAAATGGTGCAAAATTGACCATTCTCCATCGTCGAACCATGGAAGTTGTTGCTACTTATAATGTCCCATCTGTTGATGCAGATGGTAATGATGTTGCCTCTTCCGCTAATTATATCCACGTAAGAAAGGCTCCAAGAGTCGGTGAAAGTTTTGAACCACGTGAACGAATTATTACTGTTGCTTTTGGCCAAGCTGGAGTCAAGATATTCAGATTTAAGCCAGAAAAAAAGACTGTTTGGGAAAAGGAGATTCAATAAAAATATTTCGACTTCTTTAAAATTAAAATTAGTTGTAAGGGACGGCCAAAGGCTGTCCCTTATTTTTAGATTTTTTAGTAAATTTGTCGGCTGTTATAAAAAGTCACAATTTTGATATTAGATCAATGAATGAACTTGCCACAAAATATGATCCGTCGGAAGTAGAAGATAAATGGTATGCCTACTGGATGGAGCATCAATTATTCAAATCGGTGCCCGATTCCCGTGAACCCTACACGATAGTGATTCCGCCACCAAACGTGACAGGAGTGCTTCACATGGGTCACATGTTGAACAACACCATCCAGGATATTCTGGTTCGTCGCGCACGAATGAGTGGCAAGAATGCCCTTTGGGTTCCCGGAACCGACCATGCATCAATTGCAACCGAGGCCAAGGTGGTGGCAAAGCTGGCGTCGATTGGAATAAAGAAAAGTGACTTGACGCGAGAAGAATTCCTCAAACATGCATGGGAATGGACCGAGAAACATGGAGGAATTATTCTTCAGCAGCTGAGGAAGCTTGGAGCCTCATGTGACTGGAGTCGAACCGCGTTTACAATGGACCCTCGAAGAAGCGAGAGCGTCATAAAAGTATTCGTCGATCTTTACAACAAAGGACTGATATATCGTGGCGTTCGGATGGTAAACTGGGATCCTTCGGCCAAGACTGCTCTCAGCGATGAAGAGGTAATCTATCAGGATGAACATTCGAAGCTCTATCATCTAAGATATTATATTGAGAATGATCCCGAAAACCGCTACATCGTGATTGCAACAACACGTCCCGAAACGATTTTGGGCGATACAGCGGTTTGTGTCAATCCTGCCGACGAACGTTACCAATGGTTGAAAGGAAAGAAAGTTATCGTGCCTCTGGTCGGACGCTCTGTTCCTGTGATTCAGGATTCCTATGTGGAGATGGATTTCGGAACAGGATGTTTGAAAGTGACACCTGCCCATGACGTCAACGACTATATGCTGGGCGAGAAATATAATTTGCCCTCGATTGACATTTTCAACGACGACGGAACCATTTCCGAAGCCGGTGGAATGTATGTAGGTCATGATCGTTTCGAGGTTCGAAAGGAAATCATTGTAGACCTTAATGAGAAAGGTCTCGTTGAAAAGATTGAGGACTACGACAATAAAGTCGGCTATAGTGAAAGAACAAAAGTCGTCATTGAACCGAAATTGTCGATGCAATGGTTCTTGAAAATGGATGAATTGACGAAACCGGCGTTGAAGGCTGTAATGGACGACGATGTTAGCTTCTTCCCTCCGAAATTCAAGAACACCTATCGTCATTGGATGACCGACACAAAAGACTGGTGTATTAGCCGCCAACTGTGGTGGGGACACAGAATTCCTGCTTATTTCCTACCCGAAGGAGGATATGTGGTTGCGGAAAATCCCGAGATGGCTCTCAAGCTCGCTCGCGAGAAAACCGGAAATCCTTCTCTTGAAATGACCGACCTGCGTCCCGACGACGATTGCCTTGACACGTGGTTCAGTTCATGGTTGTGGCCAATCTCTCTCTTCGATGGCATAATGGATCCCGGAAACGAAGAAATCAAATATTATTATCCCACCAGTGATCTTGTGACAGGCCCCGACATTATTTTCTTCTGGGTCGCACGAATGATTATCGCCGGCTATGAGTTCATGGGAGACAAACCTTTCAAAAATGTTTATTTCACCGGTATTGTGCGTGATAAAATCGGGCGAAAGATGTCGAAACAGCTTGGAAACTCTCCTGATCCATTAGAGTTGATTGAACGATTTGGTGCCGATGGCGTTAGAATGGGTATGCTTCTCTCTGCGCCGGCTGGCAATGATATTATGTTCGATGAAAAGCTTTGTGAAACCGGTCGAAATTTCTGTAATAAGATTTGGAATGCATTCCGCCTTATTAAAGGATGGGAAATTGACGAGGCATTGGAACAACCCGAAATTTCTCGCATTGCCGGGAAATGGTTCCGGGCACGCTTAGATGAGACTATAGTCGAGATAGAGGACCTTTTCTCAAAGTTCCGTCTCTCTGAGGCTCTTGTTTCGATATATAAGCTTTTCTGGGACGATTTCTCGGGGTGGTATCTTGAGATGATAAAACCTGCATGGGGTGCCAAGGCCGACCATTCTACAGTAAAGGAAGCATTGTCCAATTTCGATGCTTTGTTGCGACTGATTCATCCCTTCATGCCTTTCATCTCCGAGGAGCTTTGGCAGCATCTTGACGACCGCCGCGTTGGGGAGTCAATTATGCTTGCTTCCCTTCCGAAGGCCGGAATGGTCGATGCTGATATTCTTGCAAAGATGGCTTTGACTCAGGAAATTGTCTCGGCAGTCAGAGCGGCCCGTGCCCAGAAAAATATACCTCAGAAGGAGGTTGTTACTCTTAATGTCCTCGATGTCGATATCGCTGATTCAGTTCCGTTGGTTGAGGTTGTCAGGAAACTTGCAAACGTTGGTGAAGTAAACGGTTCATGTAAAAACGACCCGACAGCCGCATCTTTCATGATTGGAACCCTGAAGTTCAATATTCCACTTGGTGACTCGATAAATAAGGAAGAAGAAATCGCAAAGCTTGAAAAAGAAATAAAATATTATGCAGGTTTTGTTGAGATGATTGACAAGAAATTGTCCAACGAAAGATTTGTGAGCAACGCTCCTGCTGCGGTTGTTGAAGGCGAACGTAAGAAGAAGTCCGATGCTCTCAGTAAGATTGAATCCCTAAGACAATCATTAGAAGCCTTAAAAAATGAATAGAATTAAATTTTTACTTCTGGCACTTGTATTTCCCTTTGCAGGATTTGCTTCAGTTCCCTTGTCAAAGGTCCAGTTCCACAACATTGCAAAGGACACTACAAGAATAACCAATATCCTGATCGAGGCTGAGAAAATCCCCGACATAAATGAAAGGATAGTAACGATTGCACGACAGTTCGAAGGCACTCCTTACGTAGCGCACACTCTCGACATGGATAAGGACAAAGAACTTCTGGTGGTGAATCTCGACGAGCTCGATTGCACCACTTTTGTCGAGACAGTAGTCGCTTTGGCGTTGACAGCAGGCGAGAAAAGAACGTCGTGGCGTGACTACATCGCCACCCTTGAGTCGCTCCGTTACCGTCGTGGTGAAATGGATGGCTATCCTTCACGACTTCATTACTTTAGCGATTGGGTGTTGGATAATTCCTCACGAGGTCATGTTACCGAAATTACCCCCGACATTCCAACGACTAGGGTCCAGACCAAGACCGTAGACTTCATGTCGAGGAATGCCGACAAATATCCCGCTCTGGCCGATTCGGCTAATCTTGCCGGAGTCAAGAATTTTGAGATGGGCTATCGTAACCATCGTTATTCCTACATTCCTTGGGATAAGACGATCGCAAAAAATGTCAGGGACAAAATCAAAAGTGGCGACATTGTGGCGTTCTGCACTAAAACACCCGGTTTGGACGTTACCCATCTTGGTTTCATAATCAAGGACGAAAAGGGTATACCCCACATGTTGCATGCGTCAATGAGCGAGGGTCGTGTCGTGTTGACCGAATATCCTTTGAGTGAACAGTTGAGAAGAGGCCGAATCCCTGGCGTGAGAATTGCTCGTGTAAAAGAATGAGTTGTATCGTCAACGAAAATTACTATCTTTGTGGTGCATAACTATAACCAAGATAATCATTAAACACATTTTACTATCTTAAATTGCCATGACAACTACAGCTAAGACAGCTTCGGGTAATCAACGGCTTATAGCAATTATCGCTATGTTCTTCATGTTCGCGATGATTGCTTTCGTTACAAACCTTGCAGCTCCAATCGGTACGATATGGGGATATAAATTCGAAGGTAACTCATTCCTGGGGATGCTTGGAAACATGATGAACTTCCTGGCTTATCTCTTCATGGGTATTCCGGCAGGTAACCTGCTTGTGAAAATAGGTTATAAGAAAACGGCCCTTTGGGCTATAGGCGTCGGTATCGTTGGTCTTTTCATCCAGTGGCTATCCTCGATTGTTGGATCCGACACCGATACTTGGCTTCGTTTCTCATTCTATTTGGCCGGTGCGTTTGTTTGCGGTTTCTGTGTCTGCATGCTGAACACTGTGGTTAACCCGATGCTCAACCTTCTCGGTGGCGGCGGTAACCGTGGTAATCAGCTGATTCAAACCGGTGGTGCCCTGAATTCTCTTTCAGGAACCTTGACTCCGTTCTTTGTCGGAGCATTGATTGGTGTTCTCACTCCGTCTACCAGCATGAGCGATGTTGCTGTTCTGCTGTGGATTGCAATGGGAATCTTCGCTTTGGCGTTCATCATCATTTCGTTTGTTCCCATTCCTGAACCGAATCTATCAAAGAATGGTGCTCCAAAGAAGAAATATTCCCACTCGCCATGGAACTTCCGTCACACTGTTCTTGGAGTCGTCGGCATATTCTTCTATGTTGGTATCGAGATCGGTATACCCGGAACTTTGAACTTCTACCTTGCCGATACCGGAGTTAGAGGTGCAGGCTTACCCGAATCATGCGATCCGTCGACCATCGCCGGAGCCATCGTGGCTATCTACTGGCTGTTGATGCTCGTTGGTCGTTTGCTGTCAAGCGTTATTTCAGGTTCGGTTTCGGCTCGTGCCCAAATGATATTTGTCTCTTGTTTGGCAATTGGCCTGATTGTAGCTGCCATTCTGATTCCTAAGTCGGTAACCTTCCCGGTTCCCGAATTTGTCGCTACTGGTAATGTCGCAGTGCCAATCAGCGCTTATCTTTTGATACTTTGCGGTTTGTGCACGTCGGTCATGTGGGGGGCAATCTTCAACCTGGCGGTCGAAGGAATCGGCAAGTACACAGCCCAGGCATCGGGTATCTTCATGATGATGGTTGTCGGTGGAGGTATCATGCCTCTTCTCCAACAACTATTCGCCGGTGCTGTCGGTTATATGAGCAGTTATTGGCTGGTTGTCGGTATGCTCGGCTACCTCTTGTTCTATAGCTTGATTGGATCGAAGAACGTTAATACCGACATTCCGGTTGACGAGGAACTTGATGCACGCAATCTTTAATTGTTAGCTCACACATAAAATTATACTTTGACGGGATGTGGCAACGCATCCCGTCTTTTTAAATTATGCAATGAAACCTTTTTCACTGAATATTGGCGGGAAGCTGAAAGTCTTCGATCGACCGTTGATCATGGGTATTCTCAACGTGACCGACGATTCATTCTATTCAGCTTCGCGCACCATGTCGTCCGATGAGATCAAAAAAAAGGCCGCATTGATGTTGGAGGAAGGGGTCGATATTATTGATATCGGCGCTTGTTCAACACGTCCCGGTTCTTTGGCCGTTACTGAGGAGAAGGAACTCAATGGCGTCCTTAAGGGACTTGAGATAGTAAGGTGCCTGGATCGCGAAATCATGACATCAGTCGATACTTTTCGGTCCTCGGTTGCTGAGAGTGCTATCGAAAATGGAGCTTCTATCGTCAACGATATAAGTGGCGGAATGGGTTCCGAAGATATGTTTGAAACGATTGCAAAACTTAAGGTTCCCTATGTTCTGACTGCATCTGAAGGAATTGAAAATGTGTCAAAGGAGAATGACAGTGATGATATAACGGCCGAGACTCTTCAGTTTTTCTCTCAGAAAATTATTCGATTGAGAATGGCAGGCGTTTCCGATATCATTGTCGATCCGGGAGTCGGCTTTTCAAAATCACTTAATGATAACTATCGTTTATTGAAAAACATTAATTTGATTTGTCAAGTTCTTGATCTGCCTGTTTTGGTTGGCTTATCAAGGAAATCGCTGATAACTAAAATCTTAGAAGTAGATCCTTCTGAAGCTCTCAATGGAACGACTGCATTGAATGCAATCTCTCTGCTGCAGGGAGCCGCAATTTTACGAGTGCACGATGTAAGGGCAGCCTTTGAAACTCGGGAATTATTTTGTAAATTTGAATTCTAATTAACGGAAAATCAATACTCTTATATATCAGAATCAATGAAGAAATTATTATCTTGCATTTTTGTTTGTGTTGCCTTGATTGGCTGTCAAAGTAAGAAAAACGAAGCGGTTGAAGAGGTTCAGCCCACTGGTGTTAATGGTTCCACTGCGGCTGAGGTCGGTCGTTCCCTTGGAGCCGGATGGAATCTGGGAAATCAGTTGGATGCCTTTAAGGATGGTGTTGCCGATGAAATATCATGGGGAAATGGTCTTGCTACTCAGGCGTTGTTCGATTCTTTGAAGGTAAAGGGTTTCTCTACTGTCAGAATTCCGGTTACCTGGCTTGGTCACATTGGTGAGGCTCCGGAATATCAACTCGACACCGTTCGTTTGAATCGCGTAAGGGAAGTGGTTGGTATGGCTGAAAATGCCGGATTGAATGTCGTCTTGAATATTCACCACGACGGGGCCGATAGTCGTCATTGGCTCGATATAAAGGGCGCTGCTTTAGATAGCCTTAAAAACGAAGAGGTTAAAGCTGAAGTAGCTGCAGTTTGGTCACAGATAGCTGAGGCTCTTAAAGACAAGGGCGATTTCCTCGTATTTGAGGCCTTCAATGAAATCCACGATGGTGGTTGGGGCTGGGGAGCCAATCGTACCGATGGAGGCAAGCAATATGCTGCCCTCAACAGTTGGAATCAGACCTTCGTTGATGCAGTTCGTGCGACCGGCGGTAACAATTCCACCCGCTGGCTTAGCGTTCCTTCCTATGTGACTAATATAGACCTGGCTTTAGGTGACTTTACCCTTATTCCCAAGGATGATGCAAACAAAGTGATGCTGGCAGTGCATTTCTATGATCCCAATGACTTCTCTTTGACTGCTAAGGTTTCCGATTGGGGTCACACCGGTGACCCTGCTCTTAAGGCCTCACAACAGAACCAGGATGAGGAATATGTCGTGTCTCAGTTCCGGAAATTGAATGATAAATATGTCAGCAAAGGAATTCCTGTCTATGTAGGTGAATGGGGATGCGCCGGTCAGGAAACCGAAAGGGGAAAGGCATTCCGCAACTATTATCTTGAATATGTCAACAAAGCTGCTCGCGAAGCCGGTTTAGGTACAATGTATTGGGATAACGGTTACATCGGATACGGTAATGATAAGTTCGGATTGTTCAATCACTCCACAGGCGAATATACTGAAGAAAATGAAAAAGCCATTGAAGCGTTGATTAAAGGAATGAATAATGACGATCCCGCCTACACTCTCCAGGTTATTTATGACAACGCTCCGGTATTTGAATGATCAAAGTCAAATATATTTTATGCCGTTTAGTTTTAAGTTAATTTATCCAACAACATAACAACTTTAACAACGTCTAAATGAAAAATATCTTAGGCAGGTTATTCTTTTCCACAGCAATCCTGTTTCTGGTGTCATGTAGCAGTGACGACGATAAGCAACCTTCGGCTAAATTGGAAATCGCTTCCGGGCTTGATTCGGGCAATAATATGGAAGTAGACTATAGTTCCGGAACATCCTCCTTCTCGGTGGTTGCTTCGTCGACTCCCCAAGTCAACAGTGATGCCGCATGGCTCACTGCCACGGCAACACAGCCGTCGTCGCTTAACAATGTCAGTCGCATCAATGTCACTGTTGAAGCAAACTCTGGCGAGATGGCCCGTAGCGGTCACCTCACCCTTACTGTCTCCTCCCTGTCGTTGACCGTTACTGTCAATCAGAAGGGGACTCCGAAACAAGAAGAACCGGTTCCCGACGATGATGATGACAACGGAGATGAAGAGGAATTCGGTCCGTCGATCAGCACTAAGCCAGCCTCCATATCGGGCTCGACTGCAAGAGAAGTTGCACTTTCAATGGGTATGGGATGGAATCTTGGAAACCAGATGGATGCTTTTAACAACGGTGTTTCTAGCGAAACTGCATGGGGGAACAAGGTTGCGAACCAGCAGTTGTTCAATGTCCTGAAAGAACAAGGTTTTTCAACCGTTCGCATTCCGGTCACATGGCTTGGCCATATTGGAACTGCACCGCAATATAAGATTGATGAAGCTTGGCTTGGACGTGTGGTTGAGATTGTTGGTATGGTTGAGAACGCCGGACTTAACGCAATTGTTAATATCCATCACGATGGCGCTGATTCCAATTATTGGCTTGATATAAAGAACTGTGCGCTTAACGAATCGAAACAGGAATCGACTGTCGCTGAAATCAAGGCGGTCTGGTCCCAGATTGCCGAGGCTCTCAAAGACAAAGGCGATTTCCTCATGTTGGAGGCGTTCAATGAAATTCACGATGGCGGCTGGGGTTGGGGTTCCAACCGAAACGACGGCGGCAAACAATATGCATGTCTCAACGAATGGAATCAGGCTTTTGTTGATGCAGTTCGACTTGTCGGCGGCAACAATGCTACCCGTTGGCTTGGCGTCCCAAGCTATGTGACAAACATAGATTTTGCGACCGATGGAAGCATGGTCCTCCCTTCTGATGATGCTGGAAAGGTGATGGTTGCTGTCCATTTCTATGAGCCCAATGATTTTGGTTTGAATTCGAAAGTTACCGATTGGGGTCACACCGGTGACAATTCCAAGAAAGGCGGTTGGATAGCTGATGAAGACTATGTGAGGTCGCAATTCAGGAAGTTGACTGATAAATGGGTGGAGAATAATGTCCCGGTCTATATTGGTGAGATGGGGCCTCCTAACCAAGGGACACCCCGTGGCAAAGCCTTCCGTAACTATTATCTGGAATATGTGACCAAAGCAGCCCGCGAAGCCGGAGTGGCAACAATCTATTGGGATAATGGAGCTGTTGGATCGAGAGAGAACGCCTTCGGACTATTCAGTCATGACAACGGAACGATTCTGAATAATTCTCAGGATGCCATCAGGGCGATGTTGACAGGTGCGACTTGCGACGATGAAGACTACACGCTTGAATGGGTTTATGCCCACAGGGCGCCGGTGTTTTGAGTTCGTAGCTCCTAGTTCTTGGTTCGGGCTGATAGGATAAGAGCTATCCGTTCACTCAAGCGTACTTAACTGGAGTAGCCTTCGGCAACTTTAATGTAAGGTCCTTAGGGTCTCCATTAACAAAGGACAACCTGACAACGTAACAACATTAAAAATAAATTTTGTAGAACCGTCGCAATGAATTATCTTTGCGGCGGTTTTTTGACCACTATAACATTAATCAACATTTCAAACAAATGAACCATTACGAGACCGTTTTCATTTTAACTCCCGTTTTGTCTGACGTCCAGATGAAGGAAGCGGCAGAAAAGTTCACGAAGGTTCTGACCGACAACGGCGCTACTATCGTGAATGTCGAGGAGTGGGGACTGCGCAATCTTGCCTATCCCATCCAAAAGAAAACATCGGGCTATTATGTCCTCATAGAGTTCGATGCCGACCCAACAATCGTTAAGAAGCTGGATACAGCCTATCTGCGTGACGACCATGTCATGCGTTTCCTCACCTTCCATCTCGATAAATATGCGAAGGAATATGCCGACAAGCGTCGCTCCTTGAAAAAAGGAAAGAACGCTCAGGAAAATGTTGAAAAACCTGTAGAAAAAGTGGAGGAATAATCATGGCACAAGCTAATTCGGAAATACGTTATCTTCAGCCGCTGTCGGTTGATACCCAGAAGAAGAAATATTGTCGTTTCAAGAGAAGCGGAATCAAGTATATTGATTACAAGGATCCCGAATTCTTGAAAAAATTCCTCAATGAGCAAGGTAAGATTCTTCCCCGTAGAATCACCGGAACTTCATTGAAATTCCAACGTCGCGTGGCTCAGGCCGTTAAACGTGCTCGCCATTTGGCTTTGCTGCCCTATGTGACTGACTTAATGAAATAATTTTCACCTCATTTTATCTTTACACTATGAAAATCATTCTTAAAGAAGATGTAGCCAATTTGGGCTATAAGGACGATGTGGTGGAAGTTAAAAACGGGTATGGCCGTAATTATCTGATCCCCCAGGGTAAAGCTGTAATCGCTTCTCCGTCAGCTCTTAAGGTGCTCGCCGAGAATCTCAAACAAAGAGCCCACAAGCTCGAGAAGATGAAAGCTGATGCTGAAGAACTTGCTAAGTCGATGGAAGGAATTAAACTGACTATCGGAGCCAAGACCAGCTCGACCGGAACAATATTCGGTTCGGTTAACGCTATACAAATTGCCGAGGCGCTTCAGAAGGCAGGCTTCAATATCGACCGCAAAATCATCGTTCTCAAGAATCCTGTTAAGGAAGTTGGAGAATATGTCGCTCAGGTAAACCTTCACAAGGACGTTACTGTTGACGTTCCTTTTGAAGTGGTTGCTGAATAATTTTACAAATAGCCATAACTTTAATTCCCGTGAAGTTCTACTTGTGGAACTTCACGGGAATTATTATTTTTGCAAAAACTTGGATAGAATGTCCTACGACTATCAAAACGCTTTCGAAAACCTTCAGAAAAAGGTTGCGCTCGTTGCTCAGAAATATGAGCACATGGTTCGAGAACGCGATGATGCAAGAAAGGAAATCGAAGACCTCAAGGAACTGCTCCTGAAAAAAGAGAAGGAAAACGACATCCTTAAGGTTAAGATTGAGAATCTCACAGTCGTGACCACCTTGTTTCCCGATAGGGGAAAAGCAAGGGAGGCAAGGACTCTCCTCTCCGGGTTAGTGCGTGAAATTGACCAATGCATCAAAGATTTGACCGACTGATGCAATCCGATAAAGTCAAAATAACAGTTCAATTGGAAGGGATCAGGGATTTCCTCGTGGAAATCGACCCGTCCCGGAAAAGAGAAGTTTTGAAAGCTCAGGAAACTGTGAATTCCATGGTGAAGTCCTGGAGTGCTGCGAATAGCTCTTGGACTCCATTGGAGGTGATGGGAAGAGTAGCATTCCGTTTGGCACAGGTTTACGAGCAACTGAATAAGGTCGATGAGAACCTCAGAAGTCTGTTGGAGTCCTCTCAACAGGAGCTCGACAAGATTATTCTGGGGATGAAACCATAGACCAAAGGCCCGGAATTGGAAGTGTTTCACGCACTGTTGTCGTCGACAGAGGTTGGCGAACAACGGTGTTTTTTATTTTGAAACCTTTTAACTTAACCCAATACAAAAATTGAAATGACTATATTATATTACATTATTATCGCTTTGCTGGGCGCTATCATAGGTGCTGGAATCGCAGTTCTAGTCCAGCAAAAGATGGCCGGAAGTCGGGCCCGAACTATAATTGAGGAGGCAGGAAGAGAAGCCGAAGTCCTTAAAAAGAATAAGTTGCTTGAGGCAAAGGAAAAAGAAATTCAAATCAAGAACGAAGCCGAAAAGGAAGTCGCTCAAAGAATGTCGAAGGTGCAGAATGCTGAAAATCGTGTCAAACAAAGAGAACTTCAGCTGAATCAGCAACAAAGTGAAAATCAACGGGCAAAGAACGAACTCGAGAATCAAAAGAACCAGCTTGAGGCAAAAAGCGCTCAGCTCGATGCCAAGGCCAACGAGATTGAGGCTGTCAAACGCAAGGCTCTCGATGAGCTTGAACACATTTCGGGATTGACTGCCGAGCAGGCTAGAGAGAAACTTGTCGATTCGATGAAGGACGAAGCGAAAACCGCTGCAGCTGCCTATATCAATGAAATAATGGACGAGGCCAAGATGACCGCCAACAAGGAGGCCAAGAGAATAGTTGTACAATCAATCCAGCGTGTGGCAAGTGAAACCGCTATCGAAAATTCGGTGACTGTGTTCCACATCGATTCCGATGAGATCAAAGGACGCATCATAGGCCGTGAGGGACGAAATATCCGTGCGCTTGAAGCTGCCACCGGAATAGAAATTATCGTTGATGACACTCCCGAAGCCATCGTTCTTTCAGGATTCGATCCTGTGCGTCGTGAAATCGCCCGATTGGCATTGCATCAGCTTGTGGCCGACGGACGAATCCACCCTGCCCGCATTGAAGAGGTTGTAGCTAAGGTGCGTCGACAAATCGAGGAGGAAATTATTGAAACCGGAAAGAGAACTGCTATAGACCTTGGTATACATGGGTTGCATCCCGATTTGATCAGAATCGTCGGTAAAATGAAATACCGTTCCAGCTATGGACAGAATCTGCTGCAACATTCACGTGAAACGGCCAATCTGTGCGCTATCATGGCTTCGGAACTCGGACTCAACCCTAAGAAGGCCCGTCGTGCAGGTTTGCTACATGATATAGGGAAAGTTCCCGACGATGAACCTGAGCTTCCCCATGCTTTGCTCGGCATGAAACTTGCCGAGAAATATAAGGAAAAACCTGAGATTTGTAATGCAATTGGAGCCCACCACGACGAGGTGGAAATGACCTCCCTGCTGGCTCCCATCGTTCAGGTGTGCGACGCTATCTCTGGAGCACGTCCGGGAGCACGTCGAGAAATCGTGGAGGCCTACATCAAACGTTTGAAGGACCTCGAACAGCTCGCGCTTTCCTATCCCGGTGTTGTCAAGACCTATGCTATACAAGCCGGACGCGAACTTCGTGTCATTGTTGGAGCCGACAAGATTGACGATGCCGAAACGGAAAAACTGTCAGCTGAAATAGCACGTAAAATCCAGGATGAGATGACCTATCCGGGTCAGGTTAAGATTACCGTCATCCGTGAAACCCGCTCGGTTAGTTTCGCTAAATGATTTTGACTGATATGGAAAATCAGGAACCTCGGGAATCACAATGTCAAAAGTGCCGGGGATGCCGCCATGACGCTCCAAGATCAAATCTCTCGGCGACCGACTGGCTCGCATCGGTTCCCATCGAACTTTCGAAATGTGACCTCGTTGAAGTCAAATTCAAGAACACACGGAAAGGTTTCTTTCGGAATGTTGCTGCTCTGCCGCTGACCCCCGGTGATATGGTGGTAGTCGATGCTGCACCCGGTTACGATGTAGGTGAAGTCGCTATGACCGGTCCACTTGTGAAGACCCAGATTCGTCGCTCGGGCATCAAGGAGTGGAACGATGAACTCGCAAAGAAAATATTCCGAAAGGCAAAACCGGCCGATCTCGAAAGATATGAGGAGGTAAAGGCACTCGAACATTCCACCATGATCGAAGCGCGCAAGATTGCCGAAGATCTGGGGCTCAACATGAAAATCGGCGACGTGGAATACCAGGGTGATGGCAACAAGGCTATTTTCTATTATATCGCCGACGACCGAGTTGACTTCCGTCAGCTGATCCGAGTGCTTGCCGACCGTTTCAAGGTGCGCATCGAGATGAAGCAAATCGGAGCACGACAAGAGGCCGGACGCATTGGGGGAATAGGACCCTGTGGGCGCCCGCTTTGTTGCGCTACATGGAAGAATAATTTTGCTTCGGTGACAACTGCCGCCGCCCGTTATCAGGACCTGGCTCTTAATCTACAGAAACTTGCCGGACAATGTGCAAAGCTGAAGTGTTGCCTCAACTATGAGGTGGATACCTACATGGATCTTCTCAAGGACCTTCCCGACCGAAATGTGATTCTTGAAACCGAGGAAGGAACCTGGTATCCTTTTAAGGTTGATATCTTCAAGAAAGAATACACTTTCTCGTCCGACAAGAAAATGGCGGCAAATCTTGTCACCATTGATGCCAACCGCGTTTTCGAGATTATAGAAATCAACAAACGTGGTGAGAAACCTCGCTCTTTGATGCCCGATGAAGCAGCCGAACAGGCCAAGAAGAAGGTTTATAACGATATCCTCGAAGAAGGAAATCTCAATCGTTTCGACAACAAGAAGAAAAAGAAGAAAAACAGGAAGATGCCTTCCTCGAGAAGAGATGACCAAAAGAATGGACCTCAGAAATAAGGTTGCAACGCTTCCGGCGGTTCTGCTGATTGCTTTCTTGACATCATGCGGCCACTCGTTCAACGATTCCAGTGCCTTCAAGGATATCCCTGAAAAGGGATGGCCCTATGCCAACTTGATCCAACTTCGCCTGGCATCGCGAGACTCGATTGTGGAGGGTGAGCTTTCTGTAGCTGTCGACTACGCCAACGACTATCTCTATCGAAATCTTTGGATTGAGTCGTCATGCTATGAATTTGATGGTCAGGGCAATGAAATACAACGTCGCGACACAATGGAGTTTCTTCTCTATGACTCGATTGGTAACCGACTTGGAACGGGTGCGGCATCCACCTGGCAGCTCGAAAAATCGTTGGGTAAAATCAGATTGGTCACCGACAAGCCAATTGAACTGAGGCACATTATGAGAACCGATACTCTGCGAAATGTCAATCGGGTTGGCATTCTCTTTGTCGCCGATAAATAACTGCATGAAAAATGATTAAGGGTCAAAGTAAAGCTTCCGAAAGCAAGTTGCTCCTTTTGTCACAAGAGGAGGCCGACCGTCG
This sequence comes from Muribaculaceae bacterium, assembly GCA_022510505.1. GTDB lineage: Bacteria > Bacteroidota > Bacteroidia > Bacteroidales > Muribaculaceae > JAFLTL01. The sequence continues at coordinate 8,500 of JAFLTL010000031.1, read as the reverse complement.
TTTGGCGAAACTTCGCGCGGCAATGCATGGCCTCGGGATGGAGTATGGACTGATTACCGGAAATTCCAACAAGTATTATCTGACTGGACGGGTTTTCCTCGGTTCTATTTTAGTGACACCGTCGTCAATAACCTATTATGTGAGACGCCCTGTAGAGCTTGAAGGAGAAAATGTGGTCTATTTTCGTAAGCCTGAAGATATTTCGGTCGATTTCCCCTCCATTGCATTAGAACTCGATGAGTTGAGCTACAATCAGGTTATTCGGCTCACCAAAGTCTTTCACGATGACAGGCCCGGAAATTTGTCGGCTGCACTGAGAATAACCCGAGCGGTGAAAACTGCCGAAGAGATAGGAATGATTGAAGGTTCGGGAGTACTCCAGGATAGTGTCTATCGTAAAATCCCCGGGTTATATGAACAGGGAATGAGCGACATCGAATTGCAGATAGAAATCGAACGTGCCTCGCGTCTGGAAGGTTGTCTGGGGCAATTCAGAATTTCGGGCGACTCGATGGAACTTTTCATGGGCAATGTGCTTGCCGGGGACAATGCCGATTCTCCATCGCCCTATGATTTTGCGATGGGAGGAGCTGGCATCGATCCTTCCATACCGGTAGGAGCCGACGGAACCCTGATTAAGAGAGGAATGTCTGTAATGGTTGATGTCAATGGTAACTACACGGGTTACATGACCGATATGACACGAGTTTTCCGGGCAGGCAAGGTTTCGGAACTGGCTGAAAAGGCTCACCGGACGTCTATTGATATTCATCGGCTGTTACAATCCGCGGCTAAGCCGGGAACATTGGCTTCCGATTTGTATAATATGGCTCTTGAACTCGTTAGAGAGCGTGATTTGGAATCATATTATATGGGACACCGACAGCATGCCGGTTTCATTGGACATGGCGTAGGCATCGAAATAAACGAGCTTCCTGTTATTGCACCACGTTCGAAGGATATTGTTGCGAAGCATAATGTTATTGCGCTCGAACCGAAGTTCGTGATCCCGGGAACCGGAGCAGTAGGTATCGAGAACACCTATGTTGTTGAAGGCGACGGCATGAGATGTGTCACTCATGCACCCGAAGAAATGATTGACCTTTTTTGAGAGGGATGAATCTTAGAGAGAGTATATCAAAAGAGCCTTTTTTAACTGTTGGAGCTGTTGCCGACTCGGTTGGCAAGGACTGCTACGTTGTAGGCGGTTATGTTCGCGACCTTTTGATGGGCATCACCTCGAAAGATATAGATTTTGTCACTGTTGGATCAGGTATTGAACTTGCCGAGGCTATGGCTGCCCGAGAAGGAAAAAAAGCTCGGCTGACGGTCTTTCGTAATTTTGGAACTGCCCACCTCTTCTGGAAAGGACAAGAACTGGAGTTCGTTGGGGCTCGTCGTGAGTCTTATCAAAGAAACTCGCGTAAACCAATTGTTGAGGATGGAACGCTCGAAGAGGATCTATCCCGACGAGATTTCACCATCAACGCCATGGCTATTTGCATCAATGGAGGAGAAAGGAACGGTGAACTGGTCGATTTGTTTGACGGTCTGCCCGATTTACACGAGGGACTCATCAGAACTCCATTGGACCCCGACATAACTTTCAGCGATGATCCTCTTCGAATGTTGCGGGCTATCAGGTTTGCCACCAAACTCGGTTTCACCATCGTCGACGAAACACTTGAGGCAATCACTCGGAATGCCGAACGAATCACAATTATTTCCCGCGAGAGGATTGCCGACGAGCTTAACAAGATTATGAAATCGTCGCTCCCGTCAATCGGATGGTCGCTGCTTTCCTATACCGGTCTTTTGAAGTTTGTTCTACCCGAACTTGAGGCTCTGAAAAAGGTCGACACGGTAAACGGACGTAGCCATAAGGATAATTTCGATCACACTCTTCAGGTGCTTGATAAGGTTGCCATGAAGACCCGCGACATGGACCCCGAAGATGCTCTATGGATTCGTTGGGGCGCCCTTCTTCATGATATTGCTAAACCGGTAACTAAGCGCTGGGATGAAAAGAACGGATGGACTTTCCATAACCACAACTTCATCGGTGGCAAAATGATTCCCAAAATTTTCCGGGATCTGAAGCTCCCCATGAACGAGAAGATGAAGCTGGTGCAGAAACTGGTTGAACTACACATGCGACCGATAGCTCTGGTCGAGGATGAAGTGACCGATTCGGCCGTGCGACGACTGCTTTTCGATGCCGGCGACGATGTTGAGGCGTTGATGATTCTTTGTGAGGCCGATATAACCTCTAAAAATGCCGAGAAGGTGAAACGTCTTGAGAACAATTTCCGCTTGGTTCGAAAGAAGATGGTTGAACTCGAGGAACGTGACCGAATCAGAAATTTCCAGCCTCCGGTGAACGGTTACGAGATAATGGAAATTTTCGGCATGAAACCCAATGATCCGCCCGAACAGTTGATGAAAGTTGGAACCCTCAAGACTAAGGTTAAGGATGCGATTCTCGACGGCTTGATTCACAATGACCATGAACAGGCGATGGAATATATGTTGGCCGAAGCCGAGAAACTCGGACTGATAAAAGTAAAGGAATAAAAGGACAATAGAAAACGCTGAGAATGTACTACGTCGTAAAGAGATTCGAAATTTCGGGGAGTCACCATCTTGAACTGCCCTACGAAAGCAAATGCTCCTGCAAGCATGGACACAACTGGATCATAACTGTCCATTGTCGAGCCGAGAAACTTAACGAATGGGGAATGGTTACCGACTTTACCCACATAAAGCGTGATGTCACCGATGTTCTTGACCACGCCGACATCAACAAGGTCCTTCCTTTCAATCCAACGGCCGAAAACCTTGCACGCTGGATTCAGGAACGCATCGAGAACTGCTACCGTGTCGAGGTGAGGGAATCGGAAGGTAATCTCGCAATCTACGAAGTCGATTGAAAAGTGAAATATCCCGTTAACGAGATATTCTACAGCATTCAGGGGGAAGGTTTCTGGTCGGGAACTCCCATGGTGTTTGTGCGCCTCTCGGGTTGCAATCTGCATTGCGACTTTTGTGACACCGATCACACGGCTTCGACTCCAATGACCGAAAAGGAAATCTACTCACAGGTTACTTCATGTGGCCGTTCCCGAAGAATCGTCATCACGGGTGGTGAACCGTCTCTCTACGATTTGTCTCCTCTGATTGACGAAATGAAGCGAAACGGCTACAGGGTTCACATCGAAACAAACGGCACGCGTCCGGTTCCCGATGAAATCGATTGGGTGACATGTTCTCCGAAACGAGTGGAGGGAAGATTTCTCTACGATCTTTCTGTTGCCCAAAGAGCCGAAGAACTGAAAGTTGTATTCACCGGTGAGATTAATGGTTTGGAAGAGCTAAGGGATGTTTTTTCAACCGAGAATTGCTTCCTGCAACCATGTTCAGGTAAGAATATTCCCGAAACCCTGGATTATATAATGTCAAATCCCCACTGGCGCCTATCCCTTCAACTTCACAAACTCCTAAACGTCCGGTAACCGGAACATTACCTTGGCAGTAATTTTTGGCATGTTCTCGAAAGCCGTTGTCAAATGGTGAATTAACATTCCCGTAATCGTCTGTTTGGGAATCAGAATCTCGTACCGCGTTGACCTATGTAAGACCTATGTAAAAAAGAGATTCTTATTTGTTTATATTTATATGGAAAAGGATTTTTCGAAAATAGAGCGACATCCCTTTACTCCCTTCCTGCCCGAGGGGTGTAAAGTTGTTTTGTGTGGCACTTTCCCACCTAAACAAAATAAATGGTCGATGGATTTCTTCTATCCTAATTTCCAGAATGATATGTGGAGAATCTTCGGGAATATTTTCTACAAGGATAAGGACCGGTTTTTCAATAAAGAAAAAAAGACTATAGATAAAGCCGGAATTCAACAAATGCTTATCCGGTATAAAATCGGGATAGGAGAAACAGCAACGGAAGTTGTCCGCCTTAAAGAAAATGCATCTGATAAGTTTCTTGAGATAATTACCCCGGTTAACCTTACAAAACTTTTCTCGAATGCGCCATATTGTGAGGTTATAGCCACTACCGGAGAAAAAGCCGCATCTGTCATAGCTTCATTAACAAATACGGAAATCCCTAAAATGGGAGAGCATATAAGCTGCTCTGCAGCTTTAGAAGATGGCTCAAAAAGGGATTTTATTCACTGGAGATGCCCTTCCACTTCGCGTGCCTATCCGATGGCACTTGAGAAGAAGGAAGCCTATTACCGTGAGATGCTCTCGTTTGCAGGCATTATCAAATAGCAGCCTCTGTTGATTTCCAACGGCTGAAAATTTAGTTATCTTTGTAATGAAAAAGGATAACTAAAACCAATCATGCACAAGTTCTTTCCTAAATTTCTTTTTTCCATTCTGGCTTTCGCAATCGTTTCGTGCGTCAGCGATGATGTTCCCGACCCTAAGCCACAACCTGAACCCGAACCGGAACCGGTAGTGGCGACCGACCTGAGTCGAGATGAAATGGCCAATTGTTACATAGTGACTGCCGAAGGATTATATTCATTCAAGGCCGACAATCAATTCAATCTGGGCGATGGATTGCCGGTTCCTCCCGAGATACATCCCGAAGCAGCTCAACTTCTATGGCAAACGGTCAATGGAAGCATAAATTACGTTGAGCTGATAACTAACGAGGATAATGTGCCCTACGTTCAATTTAATGTGCTGGTGCCCGAAGGGAATGCTGTGATCGCAGTCAACGACGCTTCAGGTAATATTGTTTGGAGCTGGCACATTTGGATGCCTGCCGAAGAAGTCTCGTCGGTAACGACAGCTTCGGGTTATGAAGTTATGAACATGAACCTTGGAGCAATGAATAATATCCCGGGTGATGCTTCAGCCTACGGGATGCTCTATCAATGGGGTCGAAAGGATCCTTTTCCTGCTGCCGATACTTTGACGGGAACAACGTCGACTGTCAGCGCTCCAATGTTTGATTTGGATGGAAACAGTGTGGTTATCACCAATTCCAGTTGGATCGACAACACCGATAACACTTTGGCTTATGCTATAGCACATCCAACGGTTTGTCTGTCGAACTATTATCATTACTCAACATCTCGTGACTGGCTAAGAACCGATGAAGCCGACGATGCACTGTGGGGAAATCCCAATGGTGATTCCCGCGACGAGGACTCAAATGAAGATGCCAACAAGGGGCGTAAGACCTGCTACGACCCCTCTCCAGCCGGATGGCGTGTGCCACCGGTCGATGTATTCCGTCATTTCACCTCTTCGGGAGGCTATGCATGGATTGTTGACGATTTCAACATTGCCGATGTAAATGGCGACGGTGTGGCCGATAAGGATGACTATAACTATGGATGGACTTTCTTGGCCGATGAGGACGTTCCTCTCTATTTTCCCGCAGCGGCTCGTTTCGATGGCTCCTATGCCATGTTGATGGGAAGCATGAGCGGTTTGTGGGGAAATTATTGGAGCAACTCGCCTATTTCGACAATCTCGGGAGGTGCATTCTGTTGTCTGGCATTCCAGGTTAAGGACCAGAACGGAAACGACATGACGACGGTGTCTCCGGCTGCCGGCGCTTCACGTGCCGATGCCTTTTCAATCCGTTGCATTCGCGACAAACAATAACAACTGAATTCTCAATTTAAAAACCATAAACCTTATCACGAATATCATGAATAAGATTTTGATTTTTGCCGTTGCCACTCTGACCGGTTTCACGGCTGTGGCTCAGGACAAGAACGGCGGACTTAGCAAGGAGGCTGTTGCCGGTATTGTGTCGTCCTACACTCCCACGCAAAGCGACAAGGCCATTCACAATGCTTTGGCGAAGAATTCTATCAACACTCTGGCGATGAACAACGACCGGCTGGCCGGTAACGACACTTATTTCTCCAACAAGGTTAACACGAAAGGTATCACAAACCAGAAGTCATCGGGCCGTTGCTGGCTGTTCACCGGTCTGAACGTTATGCGAGCCGACATGATTAATGATCTGGGACTACCCGAGTTCCAACTTTCCCAGAACTATAATTTCTTCTGGGATATGCTTGAAAAGAGCAATCTCTTCCTTCAGTCTATTATCGACACAGCTTCCGAACCGATGGATAACCGCCGCGTTGAATGGCTTTTCCGTAATCCCGTCAGTGACGGCGGACAGTTCACAGGGGTTGCCGATATTATTTCAAAATATGGCGTAGTTCCATCGACTGTGATGCCCGAAACGGCTCAAAGCGAGAACACAGGCACAATGCGCACGCTTCTCAGCCAGAAATTGAAAGAGTGGGGTTTGAAGTTGCGCAAAATGAAAGCCGACGGTGCTTCGAACAAGAAGCTGGAGGCTGCGAAAATGGACATGCTGAAAGAAGTCTATAGATTCCTTGTGCTGAATCTTGGTGTACCACCAACAGAATTTACCTGGACGCGCATGAACGCTAAAGGCGAACCGGTCGAAACAAAAACCTACACACCTCAGGAATTCTACCAGGAATATCTCGGGGGAGACCTGAAGAACGACTATGTGATGATGATGAACGACCCCTCGCGTCCCTATTGGCAAGTCTATGAGATTGATCTTGATCGTCATGTCTACGATGGCGACAACTGGAAATATGTAAATGTCCCGATGGAGGTAATAAAGGAAACTGCAATTGCCTCGATACAGGACAGCACGATGCTCTACTTCTCATGCGATGTCGGTAAGCTGTTTGACCGCGATCGCGGTGTTCTTGACGTTGATAACTACGATTATGAATCGCTTTTCGGTATGTCGTTCCCCATGACTAAAGCCGAACGAATTGCCACCGGAGCGTCAGCATCGTCCCATGCCATGACTCTTGCGGGAGTAGATTTGGATAAAGACGGAACACCTCGCAAATGGTATGTCGAAAACAGTTGGGGCAACGGTCCCAATAACGGACACCTCATCATGACCGACGGCTGGATGGACGAATACCTGTTCCGTCTCGTAGCCAATAAAAAATATGCACCCAAGAAAGTCGTTGAGACTTTTGAAAAAGGAAAGGTAACCATGTTGCCGCCTTGGGATATTCTCTATTGAAAAATATGAACGAAACAATCGCGGCAGTATCGACCCCGCCGGGAAAGGGTGGGATAGCGGTCATCAGAATCAGCGGACCTCAGGCCGTTGATGCTGCCAATCGATTGTGGCGTGGCGCAAATTTCACCAAAGTTGAAACCCACACCATCCATTACGGTGAGATAATGGATGGTGATGGGGTTCTTGATCAGGCCGTGGCTTCAATTTTTCGTTCTCCGAATTCATTCACGGGCGACGATGTTGTGGAGCTATCGGTACATGGCTCACCCTATGTTCAGCAGCGCTTGTTGCGGCTTTTAATCGATGGGGGAGACGTTCGGTTAGCCCTACCTGGAGAATTCACTCAAAGAGCATTCCTCGCCGGAAAACTTGATCTTGCACAGGCCGAGGCAATTGCCGATGTCATTGCGGCTGAATCGCGGGGTGCCCATCGTCTGGCAATCAGTCAGATGAAAGGGCGGCTTTCCGGTCGCATCAACATGCTTCGCGAGGAACTTCTGGAACTGTTGTCGTTGCTGGAGCTTGAACTTGATTTCTCCGAGGAGGATGTGGAATTTGCTTCAAGAGATCGTCTGCTCGAACTGTGTGGGGATATTCAAACAACCCTTCGACGTTTGGCCGACTCCTTCTCGGCCGGCCGTGCCATTGTTGACGGTTTGCCTGTTGTGATTGCCGGATGTCCCAATGCAGGTAAATCAACCCTGCTAAACGAACTTCTTGATGACGACCGAGCCATCGTCAGCGATATTCCGGGAACCACTCGTGATACAATCGAAGATATTGTCGATATTGAAGGAACACGTTTCCGTTTTGTCGACACCGCAGGCATTCGTGAAAACACCAGTGACCGCATTGAGCTTACCGGCATTCGCCGTGCCGTGGAACGAATCGAAAAGGCCTCGCTTATCCTGTTTCTGTTTGATGGTTCTCCCGATAACTTTGAGGAAAGTTGTCGAGCATGGAACAATATCGTCAATCGCAAGCCTCATTATCGACAGATTGTCATTCCGGTCATAAGTAAGGCTGACATACTTACCCAAAAAGAACTGGCCGAATCGATGGAATTCTTAAAGACCGAGCGACCCAATGGGGAAGAACCATCCATTGAGATAAGTTCAACCATCACACATTCCTCAAAGAATCCCGATGATTTGGCTGTTTTGAAGAAAGTCATATTGGACACATCACGAGAACTGACAAGTGAGGAAAGCTATGATGTAGTGTTGACCAATGCTCGCCACTATGAAGCAATCAATCGCGCTATGGAACACATTGAAAATGCACGCATAGCACTACAGAATAGTATTCCGGCCGATCTTGTAGCCCATCACCTACGAATGGGAGTCGATGAGATATCAGCCGTTACCGGTAACATCTCAACCCCCGAAATCCTTTCCAATATTTTCTCCCGCTTCTGCATCGGCAAGTAAT
>JAFLTL010000030.1 GCA_022510505.1 Muribaculaceae bacterium | reverse complement strand
GGTAGCCGCGCTAGACTTAGGATCTAGTGTCTTACGACGTGGGGGTTCGAGTCCCCCTACTTGCACGCTTCAAATCGCCTGATCCTAAAAAGGTCAGGCGATTTTGGCATTACCTGTTTCATTTAGCTGAAATAAATTGCAAACTGTAAACTTATTATATGTCTCACAAACCCTATACATTTGACCGCGTTGTCCGACTCGTCATAACCCTTCTACTCGCACTCGGAATAATCTGGTTGCTGTATAGGCTTCGTGACGCACTGATTCCATTTTTCGTCGCATGCCTCATCGCATACATGATCGAACCATTCGTGCGTTTCAACCGAAATCTGTTGAAACTTCGCGGACGGGTTCTCCCAATTCTAATCACCCTCTTTGAGATTACTCTCCTTTTCTCTGTTCTTTGTTTTCTTTGCATCCCCTCCATCATGGAGGAATTTCACCAGATTGCCGAGCTCATCAGAACCTACGCCTCCAATGAGGTCGACATTCCGTTCCTTCCTGAGATTTTCCATAGTGTCCTCAAGAAGAATATCGACCTTGAACAGGTTGCCGGATGGCTCTTCGATCAGAATGTTGAAAACCTCATGGACCATGGCATGAGATTCATCTCGGGAGGGCTTGATGTTGTGCTGACCATCGTCAGCTGGTTCATTGTCTTCCTATATGTCGCCTTCATTCTGCTCGACTATGAGAAGCTGATGCGTGGTTTCCGCGACCTCGTGCCTCCTAAATACCGTTCGTCGGTGTCTCGCGTGGCCCACGATGTCAAAACCAGCATGAACCTCTATTTTCGCGGACAGGCTACTATAGCGCTCTTTGTCGCCGCCATCTATAGCATTGGGTTTCTCATCATTGGACTTCCATTGGCGGTCGTAATGGGAATCATCATCGGTGTCCTCTTCATGGTTCCTTATCTTCAGTATCTTTCCTTAATTCCCGTTACGGCTCTGTGTCTGGTCATGTCGGCCGACGGTTCGGCCGATTTCTGGACTGTTTGGTGGGAGTGCATCGCCGTTTATGCTGTTGTCCAAATTGTTGCCGATGTCATCTTGACTCCCAAAATCATGGGAAAGGCCATGGGCCTCAATCCGGCTATCATTCTTCTATCCCTTTCGGTGTGGGGCTCGTTGCTGGGATTCCTAGGGCTTATTATTGCCCTTCCCTTGACCACCCTTTTACTTTCCTATTACGACATATATATCATCCATCCCCAGGCCGAGAAACTGGGACGCGAAGGTGAGCGAGGGGAAAAATTAATCGAGGATGTCCTTGAAGACACCCTCGATGATTAATTAATATATATATTGTTGATGTTAAAGGCTTAACGGAGTGTAAGGGAGATCCCATGCTTCGGCCACACCCTTGAAGGTAATCTTGCCGTCGACCATGTTGACACCCTGAGCCAGTCCCGGATCTTCTTTGCATGCTTCTTTCCATCCCTTATCGGCCAGTTTGATGGCATAGGGGAGAGTGGCGTTTGTCAATGCCAATGTCGAAGTGTAAGGAACAGCTCCAGGAATGTTAGCCACTGCATAGTGAACAACACCGTCTACAACATAAGTCGGGTCACTGTGGGTTGTAGGTTTCGAGGTTTCGAAGCATCCACCCTGGTCGATAGCAACGTCAACAGCAACACTGCCCGGCTTCATGTATTGAAGCATGTCTTTTGTCAGCAACTTCGGCGCTTTGGCACCCGGAATCAATACTGAACCGATAATAAGGTCGGTCGTAGGAAGTTCCTGGGTTATGTTGTGCTTCGAAGAATATAGGGTCTTCACGTTCTTAGGCATCACTTCGTTGATGTGACGAAGAACGGGAAGAGAAATGTCAGTTATTGTGACGTCAGCCCCTAAACCTGCTGCCATCATTGCTGCGTTGCGACCTACGACGCCTGCACCGAGAATCAGTACCTTTGCCGGTTTTACTCCCGGAACACCGCCAATCAGAATTCCTTTGCCACCCTGGGGTTTCTCAAGGAAACGCGCACCTTCCTGAACCGACATTCTACCGGCGACTTCACTCATAGGGATCAACAAAGGCAGAGCGCCGCTCTTGTCTCTGACAGTCTCATAAGCGATACAGGTAGCGCCCGATTTCATCATGGCCTTTGTCAGCTCTTCGTCACTAGCAAAATGGAAATATGTGAAAAGCAACTGGCCCTTCTTTACTAACGGATACTCCGGAGCAATCGGTTCCTTTACCTTCACGATCATGTCGGCTGTTGCATAGACATCCTCGATTGTGGGAAGAATCTTGGCACCTGCGGCAACATATTCGTCGTCACTGAAACCTGAGCCGTCGCCGGCTGTGTGTTGAACATAAAGTTCATGTCCCTTTGAGGAGAGTTCCTTCACTCCTGCAGGGGTCAGACCAACGCGATTCTCGTTGTTCTTAATCTCTTTTGGTACTCCTATTTTCATGGTTAAATGATTTGGGTTTTTATCGTGCCAAAATTATATAAAAACTCCAATTCAAAAAAATAAAAAACTCCCATTAAAAGGAGTTTTTCGTTTAAATTTACGGTTAGCTTTAATATTATTTATATTATTTAATTTCTCTAGGTGCCCTGGAGAAACAGCTATTGTTCTGGGCTTCCGTTCAGTTTCTCGTTGTAACTCCTATCGTTGCTTATCAGTGATAACCCTTCATGGTAAACCGGACTAACCACCGGATTCACAGTCATGTAATAACCCGACATGTCCCAAAGGTCGCGGGCTATCAAACCCTTCACAAACGCTTCGATTGGAGAACGGCTAATCTTGAGGCCCTCAGGATCGGGAGCAACCCCCTCTTTCTCACCCATAGCCACCAATCCCTCTATCATAGCCGGAGTCACCTGGAATTTATCCACAAACTCCCGCTCATTGCTATATTTCTTTTTCAGAAGGTCCCGGTTTTGGTCAACATAATTCACCACATAACGGTTAAAAATTCCGTTTGCCATCATGTCACGATAATACTTCGAATAACCGGTCGTATCAACCGCTACAAACTTATCGGGCATGATACCTCCGCCACCGTAAACCGGTCGGCGATTAACTAGTGTGTAAACCTTCAGCGAGTCGGCAAAGTGCACACTGTCGGCATTCTCGAATTCGCCACCCTTGTAGCGATTGTAAATGTCCATGTAGTAGTCTTCGGCATCACCGTTGACATACGGTTTTTGAATCGAACGACCCGCAGGGGTATAGTAGCGGGAAACAGTCAGTCTGATCATTGAACCGTCGGGGAACGGGAACGGACGCTGAACCAATCCCTTTCCGAAGGTTCTACGTCCCACAACAAGGCCGCGATCATTGTCCTGAATGGCTCCGGCAAAAATCTCACTGGCGGAAGCTGAGTTCTGATTTACAAGCACAACAAGTTTTCCGTCGGGCATTACCGGATTTCGGTCTACCCGATAGTCGGTCCTGGGAACTCGCGGACCGTCGGTGTAGACAACCAGCGATCCTTTTGGCAGAAACAACGAAGCCATCTCGTAGGCAGCGTTCAAATAACCGCCACCGTTGTCCTCCAGGTCTATTATCAAATTCTCCATGCCCTGGGCCTGAAGTTCCTTCACGGCCTTTTCTACCTCCTTGCCCGTCGATTCGGCAAAACGTGAAACTCTGATGTAGCCGGTCTTCTTTTCGGCCATGTATGAAGCATCAACGCTATACAAGGGTATGTCGTCCCGGATTATCCTGAATTTGATTGGTTCCGGTGTGCCTTTTCGCAGAACATTCACAATTACTTCAGTCCCTTTCGGCCCTCGAAGAATTCTCAACACATCGGCATTTTGCCGCTTCACCCCTGACAACACCGAGTCATTGGCCGACAGGATGCGGTCGCCCGGCTGGATGCCGACCCGTTCCGAAGGCCCTCCGACTGTAGTTTGGATAACATAGAGAGTGTCGTTGTTCATGTTGAACTGAATGCCTATTCCGCTGAAGTTTCCCTGTAGGGGAGTGGTCAGCTCCTTAGTCTCGTCGGCGTTGGAATAAGATGAGTGAGGGTCAAGTGTTTTCAGCATCGAAATGATGGCTTCTTCCACTAGCTCGTCGCTGTTGACCGAGTCAACATAAAAACTTTCGATCAAACGCTCGGCATAAGCCAGCTTTTGTGTCGAATTGAAATCGGAATTGTTGAGCGCCTGATTGTCTTTTCTTGGTGTGCGAGCCGAGATTGACAAAGTAACAGTAAGTATGATGACGGCAGCAAACAGCAGCCAGGAAATTTTTTTCATGATTGTTCTGGTTATGGTATGAATGATGATATGTCGGCACCGTAGGACCGCAATTCGCGAACGACCGAGGAACTGAAAGCCGCGTATTCAGGCAATGTCAGAAAGAAAATTGTTTCTAACCCTGAAATCTTTCGGTTCACCTCGGCGAGCCGACGCTCCTGCTCGAAATCGGCCACGTCTCTGATACCTCTTATCATGAACGTGGCGTTTACCTTCCGGGCCTCGTCAACGGTCAGTCCGCTATAGGATATAACGTTGACATTGGGAAATTTATTGACCGCTTGGCGAATTGTTTCCAGTCTTTCCTCGACTTTTGTCGACGTTTCCTTAGACTGATTGTAACCTACAGCCACGTAAACTTCTGAAAACAAGGGTAACGCCCGCTCCAACACCGACAAATGCCCTACTGTGAAGGGGTCGAACGATCCCGGAAATATACCGATGGGTTTCATGTTAACTGATTTGGGAGTCATCCTCCACTACAAGGTTCTCGATAATGAAGTTTTGGCGGTCGGCAGTGTTCTTACCCATGTAGAATTCCAACAGCTGTTTGACAGCGTCATCCTTACGCAATGTCACGCGGTCGGCTCGCATCCTCTCTCCGATGAACTCCCTGAACTCCTCGGGTGAAATCTCTCCAAGACCCTTGAAACGCGTGATTTCGGCGTTGGCACCGAAGCGTTCGATGGCATCGACGCGCTCTTCATCGGTGTAGCAATAAACCACGTCGTTATCACCACCCTGCGACTTGGCCGAGCGCCGTGTGGTCTTGCGATTCCTCACTCTGAACAGTGGGGTTTCCAGCACATAGACGTGCCCCTTCTTCACCAGGTCAGGAAAGAACTGAAGGAAGAAGGTCAACAACAACAGTCTGATATGCATCCCGTCCACGTCGGCATCGGTGGCGATTATCACGTTATTGTATCTTAGTCCGTCTATTCCGTCCTCTATGTTCAGTGCAGCTTGCAACAGGTTGAATTCTTCGTTCTCGTAGACTACCTTTTGGGTCAATCCGAAAGAGTTCAGCGGCTTCCCCCTCAACGAGAAAACTGCTTGAGTCTCCACGTTTCTGATCTTAGTGATCGAACCGGCTGCTGAGTCACCCTCAGTGATGAATATCGAGGAACGCAGCTTCTTCTCGTCATCGCCCTTCACATCATTGAGGTGAACCCTGCAGTCCAACAGCTTACGGTTGTGAAGGTTCACCTTTTTTGCTCGCTCTCGTGCAAGCTTCGTGATGCCGGCCATCGCCTTGCGGTCACGTTCGCTCTCCTGTACCTTTTTCAAGATCACCTCGGCTACGTCAAGATTCTTGTGAAGGTAGTCATCAAGCTCTTTCTTCAGGAAGTCACCCACGAACTTTGCCACAGTCGGACCGTTGGGACCAACGTCCCTAGAACCCAGTTTTGTCTTGGTCTGTGATTCGAAAACGGGTTCCTCAACTTTTATGGATATGGCTGCCACCATACCGTTTCTTATGTCGGAATACTCGAAGTTCTTTCCGAAATAGTCTTTTAATGTCCTCGAAACAGCTTCCTTGAACGCTGTTAAATGTGTCCCACCCTGAGTTGTGTGCTGACCGTTTACGAAAGAATAATATTCCTCGCCATACTGGTTGGCATGGGTTATCGCCACCTCGATGTCCTCTCCTTTGAGATGTATCATGGGATAGAGAGGATCGTTGGTCATATTCTCTCTAAGAAGGTCAAGCAGTCCGTTCTTCGAGACATACTTTGTTCCGTTGTAGTCTATCGTCAGACCTGTGTTCAGGAACGTATAGTTCTTCAGAAGTGGAATGATGAACTCGTCTCGGTAACGATAGTCTCTGAATATCTCGTTGTCGGGAGTGAATTGAACCATGGTGCCCGAAGGAGCGTCACAGGAAAGAATTCCCGAGTCCTCAAGCAATTCTCCCTTTGAGAATTTCGCAACACGCATTTGCCCATCCCTGACGCTGCGAATGATGAATGAAGTACTGAATGCGTTAACCGCCTTGATGCCCACACCGTTCAAACCAACCGACTTCTTGAATGCCTTCGAGTCATACTTTCCCCCCGTGTTCATCCTCGATGCCGCTTCGATCATTTTTCCTAAAGGAATACCGCGGCCGAAATCCTGAACTGTCACTGTTCCGTCGAGTACCGTCACGTTGATACGTTTCCCGAACCCCATCATGTATTCATCGATAGAGTTATCAAGCACTTCCTTCAATAGGACATATATTCCGTCGTCATAATTAGAGCCGTCACCGAGCTTCCCGATATACATTCCCGGGCGACGTCGAATGTGTTCATTCCACGATAATGTGATAATTTCGTCGTCGGTGTATTTGACTTCCGGAGCATTCAGCTCGTCGGTCATGTCATCGGCAGGAGCCTGCAGCATATTGTCTTCCAGTTCGAATTCAGCCATTTCAGTCTAATTTAATGCAAAAATAATAAAAAAACTCGATGCACGCGATCGAGTTCGTCGTTGTTCGTCTTTAAGTTGTTTTCAGGTATTCAAGTTTTCTAGTCTTCAAGTCTTGACCATAGCCGTAGATGACATGACTCTTGCGTCTTAGAAAGCTCGCTGCAAAGAAGTGAAGACGGTAACGAGATCCGTTCCAATTGCAATAGAAAAAGGGGCGGCCTAAAAATGACCGTCCCTCTCCCTAACTAAATTAAAAACTAAAATGAAAGATTCGTTCCTATAAAGGTTAAAGTTTGATTGCTTTATGATCCTTGTCGTAATAGGTAACTATCGGGTCACCTTGCGGACTGCTAGTTATTTCAATCAGACGACATCCATCAGGAACACTTGTCAGATCCTTATTAGTAGGACTCGTGCTTGTAGCCTGACACTTCTTTCCTTTGTAAGGAGAATTTGCGGCATCAAACGTCACCTTATAAGGAGAACCATCATCTTTCGTTCCGATCTCAATCCTGAAAGGTGCCTTGAAATAACAGTGATTGAACGTCACATCATTGTCAACTTTATATGTATAAGATTCCTTGGTTTTTTCCTCCGATGTGTAAATTGCCCTGATAAAGGTGCCTTCTTCGAAAGTAGTGTGGTTGAACGTAATCGACTTCCATCCGTTACCAAGCTCGGTGAATCCACGAAGATTACAGTCAATCGCCTTGAAATCTACCGTAGCTGCCGAGGGCACTGCATTGGGCCAATAATTACCTCCTTTGTAGCTATCGTCCATTGCGATGGTCTTATAAACATCGTAGATGTTCACTGAGTTGAGTACTACAGAATCCATGTTCTCGTTCGGAGAAATAAGCATCCCGGCCCAAGCATAGGGTGCTCCACGAAGAACGAAATTGTAAATCTTTGTCGGTTTAGCGTAGCTGTTGTTTTTGGAACCTTCTTCTTTGAAGTAAAAGTCACCGGCATTTTTTCTATCACGAGCTGTGACAAACATACAGCTTTCACCTACATTTGAAACTTTTTCAGAAGTGACAACCGAACGGCCTCCAATACCGTTCTTCCCATCAACACAAACCGATTCTACATAGAGTCCTGTAGATTTGGATTCTGTGTCCCAAACGAATTCAACTCCAGTTGGTAATTGCATGGGATAAGTGAATTTCCCTACCTTAGGCTTAACAATTGCTTTCGATGGATCGAATTCAAAAGTATTATATAAATTATATGCCGATGGAGCTCCATAAATATTATTATTCACAGTTATCGAATCGGCAAACCATGAAGATAGGGGAGGCATATATTCCAGTGGAACACCAGCAATTGACGCTATTCTGATTTTTGAGTCTTTGTATTCTTCTTTCATTGGAGCAAAGGTCACGTTATTTGTGGTGTTTGTTCCATCGAAATATGATTGCAGGAATCCGTTAATTACTGTTTCTGTGTCTCCACCCAATAGAATTCCGGAATAAAGGTCATAAACATTACCATCATATCCAAATCCTAAATTGTTTGCGGATACCGAGAGGGGAGAAGCCCCGAATGGGAAATGCATCTGTGATGCAATTATGATAGTATTGCTAACACTGTTGCCTGAGATTCCGTTAGTTGCAGGATGACGGTTAGAATCCGTCTCTTTGCCAATAGAACCACCGTTAAAACCTATATCTAATGTACCGATAAGTCCTCCCACCTGTCGATACCCTTTGATTAATAGGTTCTTAACTTCACAGTTCTTTAATTCCCCATTCTTAGTACTAAAATAGCCAACTATTCCTCCGAGATAGGTTCCTCTTGCAAAACTTCGAGTATCGAATTTTTCATTTCTGTAAAGAGGAGTTGCAGTCAATGTACCCCCATCAACGGTGCAGTTGTATATTTTTACCTCGTTACCCCACACGATTCCAACTATACCGCCTACTCCGTGGCACCCATAAACATCAACGTTAACGAGGCGGACATTCTTGATGCAAGCAGCTCCTCCGATTTCTCCGAATAGACCACGTCCCATCCAAGGGAAGGCATCGTAGTTCCTATTATCGAAATCTGAAGAAAGACCATCAGTGCGCCTTTCTATATATTCATCGTCTACGCGGGCACCAAATCTCTTGGTAGACATATTGTAAATCGTATGTCCGTTACCATCAAAGGTGCCGAAAAATCCACGATTTGTTTGGAGTTTTTTGGTGAATATATTTTGATTATCTTTTTCGCCTTCTTCGTTACTTCCGTTTTTTGTATAGTAATTGGGCTTGAATTCGGCAACCTTATAATCCATTCCAATTGGTATCCACTCAATACCGGCTAAATCAATATCGGCCATTAACTTAACAGTTACAGCTGAACCAGAGGTATTTGCCTCCTCAAAGTGAAATCTGCTCTCCTTAGGCCAATTGTTAAGAATTCTCTTACCATCCTTTTCTGTATATTCATGAGTAGCAATTAAAATCCTTTCCTTTAACTTTGGATCTGTAGGCGGATCAATTCCTCTATAGATGAAATCTTTCGGAGTATCTTCTCCCGGTTTATAGTATCTATAATTCGAACCAGAAGAGGGCTTAACACCATGACTGGCAAATCTCACCTTCATGTCTCCATTTACCATGCGCTGGAACCATAGAAGGCCATCCACATCGGAGATTTCAATCACATTTTCTTCGGCATTGTAGTATACGCCCTTGGCGAGCGGACCGCTCCAATCCTCTTTTCCTGTGAATTCACCGGCAAAGTTGTTGTCGAGTTTTACTTCGTAGGTCTTCTGCTCGGTCAATAACTTACCAACAATATTTGTGCGCCAGTTGCGCTGGGCCGGAACATGGTCAATGTCAAGGATATTGATGGAATCAGAACCTGTCTCGTCGGTTGCCAACCACACCTTCACGTTGTTGATGACGGTGGGTTCGTCCTTCTTGCTTGAAGTTAGTACATAACACATCGACAAATATTTGAATGTCTCCGACTCCTGTCCTTCATGCTGGTTAAGACTGGCATAGGCTAGATATTTATTTTCATTATCATAATGAGTGAAGCCTTCGTTCTCCTCTTTTGCTTTATCTTGACGACTGTTTTCGTAAAGATTAACTCTCAGAAACTCTTCGTCGCCATATATGTCACGATAATCGTAATCAAGTTGTGGATTCTTCGTTTTGTCTCCATAAGTTTTGTTATCATCATCCCCAACGAAACTATAATTAGGGTCATGAATCCAGTCGAAGATAGTATGAGACGGGTAGGGTGGGAGTTTTAGCACGCCTCCGTTTTTCTCTCCCCACATCTTGTAGTAGGCGGGAATCGGGGCATAACCGAAGTCTACGACTGCAAAAGATTCAGCAGTTTGGGCACCTGGACTATCTGAAGTTGTAGATGTTAGAACCGAATCCTTGACAACATCGAGATAACGTGCCACACGGTTGATTCTGATTTTTGAATAACGATATTTTTTCGTAGCATGACGGTTGATAATCTCATAGTCCCAGCCCTCAGTGCCTACGTTAATCTGGGCTAACGGACGGTAGAGATAAACGTTATTTTCAATTTTTCCACTTCCCGAAGGTGTGATGGTAATAGTGCGACAGAATACGTCGCGCAATTCGTCATTATTGGGTGTAGTAGTTGTGGTCCCGGCTGAAGGTTTTTTATCCTCGTCAACGTCTTCGGGACTTTCCCCTTTGAGCGCACTTTCATCTACCTCGCTATAACGTAGTTCAACCTTGCGAAGGTCGGCGGTATTATAGGCTTTCGTCTTTCTGCTTTGTGCCCAGAATGCTATGTGATATTCCGTGTTGCGTTTAAGGATTAGATTGACCGTGCAAGGGAACTTATCAACAGGAAGAATGGTCTGACCTTCACCATGGTCGAAGCCGTCGACTTTCGACCCTGCACTGTAACCCATCAATAGGTTGTAATCCTTGTCATAGACGGCATAGATCAACATGTCGACGCTTGAACCATCGCCGATGTGTTCGGGCTTCTCAGTCGTCTCTCCGTCTCTTGAGCGAGATTTGATTGATGCCGCTTCAGGCGAGAGTGTGAAGGACACGGTCACTTCGTCGCTTAGTGCGTCGTATTCCTCAAACGTCTCATCCTTGCAGGACGTAGGCAGCATCATGGCTACCGTAGTCATTACTCCAAGAATGTAATTTTTATATCTTTTCATTTATTTAGTTGTTTAATTTAGTCAAATATCGGTAAGTGCTAAGTTGTCACGAAAGTTATTATTTTGGATCCTGGTAGTCATCACTCGGTTTCTGGTACTGACCATCACCGGGACCTGTGTTCGAGTTTCCTTTATTATGATCACCTTTGAATTTCCAGTTTTTATCAGAGCCCTCTTCCATTTCAATATCATTCTCCCAACCGAATTTCGGTTCTTTACCGTTGATATCGGTGTTGTTGTAATCGCCAGCAAAGACAGGGTAAATGTAGAGCTTGAAGACGGTGTTTGTCAAGAACAAGCTCTTACTGATGATGTTCGTGCGCCAGTTTTTCTGCACAGGTACGTTACAGATGGTGAAACCATCAAAGTCGACATCCTTATCTGTCATACTGCCATTATCACCGATTTCTTTACCTTTTGCTTTGAAAGAAACAGAACGAAGAACTGAGCCGTAGGTCACTCCGGTTATTCCTGCAGTTTCCTCAAGATTGCTCGCTTCAGGAACCAATACATAACACATCGACATGTATTTGAGCGTTTCGTTGTCAAAGATTGCTGAATCGGGATTGAACTTTTCTCCGAGCTTGCGCTTTTCTGTTACATACTCGTCCCATCCCATATATCTCGAACAAATATCATTGCCGTTGAACGGTACTTTCAGGTATTCCTCATACATGACATCGTGTTTCTTTCCCCATATAGTATCTTTGCCAGTCGAATTCTCTTTATCTTTAATTTCCAGAATATATTTCTCATATGACGGATCGTAAACGTAACGATCAAGTTTATTAAGCTCATCTTCTGGCAGGTTAAAGAATGCGGGCAAAGTAGCCATGTTAAAGGTTACACTAGTAGTTGCCTGTGCTCCATCTCCAAGGTCAATAGCTGCAAGGGTTTTCCCTTCCAACACGTTGTAATATTTGGCAACACCATCCAAGGTGATGGAAGATTTGGCATAGCTGACTGCACTAGGTTTAAGTGCCGCCACTCCTTCATAGTCGTAACCTGTCGTTCCGACATTGATTTGGGCGAAGGGGCGAGTCAATGTAGCCGATACTGTTTTTGCAGTTCCGGCAAATTCTGTGTAAGTGCAGAAAGCATCGCGCAACTCATCGTTGTTAGCGAAATTACCACCGGCAGTCTTGGTATACTTCACCTCGACCTTAGTCAAATCAGAGGTGTCGAAATAACTCGAATCGGCTGCCGCTTCGCTCTGTGCCCAAAATGCAACTCGATAGGTTTGGTCTTTGCGAACCTGGAAAGTCAATGTATCGGGGAAGTGGACGTTTTCCCTTGTTATAGGTTTTCCAATTTCTTCGCGATAGTCGGGTACCAAAGTCCAATCGTTGCCATTTTTCATGTATATGTCCAAAAGTAGGGTAGTGGCTTTGCTACCATCACTGATATGCGAAAGTTCTCCATCCTTAGGGTAGGTCACCTCGCGAGAACGAACAACGTTCTGATTTTCGATGCCGACAGTGAAAGTGACCGTCTGGTATTCCGACCCGTCATCCTGGGGAAATTCACCGGTGACTTCGATTGACTTATCGGCACATGCCGATGTCATCAACAGCACCGATGCCGATATCCAAACGTATATATGTTTTTTCATGTTTAGTTTCTTTGAAACAGCCATTAGCTGTTAGGTTTTATGTTGTGTGTTTTTATAATGTCTTCAAGTCTTCAGGTTTTAAAGGATTCTGTCGTGCCTCCAGCACTCTGAGTGATAGGGTGGGTTGTAATCCCCAAGCTGAAGCATGGGGTTATTGTCCTATCCATCGCTTCTCGATGTTTTCTAGTTATCAAGTTAGTAAGTAACTAGTTACTGAGTACTAAGCACTTTACTATACTTGATAACTGCTGAAGCTTTACTTCGTCTTGGTCTTTTCGATCCAATCCAGAGTGCCAACAGGACCGGTTACTGTTGTGCCGGCCTGACCGAACCCGTTGTAATCATTCACATATATCGGGTCGAGGTTGATAATTACCGACACCATGTTAAACATGCTTCCAGGGTCGGGACCTTCAGGGATAGTAGGATCGGGGTCGTTAGGATCGGGATCTTCACCTCCTGGAGGTGTAGGAGGTGTAGGTGGATATGGATAATCAGGATTTGGCTGGGGATTATCCGGGTCATCTGGATCGGGAATTGTTGGATCTGTCGGGTCCGGGGTGGGATCATCAGGGTCTGTTCCATTTTGATCTTTCTGATAACGTAATCCACCAAGAATGTTTGTTCTCCAGTTATGTTGAACAGGAACATTATTCAGTGTCACTGCCGAGATCCCGGTATCTTCTGGCTTTGTTCCAAATGCAACAGTTACTTCGTCAATCACATTTCCAAGTACCAGAACATAGCACATAGAAAGATATTTAAAAGTTTCTGTTAGATACTTCCCGTCATATGACATTGTAGGATAGGATGTTTTGTAACCTTTATATCCTTCCTCGTTGTTTAGCTCGACTTTCAACCAAACTTCATCATTTATTCCTCTAATAAGTTCTGAAATGTCAGATGGAATAGCGTTATTTTCGATGTTAATATAAGAGGCAATAGGTGCCATCGAAAAGGTAACCGGTTCCTCCTGTGTACCACCGACTCCGTTGGTCACAACGTTTAGTGTAGAGGCAACTCCTCCCTTCAGCTTAATGCTGGAATAAGTGTATTTCGTGCGAGGGATGATTTTTTCATTAACTATCACATTGCGATAGTCAGCTCCGGTCGTTCCAACGTTGATCTGAGCGAAAGGACGACGTAATATTACCGGGTTAGTCATGTTGACATCTTGCATCAGGATTCGAATATCTCCTGTTGCCGCACAAAAAGCATCCCTCAATTCATCGTTATTTTTTGCTTGAGAGTAATCTACAGTGATGTTTTGAAGGTCGGTAACGGTATAAGCATTTGTTGAGCTATTCTGTGCCCAAAAAGCTACTCTATATATTCTTCCCCTCTGAAGACTGTCAATCTTAATATCTAAACCTTCGCTACTTTTCAGTTTTGAAAAATTTGCATCACTTGAAGCGATGGTAAATTGTCCCTTATCGCTGTCATAATTCTGTGGTTTGTCTTTTTCAGAGAAGGGGAGTCTAACCAGTGAGTAACTAACTTCATTTTTCTCATAGACAGCATAAATCAGTTTGTCAATCTTTCCGGCATTGCTTATATAAGATTCTCTAAGTTCCGTGGTTTCACGAGAACGAGACAGCATCATAGCGTCCTCAGTTTTGACATTGAGAGTCATGCTGACATATCCGTTGTCGGTCTCTTCGATTTGCTCTCCACCAGTTTCGGGTGCAAAGTCATCGGAGCTACAGGATGTTGCAATCAACAATCCCGCACCAAGCAACGCAATGTTCAAATAATTGGTTTTCTTCATATCGTTTCTTTTTAACGGGATTGATTATTCCTGAGAGTTTTGTTCTTTCTCGTAGATTTGAGGATCCTTGTCACCATAGAAGCCGCTTTCTAATTGTACTTTCATGTTAAGTGACTGACGGCCATTAATAGTTGGAAGTATATCATCTCCAATTATGTTGGTACGCCAATTGCGATGAACCGGTAACTGGATAACTACAACAGGTTTAAACCCATATTCGGAATTTAAATCTGACGTTGTTGAATTGGAAATATAGAAAGTGACTTTATCCAATGTTGTTCCATAAGTTTCATCATTGCCATTAAAACCACCTTCGTGAGTCTCGCTATTGTCCACATCTGTCCCTGTTGCTTCGGAATCGTAATTGGGTGTTTGAACCTGAGCTCCTGGGACCAATACATAGCACATCGAAAGATATGTGTATGCGGTTGTCTGGTAATTTTTATCAGAACTACTGCCAGTTACGGGAGTGTTAATTATCAAATACTCATTTTGATCATCGGTAGCAAATTTTGTAGCCGGAATCTCCTCATAACCGAATGTTACATTAGTGGTAGATTTATTGTCAATTATATCCCGGACAACATCCATTTTTGTTGCAACACCGGTCAGTTCAAGCTTCGAATAGGCAATTAAGTTGCCATCATCATCCGAGAGAAATGCTCTAAAATCACTGAAATTTTCGGATGTCGTTCCCACATTTATCTGGGCGAACGGGCGAGTCAAGGTAATTTCGGAAGATGCAGTTCCGGAACTGACTGAGAAAGTCTCGACTTTGCAGAAGGCATCCCGTAGCTCATCGTTGTTCTTGGCTGCAGAGTAGTCAACTGTTACAGCTTCAAGATTACCTGTATTGAATGCCTCGGTCTGGCTGCTCTGGGCCCAGAATGCGAGATGATAGGTCTGGCCCCTCATCAAGCGTAGGGTAATCGTCTCTTGGCCTTCAGGAAACTTGTCGCCAACGTAGCGAACTCCTTGTCCCTTATGAGCTGAATTCTCAGTTGATATCTTGTTAAAGCTGGTTCTTTGGACACCAGCGTCTTTACCCGCATCCGTGTTCCAGTTTGTGATGGTGTCGTTGCTGCCATACTGTTGAAGCAATGTGTATTCATCGTCGTAGACAGCAAAAATCAGTATGTCAATGTTTTTCCCTTTGCTGATAGTTTGTTGGTCACCGACAGCTCGGGATATTGTCCCTGCCGATTCGGGGGCAATGGTAAATGTCACTTCCACCTCGTCGCTGAGCTGCTCCTGCTCTTCACCCGGCTGGGGCTGAACCAGGGCGTCATACTTAGAGGCGTCACTGCAGGAACATAAGTAAAGCAAACTTCCTGCAAATGCCATTGTCAAGATTTTTCCTTTCATGATTAGTTTTTCTTTATATTTAGTTTTTATGTTGTTTCGTTTTATGTTGTTCTCAAGTTCTCAAGTTGGCGAGTTTTCAGGTTTTCAAGTTTTCAGGTCTTCAAGAAGTCTGTAAACTGTAAACTAAATTTTCGTCATTAATGAACCGTGACATTGTGGTCGCCGTTGAAGCCGGGGTCGATTCCCACACCTCCGCCACCATCCATCGAAAGAAAGGCTCCTCTCAACAGGGTGTGGTGGTCACGACGCATCGGGATGGTCAGTGTCGATGAACCCGCCACCTGGTTGCCGTCGAGGTCGTAGACATCGACTCGAGCTTGCACGGCAGCGTCTTTGTTGTCGTTCAACATCACATATTCAAATCCGAGCGATGCTTCACTTTCCCCGGTTACTGTCATCCTGGTTTCGAACGAAACGCCACCGATAGCATTTTCCAATCGGTCGTCGAGCAACGAATAGGAATTGGGATAATATAATGGGAAGGAAATGACTACACGGTAGTCTGAAGCCGAAGCCCTTGACGACAAGCCTCTCCTTGCGGTCTCCTTATCGAGGAATTCGCTGAGGTCGGTGGTCACCATTTCGAATTTACCCATCGGTCGGGTCATGGGAACAACATGGCTGACGGTCACGCGACCATCGACAGTGTTGTCGGCCGTCACGGTAATCACGCCACTGAAGCCGTCACGAAATTCGGTGTTACCTTGATAGTTGGACCCAATCAGGGATATTCGGTTGAAGTCGGTCGGGTCATAGAATGGCAATGCCTCGTCATGCTCCAACAGATGGCTCCATACCGCAACTCGGGAACGGCTGTTGGCTTTGAACTCGAGCTCCACACTGGTGTCGTAGCTCTCGCCGTCGTTGATGCGCGAGAAATCTTCTTCGGCGATACAACGGTTGCCGTTGTCCAGGTCGTAAATCTTTACATGTATGCTGTTGAGACCGTTCTCACGGGTGTTGTCATATTTTCTTGTTGTTCCGGGATAGCCGGGATTCACTTCATTATAGGGATATTGTTCCTCGATGGTTCCTTGGACAGGATCGTAAAGGTGTTCCCACACGTAGAATGTAGGCGCGTATACCAGATTGAGTTCCATGAACCATTCTTCTTTCGGTTCATCAGGGTTATCAGGATTATCAGGATTGTCAGGGTTGTCCGGATTATCCGGATTATCCGGGTTGTCGGGGTTATTTGGGTCATCCGGATTGTCGGGATTGTCGGGTCCTGGTGCCGGGTTTACCGGATTGTCGGGCTGCTTAGGCTCGGGGAACTGATGGACGTCGCATGCTGAAAGCCATGACAGAATCAGTGCAGTCAAAAGTATGTTAAGCAATCTTTTCATCGTGCACCTCCTTTCTTCCAAGTCTTTTTGTGTCGTGTGATGTCAAATGAATAAGAGAAAGTTGCCTGGACCATGTCAAGTCCGATGTAGGTCTCCTTCTTTCTTCCCATGAGCTGGCCGTCCTTGACGTCGGGAGTGTTGTCGAACAGGTCGTAGTCGAGTGGATAAATTCCTGCTCCGGCCGAGAACTCCAGTCTCCACCTCTTGTTCTTTGAGATTGGGAACCGGTATCCGAGTGTCAGTCCTCCTCCGAGAGCGGGTGTCCTTCCTCGGTGGTCCTGATAACGATACTGTCCGTTGAAGGCGAAGTTATAGTAGCACATCTCGAAATGCGCCCCGATGAAGAATCCGTCGTTTCCGAGGTTTCCGTTTGCATCACGCTTGAGCGACGGCCAGTATCGGAACTCAGGCTGGACGGTGAAGTTACGGAACTTGACTGTGGACTTGAAGTAGTCCATGGCACAGTAGTAGACCGGCACTGAGAAGGACCAGTGTTTTCCCAGGTCGAACTCGACTCCGAGGTTTGCACTGAACAATGCCCATCCAATGAGATTGCTCTTGAGGTAGAACCGTGGCATCCATGAGTCATAGACAACTGGCACGGGCCGTAGAATGTCGGGTTTGTCGACCGCCCTAGGCTCGACTGCAAATCCCACAGCGTTGACACCGGGGAAGATATATGTGTAGCTGAACAGTGCGTCACCGAAACGCAGGTCGCGCAGGATCGGACTCTTGAGCGCTTCCCATGCCTGGCCGCGGGCTAGTTTTTTCAGTTTGAGCAGACGCTGGTCGATATGCCTTCCGTAGACCCAGGGCACGAGCCTGGGCTCTTCGTCGATGATAGCCAGTATCGTGTCGCGATAGGAGAGTTCGCTCTCCGCAACCCTGTTGCGGAAGTCGTCCCACGATATCTCGCTGACGTTGGATTCGATCAGCGAGTCGGGTAACTCTATGTATTGATAGATGAATTCCTTGAATGTTCTCAAGCGGTTTTCGCTGAGCCATCGGTTGAATTCGTAGCTTCCGTCGGGTGATGCTGTGGCACGAAATTTCACACCGGTGATCGACAGCAAGCTGTCGTCACGTACACTCTCAAGAAACTTGCGCATGTCGGCCATCCTGGCTGCATTGTCGACGAACGTTGAGTCGAGCTCGGGTTCGTTGATAACATAGCGAAGCCTGAAATGGGCTTTTCGGGTTATGCTGTCGTTTTGCGCTGATATCGATAACAGTCCAAAAACAAATGTTGCTATAGAAATCACAAAACGATATATCCCGTTAAAATTCTTCACGGATGTATATCTTTTAATTAGTTTTTAATATAGTTCGGGTTAAAGTTCTTACAAACTCTAATGCGAAATTACAAAATTATTTCAAAACGACAAACTAACTCCTTGTTTGTAACCCATTTGAGGTTGTTTTGGAATAATATTAACACATCAATAATATGAGTGTAGTTTATATCCAAGTTAAATGATTATAGTTTTCCAATTTAACTTTAAAATAAATTTGATTAGTATATAATAACAGTTAACTTTTATACTTTCTTGTCATTTTTGGTTATTCTTGACGTGACAAATGCTTATTATTTGCTTTTCAGGTTATTAGTGTTGGGAATCTAAAATAATTGATTAAAAATCGTTCTTTTTAAAGTTCTGTGATAAATAATAACTTGATTAATAGTCTATTATATTTAAAAATTAATAAATCTAAAAATATGTTAAATTGATAAGATTTGATTTCATAGGAAGGAAATGGACCACTTTGTATGGGTAGTTTTCAGGTTTTCAGGATTCAGGACAACTCGACGACTTGAGATCTTGACAACTCGAGGACTCGACATCTTGACGCCTTGACGACTAGAATACTTAACAAGAAAAGAAGGGTTCTTTAACAAAAAAAATAGTGGCAGGTCATTTTTCTGCCAAATCATCATGTGGAATTTCAATCAGTTTTTTTCGGAACGAGATTTTATTCGTTTCATCAAACTGAACGGAAAGGAGAATACAATCAACACCAATATAATTATAAGATAAATTCTCGTCAACCACGCAAATGTTGTAGAAGCAGGAAAACCTACAATGCTTTCGACAGTGGCCTCACCGTTCTTGAGACGTTCCAAACGACCGGTTGACATCATCGAAAGGGAGTTCTTTTGGGTAATTCTGCCGTCATGGAGGTAGACAAAAGAAATGTTGCCTCGCGACAAACTCTTCAATAAACTTTTGTCGGACGAATAAACCGGGTATTCGGCCATTGAAAGGTCTTTCCATCGTTCAAGGTCGTCCGACGATGCATCACCTAACAACGCAGCCATCTCAATGTCGGCAACCTCGGTTGCCTCATAGATACGGTTGATATACATGGTGCCTGAAAGGTCGGCTCGCTCTGGCTCCGGAATCACAACCAATAGTAGGTCTCCCTCATCAGCCAACACGAAGTCGGTGACATTTTCTCCCTCCTCATCCTCAATCAACAATGGATAACGTTCGGAAAACGCACCGCTGCGTTCGACAAATTCCCATCCGTCGTCAGGGGACGGCAGACTGTCGGCAGGGAAGCTCATGCGATGCCCGTCACGCTCATAGACAAATTTCACTTCTCCTTGAGACGCCTCCTCGGTGAGGGAACTTCCGATGGGGTAGGTCCGGAAGTCTACCAGCGGCTGATAGTTATAGCCGAAGAAGGAAATTGTCAGGATATAAAAACCTGAAACGACCGATACTATCCATTGGAGTGCATCTTGGAAAACACCCGCTACACGACGGTTGTAGAGCACAAGAACTATGGACATGGCCAAAAGAATGACGTTCTTCGCGACTGTGGCCGAGTTGGACAAGATGATGGCATCGCCAAAACATCCACAGTCATCAACAGGTTGACCCGCCGCGATATATATTGTCAATGGGAGGAAAAACAACATCATGATCAGCAGGAACCACGGGGCCTTGCGACGATACATACCTGTTAAGATGGCCACCCCGAGCAGAAACTCTACCAGAGACAGCAATATGACTCCCGACAAGATCAATGAGCGTGGCTCCGTCAGACCCCACGCTGCAAAGTACTGCTCGAACTTGAATAGCGTGCCCCATGGATCCACTCCTTTGGCGAACCCTGAGAATAGGAAGGCTCCTCCGGCCAGGATGCGGCAGAGCCATACTCCCGTTATGGTGACGATCTTATTGATTTTGGGACTCACCGAGTTTTATCAAGGCAAAAATGGAATAATTGATCATGTCCATGTAGTTGGCGTCAATCCCTTCCGAAACTGCAGCATGTCCTCCATTATCCTCTATTTCTTTGGTGCGCATAATCTTGGTGAGAATCAGGTCGGTGTAGCTGCTGACACGCATCGAACGCCATATCTCACCATAGTCATGGTTCTTCCTGATCATCAAATCTTTGGTTTGTTTCATAAAATGGTCGTAGAGTTCGATGGCACGCTCAACGCTCATGTCTTTGCAGTCGGAATAGCCTTCGCTCAACTGTATCAAAGCGATGATGCCGTAGTTGACGATTCCAATGAATTCGCCACGAATGCCTTCGTCTACTTTAGCCTCTCCGGTGGTCTCGAGAGTGCGAATGCGGTTGGCTTTAATCAAAATCTGGTCGGTCAAGGAGCTGGGACGCATCAGCCGCCATGACGCACCGTAGTCTTTGAGTTTCAGCACGAACAGTTCGCGACACTCGTTGAAGGCTTCGGTGAACTGACGGTTGGTTATCGAGGAATCGTTCATTTCTAGTTAGTTTTATCAATGTTGCAAAGATAGTAAATAAGTTCTTAGTTCCTAGAACACATGACGAGCCCTGTGTCTAGGCATAAATGTTGTTATGTTGTTGTGAGAGGAGACTTGACGGCTCAACAATATACACTTTAAACGGTTATAATTTAAAATTATTGACGCATCAATTATTTAAAATTAATGAGAAGTTTGCACAAACTGTTAGAGCCTTGTGCATTGCGCATTTATCCGCTTAATGTGCCAATGGTTAACGTTATGTTAAAGTTGTTGGAATTGGAAATTAAAATTATATTTTTGTGATTATTAAAAATCAATTTTATGGCTAAGATATTTGGAGCTGTTGAAATTAACAGGAACCGATGCAAGGGTTGTGACCTTTGTGTCGAGGCTTGCCCATGTGATGTGCTTGCACTCCACAAACGGGAAGTCAATGAGCGCGGCTATCTTTTTGCCCATGTTGTGAACCCCGACGCTTGTATCGGTTGTGGCGCTTGTGCCGCAGTTTGCCCCGACAGCTGTATAGAGGTTTACAGGTTCGTGGAATCTTTACCGCGCGCTGAATTTAAAAATAATATCGTTAAGGAAGCAAAAATAGCATGAGCAACGATAAACCCGAAGTGATGCTCATGAAGGGTAACGAGGCTATCGCACATGCTGCAATCAGATACGGCTGTGACGGATATTTCGGATACCCCATTACCCCCCAAAGTGAAATCCTGGAGACCCTTGAGGCACTCATGCCTTGGGAAACCACAGGAATGGTGGTCCTGCAAGCTGAAAGTGAAGTGGCCTCAATCAATATGGTCTACGGAGGAGCATCCACCGGAAAGGCTGTTTTCACTTCTTCCTCCAGCCCAGGAATCTCCCTCATGCAAGAGGGCATCTCTTATATAGCTGCCGGTGAACTGCCGGCTTTGATTGTCAATGTTATGAGAGGAGGGCCCGGACTAGGGACAATTCACCCCTCACAGGCCGACTATTTCCAGGCGACCAAAGGTGGTGGACACGGTGATTATCATTTGATTGTGCTCGCACCAAAGTCAGTGCAGGAAATGGCCGATTTCGTTGCTCTGGGATTTGACCTTGCCTTTAAATACCGCACACCCGCAATGATTCTGGCCGACGGAATAGTGGGGCAAATGATGGAAAAAGTGGTATTGCCGCCTCAAAGACCTCGACGCACAAACGAACAAATCATGAAGGAGTGTCCATGGGCCGCTACGGGAGATGCAATCAAACGTGGACATCCCAACGTGTTGACTACTCTCGAGCTCGATTCGGCCCAAATGGAGAAAAATAACGAGCGATTCCAGGCTACTTATCGGAAAATCGAGGAGAATGAGGTCAGATTCGAAGAATACCTGACTGATGACGCCGAATGGCTTGTTGTTGCTTTCGGATCTATCGCCCGAATTTGTCAGACCGCAATCGATGAGGGTCGCAAACAAGGACTCAAAATCGGACTCATACGCCCAATCACTCTCTGGCCTTTCCCCTATGAGGAAATTTCACGACTGTCGAAGAAGACACGTGGCATACTGGTAGTGGAACTAAACGCCGGACAAATGATTGAGGATGTTCGACTCGCAGTTGAAGGGCGAGTGCCGGTCAAGCATTTCGGACGTATGGGAGGTATAGTGCCTGACCCGGGTGAGGTATTAAAAGCCATTAGAGAGAAATTAATCGATGAGCAAGAATGAAACGAGAAGATATCATAAAGCCTGAGAATAAGGTTGCAGGAAAACCTCGTCTGCTCAACGACAAGGATATGCACTACTGCCCCGGTTGCAGCCACGGCGTGGTTCACCGGCTGGTTGCCGAAGTGCTGGAAGAAATGGAGCTCGAGGACGATTGTATCGGTGTCGCGCCGGTTGGTTGTGCTGTGTTCGCCTACAGCTACATTGATGTTGACTGGATTGAAGCTGCCCACGGAAGAGCCCCGGCAGTAGCCACAGCAGTCAAAAGACTGCATCCCGAGAAAATGGTGTTCACCTACCAGGGCGACGGTGATCTGGCAGCTATCGGTACGGCTGAAACCATCCATGCTGCAAACCGCGGTGAAAATATCACTATCATATTCATCAACAACGGTATTTACGGTATGACCGGGGGGCAAATGGCACCAACTACCCTTGAAGGAATGAAAACCGCCACAACTCCTTACGGACGAAATATCGAACTAAACGGTTATCCGCTTAATATCAGTGATTTGATGACACGTCTCGACGGAACATGCTACGTTACACGTCAGTCTGTCGATACGGCAGCAGCTGTGCGTAAGACTAAAGCTGCTCTAAAAAAGGCTTTCAAGAATTCAATGGAATGCAAAGGCACTTCGGTGGTCGAAATCCTCAGCACCTGCAACTCGGGTTGGAAAATGTCGCCCGTAGCTGCAAATAAATGGATGCAGGAGAATATGACACAAAAATATGCCCTTGGCGACCTAAAGAAAAACGATTAAACTATCCGCCGATGAAAGAAGAAATTATAATAGCCGGATTCGGGGGACAGGGCGTGCTGTCGATGGGTAAAATTCTGGCCTATGCCGCCCTACTGTCGGGAAAGGAAGTCACATGGATGCCTTCCTACGGACCGGAACAACGGGGTGGAACGGCTAATGTTACGGTCATAATTTCCGACGATCCTATCAGCTCGCCGATTCTCGATTCGTTTGACACGGCGGTCATTCTGAATCAACAGAGTCTCGACAAGTTCGAGGAAAAGGTGAAACCGGGGGGATTCCTCCTGTATGACCCCTATGGTATCAAAAACCGACCGACGCGTACCGACATTAACATAGTGGAGGTCCCGGCCATGGAAGCGCTATTCGAAATAGGAAACGCTAAGGCCTATAACATGCTTCTGCTCGGAGCTTTGTTGGCGGCACGTGGAACTGTTGAAGTAGAGGATGTCATGAAAGGGCTCAAGAAAACTTTGCCCGAACGACACCATCATCTTCTTGATGCCAATGAAAAGGCCATCAGAAAAGGGATAGAGATTGTTCAGGAAAAATTATTGCCAAAATAAAAAAAATCCCTATCTTTGCACCATAGAAAGGATTTTGAGACACTAAGAAATTCTTTAAGGTCCCATAGCTCAGTTGGTTAGAGCATCTGACTCATAATCAGGGAGTCCTTGGTTCAAGCCCAAGTGGGACCACAAAAGAAAAGATGCTGATTTTGAGAGATTTAACCCCCAATTTCAGCATCTTTTTTCTTCCCTATTCAAGCCTACCACGCTTAAAAAAAAGCCTTTTCATGCACCAAAAGGGTGCTTTTTGACCAAAAAAGATACCTTAGACTTGCAAGTAGACTTGCAAGTTGGCTTGCAAGAGGCTACATTTTTAAGTATGGCAAATACCAGATTTTTTCTCGACACGAGAAATGCCAAAGATGGCAAGCCGTGCGTTTTGAAACTTGCAATCGCACACAAAAAGAAAACAGCCTTAATTTCACTTGATGTGAAATTGGATCCCAATAAACAATGGGAAGGCGACAAGATTGTCGAACATGATGATAAATTCGTTCTTAACACTTATATCAACCGTATTAAAAATACAGTTGAAAGCAGAATTATCCAATGGAAGAATGATGGTTCATTGGCAAATATGACTGCTTATGATATTAAGGCTAAGTGTGAGGAAGAATTAAAGCCTGAGAAAAAGAAAGAAAAGGAGGATGAGACCACTTTTGTATTCCGATTCAAGAAATATGCTTCTCGAATGACAAATGGAAGTAAAAGGACATTTGACCATACTCTAAATCGACTTGAAGCATTTACTTCCCTTCCAAACCATATTTCCTTAGAGAAACTTAAATTTGAAGATATTACCGTAGATTGGTTAACTGACTTTGATACTTTCTTGTCGAAGACAGCTAAAATCAATACCCGAAACATCCACTATAGAAATATACGGACTGTCTTCAATGATGCTCTTGAAGACGGAATTACACAGTTTTATCCTTTTAGACGCTTCAAAATCAAAAATGAGATTACACCTGATAGGTCTTTAACTGTCGAGGAACTTCGTCAATTGATATTCTTTGACTGTGAGGAGCATGCTAAGAAATATCGTGATATCTTTCTACTTATGTTCTATCTCATGGGTATTAACAATGTGGACCTTTGTAACCTTAAGGAGATTGTAAAAGGACGATTGGAATTCCATCGTACCAAAACTAATCACTTTTTTTCTATGAAAGTGGAACCGGAAGCTAAGGCTATTTTAAAGAAATACAAAGGCAAGAAATATCTTCTTGATATTATGGATCATTGGGATTCTGATGTATTCTTCCGGAAGAAAATGAATAAAACACTCCAAAAGATTGGGCCAGTTACAAGAAGTGGATTAGGAGGAAAGAAAGATTATGCCCCACTATTTCCAAAACTGACAACATATTATGCCCGACATTCCTGGGCTTCGATAGCTGCAGATCTTGATATTCCCATTGAAACCATCTCTGAAGGCTTGGGTCATGAATACGGGAATAAGATTACCCGAATTTATATTCACAAATATGACTATCGTAAAATTGATGAGGCCAACCGTAAAGTCATAGACTGGGTTTTATATGGAAAAAAAGACGGTAAGATTGTAGTGGAACCGGGAACTCCTAAATTTTTTGGATTAAAGCAGAAAGATGCTGAAAAACTAGGATTATTAAGAGAGGTTCCCGAGAAAAAGAAAAAAAACAGCAAAAAAAATAATCCGACTTCGGATCCTACGAAAACAAAATCCTCAAGGGTTGCATAAATAAAGATGGGTAGATTTCAATAATGATTTCTACCCATTCTATTTAATAAGACAATTTTACCCTTAAAAAGAAAAAATTAATCTTAAAGGGGTAATTATCCCCCGTTTAAAAAATTCAGAAATAATTCTTCATATACTTTAGATTATATATAGCTAAATGGATGAATGAACAATCTATATTCATCCAAATTCATCCTTTTTATCCTTACCAAATCCCGGTTATAAGCTATATCCATTGTTAATCTTTAACCTCCCATTATATTTTTCTTTTTTAAGGGAAAATCCTCTTTTACTGTGAATATGGAGTTGATTATTCATGGCTTGGAGCGATGTGTGGGAGTGGATATTAAAAGTGCAAAGGTAGAT
>JAFLTL010000003.1:38896-119879 GCA_022510505.1 Muribaculaceae bacterium | reverse complement strand
CCGCATCTTCTTCGCCCGTCAGAGACTTCAGGAAATGCTCAGCGACTATAAGTGAGTTTACATTAACAGTTGGTTAATAATAACAAAGGGCGTTGCAATTTCTTTGCAACACCCTTTGTTTAAATATGTTATGGTATCCCCGTGGGGAGTCGAACCCCAATCGTTGGAACCGGAATCCAATATTCTATCCATTGAACTACGGAGACTTTTACCGAAGGACAAAATTACACAAAATTTACGGAGTTTTCTATATCAATGAAAAAAGAATCGGGTTGGTCTCATAAAGAGCACCAGCCCGATCAAGTTCTTTCGTCGGTGGTCTCAGTTCTTGATTTTTGTTACGAGAACTTTTGAGTCGGCCAATGCTTTCACACTGTGAGGAACATCGGTTCCGATCAGCAGAAATTCACCGGCTGAAATATTGTGAGGTCGATCGATCATGGTGAATTCAATTTCTCCCTCAAGAACATATACCATAACTTCGGCAGGTGCGATGTGCTGGGTCAGTTCCTGACCTTTTTCAAATGCCAACACTGAAATGCCTCCATTCTCGGTTTCAAAGATGCCTTTGAAATGGACTTTGTCACTACCTTTTTCAACTTGATCGGCAAGGTTGTGGACTTCTCCGAATTTGTAATCAGTCTTCATAATCGTATTGTTTTTATTAAAATAACCGATTATTACAATGATTTGTTCACAAGAAATACGGAGACATCATATTCTATCAGGGTTTACTGATTCCTTCCAAAAGTCTTTTGAGTACCACTTGAGCCGAGATTTCACGGTTGGCGGCTTCAGGGATCACAAGCGAGCGAGGTCCCTCGATAACATCGTCGCTCACAATCATGTTGCGTCGAACCGGGAGGCAATGCATGAAGTAGGCATCGTTGGTCAGTGCCATTTTCTCGGCTGTAACAGTCCACGAACGGTCAGTCGACAGGATTTTACCATAGTAGGGGTCTTTGAACGCACTCCAATTCTTGGCATAAACGAAGTCGGCTCCTTCCAGAGCATGATTCTGGTCGTAGTCAATCACAGCACCACTGGTAAACTCTGGGTCGAGTTCGTAACCATGAGGATGGGTGATGACCAAATCATAGTTTGCAGCCAGCATCCATTGAGCAAACGAATTTGGCACGGCTTGTGGGAGAGACTTGGGATGAGGAGCCCACGTCAATACTACTTTGGGACGTTCTTTCGTTTTATACTCCTCGATTGTAATCAAGTCGGCAAATGCTTGGAGGGGATGAACGGTTGCCGATTCCATAGAGAAGACGGGGCGTCCGGAATATTTGACGAACTGGTTCAGGATTTTTTCCTCGTAGTCATCTTTTTTGTTTTCAAAACGTGCGAAGCTTCTGACACCTATCACATCGCAATAGCAACCCATTACCGGGATGGCCTCCAGGAGATGTTCAGGTTTGTCACCATCCATTATGACACCACGTTCAGTTTCAAGTTTCCATGCTCCTTGGTTAACATCGAGAACGATCACATTCATTCCCAAATTCATGGCAGCCTTTTGAGTACTCAGGCGTGTTCTCAGGGATGAATTGAAAAAGATCATCAACAGGGTCTTATTTTTCCCTAATTCATTGAATGCGAACCTATCTTTTTTTATCTCCAAGGCTTCTTTTATAGCAACATCAAGGGATCCGATATCTTTAACTGAGGTAAAAACTTTCATTTCTTTATTGGGTTAGGGGATTTGACGAATGGGGATTTGGATTTTTCTGTGTAATTTTGCCATGATGGTTCATTTCGCCGACATATTCATAAGCGGATTTATTATCGGCATTTTGATTTCAGCCCCTATGGGTCCTATTGGAATGCTTTGCATTCAAAGGACACTTAATAAAGGACGCTGGCCTGCTTTCTTCACAGGAGTGGGTGCGGCATTGTCGGATCTTCTTTATTGTTTATTGACAGGACTGGGGCTTGCACTTATCACCGATTTCATAGAAGAAAACCGAAACTTACTTCAATTTCTCGGAAGTCTTGTTCTGATCGTATTCGGAATTTTCCTTTTCAGGAAGAATCCCGCTTCGGCATTGAAGAAACCAAGTGATAAAGGTAACACATTTTGGTTCGATTTCCTAACAGGATTTCTCTTTACATTCTCCAATCCATTGATTCTATTCTTCATAATCGGGTTGTTCACCCAGTTTGATTTCCTCAAACCCGAATTCATGTTCTACCATTACATTCTGGGGTATATCGCCATTTTTTGTGGAGCGATAGTCTGGTGGTATGGCATTACTTTCTTTGTCAACAAGGTGAGGAATCACATAAACGTTCGTTCTCTGTGGCTCATCAACAGGATTATAGGGTCACTTTTGATACTGATGGCTTTGGGAGGAATTTTTATCAGTATAAAAGGCTGGCTATAACCACGAAGCATATATTCTCAACGCAACAGATTTTCGTCAACCGATAGAATCAATAGGCCGAAGGCTTCAGTTTCAGCCCGGTACATTCATGAAGTCCGAACAGGAGGTTTAGATTATGAACCGCTGTTCCTGAAGCACCTTTAAGCAGGTTATCTATGACTGATGTTATCATCAGCTTCCCCTCGATTGATTCAATGTGGAGAATACATTTGTTAGTGTTAACGACATCTTTAAGATCGGGAGTGCGGTCGGTCACAAACGTAAAGTTGTGGTCATCGTAATAGTCCTCGAAAATTTTCTTCACCTCATCGGCTTTCAAATCGCTGTCAAAGTAGACTGTCGCAATAATGCCGCGCGAGAACGGACCTCGGAAAGGAAGGAAATTAATAGCCGGTTCGTTTCCGGGATGGAGTTGCTTGACAGTTTGCTTAATTTCTGCAAGATGCTGATGGGTAAAGGGTTTGTAGACCGATACATTATCGTTTCTCCACGAATAATGTGTGGTTGCCGATGGTTTCACCCCGGCCCCGGTGCTTCCGGTGATACCCGTAACATGAATTTCATTTCCGAGCAGACCGTTTTTAGCCAACGGAAGAAGTGCAAGTTGAATGGCAGTGGCGAAACAGCCGGGATTGGCGATATACCGACCTCCTCGAACGATTCGCTTGCGGTTTAATTCGGGCAGCCCATAGATAAAATCGTGGGTGCCGTCCTCCAACCTGAAATCATTAGAAAGATCAATTATCTTCAAATCAACCGGAATTTCAGCCTGATGGCTTTCCATCCATTTTCTTGATTCTCCGTGGGGGGTGCAGAAAAACAAAACGTCGATATCTTCGAGCGGGGTCTCAGAAGAAAATCTCAGTCCATTTGTCTCACCGATCAGTCCTTGATGAACGCTGTCGATCTCATGGCCGGCGTGACTGGAACTGTGGATCCACCGGATTTCAACATCGGGATGATTCAGAAGCAGACGAATCAGTTCCCCTGCCGTGTAACCTGCTCCTCCTATAATACCGGCTTTAATCATGATTTCTTGTTTCTCTTTTGAACATCATGATAAATCTTCATCTGGTTTCCGAAGATTTTCGTAAATCCTTTGACATCATCGGCGGTCCAGGCACGGCTCAATTCTCCATATTCACCGAACGAGGTCTTCATCAAATCATACGGGCTATCGACTCCAACGACATTGAATCGGTAGGGCATCAGGTCAACGATAACCTTTCCGGTAACATTTCTTTGCGATTCGAGGAGATAGGCCTCGATGTCGCGCATGACCGGCTCCAGATATTGAGCTTCATGGAGGAACATTCCATACCAGTTGGATAGCTGTTCCTTCCAATACTGCTGCCATTTGGTCAAGGTGTGTTTCTCCAACACCTTATGAGCGGCAATTATCAGTAATGGTGCGCCGGCTTCGAAACCAACGCGGCCTTTTATTCCGATAATTGTATCGCCCACATGCATGTCGCGACCGAGAGCATAGGGAGCAACAAGTTTCTCAATTTCCTGGATAGCCTTGACCTTATCCTTGAATTTCTTTCCGTTCACAGCCGATATTTCGCCCTTGTCAAAATCGATAGTGATGCGACCGTTTTCTTTTGCTGTCATCTGGGTTGGATAGGCATGTTCAGGAAGAGTCTGGTCGCTGTGCAGCGTTTCCTTGCCGCCCACGCTGGTTCCCCACAGGCCCTTATTAACCGAATACTCCAATTTCTTGAAATCGGCCTCATAACCATGCTTCTTAAGATATTCAATCTCGTAGTCGCGGGTCAGATTCATGTCGCGAGTCGGAGTGATGATTTCAATCTCGGGAGCCATGATTTCAAAGGTGGTATCGAAGCGCACCTGGTCGTTTCCGGCGCTTGTCGAACCATGGGCAACGGCATCGGCTCCGATTTTCTTGGCATAATCGATAATTGCAAGAGCCTGGAAAATTCTTTCGGAGCTGACGGAAATTGGATAAGTCCCGTTGCGAAGAACGTTACCCATTATCATGTATTTGATTGATTTGTCATAATAATCCTTTGTAACGTCCAAGGTTGCGTGTTCCTTAGCGCCAAGCGCCAGCGCGCGACGTTCTATCTCCTTGAGTTCCTCTTTGGTGAAACCACCTGTGTTGGCGATAGCGGTGTAAACGTCGAAACCACAATCTTCCGAAAGATATTTAACTGCAAACGAGGTGTCGAGGCCACCACTGAATGCCAATACTACTTTTTTGCGTTTTTCCATGATTCGAGAAGTTTCTCAAGTTGGTTTATAAGTTCTTCCTTATTAGGTTCTTTATTTTCTTCGGCCGGCTGTTTCTCGTCATCATGGCCGAAACGGTTCTCAGGATGATATTTAATTTCAGAAGGGTCGTAGAGCAAACCGGTGCACAGGCACTTGTGACCGCCATTTCTTTGCAGAATGTCGTAGTTTACACAGCTCTCACATCCTTTCCAAAACGCAACGTCATCGGTCAGTTCATCGAATGTCACCGGACGGTAACCAAGTTCGAAGTTCATTTTCATAACAGCTGCACCGGTAGTCAAAGAGAAAATCTTCGCATTCGGGAACATTTCTCGGCTAAGCCGGAATATTCTTTCCTTGATTCGCTTAGCCAGTCCGATTCCACGGAATTTATTGGACACTATCAATCCGGAATTGGCCACGAACTCCTTGTTGCTCCAACTTTCAATGTAACTGAATCCGGCGAACTCACCGTTTTTGGACAAAGCTATCACGGCTTTTCTTTCGCGCATCTTCTGACTGACATACTCTGGCGAACGTTTCGCGATACCGGTTCCACGAACTTTGGCTGCCTGATTGATGGTGTCGAGAATCTCGGGCACATAAGCTATGTGCTCTTCCGATGCCACAATCACATCAATATCTTCAATCTTTTCCAAAACCTATACCTATTATTAATCTTGCAAAATTACAAAAAACCTATAAGTTCCCGACAGATATTTAGAATTATCATAATTCCCAACCAAAATTTATCAAATTGAACCAATAAATCCCGAATTGAGATTGCCCATATTTTGTAAAGAGGATTTTTTTTTAACAAAAATTTTGCTAAACTTTCATTAACAATTATATTTGCTACGCAAAAAATGCTATAGCGACAATTATTTTTTGAAATAACCATGGTAAAACTAAGGAAGTTACTTACTGCATTAGTTCTAACGTCCATCATCTCAATCTCCAATGCCGCTGAAACTCCGAAGTATATTTTCTACTTTATTGGAGACGGTATGGGTATGGGGCACGTTCTTGCAACTCAGACCTATAACAGGATGATTCTCGGAAATGACGAACCTTTGCTAATGATGCAATTCCCTGCAGCAGGAGTTGTAACAACTTATTCCGCATCTTCACCTGTAACCGATTCGGCAGCAGCCGGAACAGCTCTTGCGACGGGTAGCAAGACCAAAAACGGAATGCTTGGAATGAACGCCGACACTGTGGCAGTTCAATCCATCGCCTCGAAATTGTTTGAAATGGGCTACGGAGTTGGCATTGTCACCTCGGTACCACCCGACGACGCTACACCAGGGGCATTTTTTGCCCATGTTCCCAACCGCAACATGTACTATGACATAACGGTTCAAGCGGCCAAATCGGGCTATCAGTTCCTGGCCGGTTCTCGTTTGCGCGGAACAAAGGACAAGAGCGGCAATCCAACCGATTTGCTGGAAATATTGAAACAATACAATGTCGACTATGCCCAGGGCACCGAGGCCGCACGAGCATCGGAAAGCGAGCGCGTGATCATGGTGAATCCAAAAGAATTGGAGGACATGTATCAAATCGGATACACGGTCGACTCAATCCCCGGAGCCTTGAATCTCCCAACGATGACCGAAGTGTGCCTCGAACACATGGAAAAATGGACACCAATGAAGTTCTTCATGATGGTCGAGGGGGGCAACATAGACTATACCGGACATTCCAACGATGGTGGAACCGCGATAAAGGAAATCATCAATTTCAACGAGGCAATTAAGGTAGCCTATGATTTCTACAATGAACATCCCGATGAGACTCTGATTGTTGTGACATCCGACCATGACACCGGGGGTATTACAATCGGAAACGTATATGCGGGCTATGATATGCACCCTCAGTATATTGATTATCAGAGAATTTCCAAAGACCGCTTCAACGATGAGTGCAAAGCCATTCTTCGCTCGCGCCGCATATTCACATGGGACGACATGAAAGACATGCTCAGGGATCAACTCGGTTTTTGGAATGGAGTGCCAGTAACCGAATCCCAGACTGCCATGTTGAAGGAAAAATTCGACAAGACATTTGAGTTGAGAAACAGCGAGGACCAACAAACCCTTTATCAGAATTTCAACGAATTCTCAACAGCCGTATTCACGGTATTCAACGATATCTGTGGAATCGGCTGGGTTTCCTATAATCACACAGGCAACTA
The DNA here is from genome assembly GCA_022510505.1 of Muribaculaceae bacterium. GTDB lineage: Bacteria > Bacteroidota > Bacteroidia > Bacteroidales > Muribaculaceae > JAFLTL01. The sequence goes on along the minus strand of JAFLTL010000003.1, from coordinate 113,057 downwards.
TGTTCCGGTCTATGCCATTGGTGTTGGAGCCGACAAATTCAACGGAATCCACGACAATACCAACATCCCCGACCTGATAATGGAAGTTGCCGAGAATAAATAAATGACAGGCTGTTCACTGACATTTGGAAAAAATCATTCATTAATCATAACTAATCAACTATCAAAAAACCTGCATGAAGAACATTTGTTTTAGAATGACGCGGAAAGCAGTACTCGTTGCAGCATTGCTGCTTGGGGCCGCCCTCCCGGCATTGGCGCAGAAGATCACTGTCACTGGTACAGTGCTCGATCCCTATGGGGATCCGTTGATAGGAGCCAGCGTAATCGCCCAAGGCACAACCACGGGCGTGGCAACCGACTTTGACGGTAATTACACCATCGTAGTCGAGCCCGACGCTATCCTCAACTTCTCCTATGTTGGTTACAACCCTCAGTCAATTCCCGTTGAAGGTCGCACTCAAATCGACGTGACCCTCCAGGAAAACACCGTTATGTTGAACGAGGTTGTGGCCATCGGTTACGGAACAGTAAAGAAGAGCGACTCAACCGGTTCGGTTGCAGTTGTCAAACCCGATGACATCGAAGCCGGATTGGCAACATCGGTTCAGGACATGCTCGTTGGTCAAACCCCCGGTGTGGTTGTAACGACAGCCGGTGGTCCCGAGGGCAGCGCTACCATCCGTATCCGTGGAGGTTCCTCACTGAATGCCAACAATGACCCGCTGATCGTTATCGACGGTGTGCCTCTGTCAAATGACGGAGTTCAAGGTATGGGTAACTCGCTTTCAATGATTAACCCTGAGAACGTCGAGTCAATGACAGTGTTGAAGGATGCATCGGCAACCGCTATCTACGGTTCGCGTGCGTCCAATGGTGTCATCATCATTACCACCAAGAAAGGAAAAAGCGGAAAGCCTCAGGTTAACTTCGCTGCCAACATGTACATCAACACAGATGCAAAACGTTGGAAAGTTCTTTCAGCCGACCAGTATCGCAACCTTGTCAGCGGTTTGGTTGCAGTTGGCGGTGTAAACTCGGAGGTTCTGACAGCAGTTGGAACAGCCAATACCGACTGGCAGGACGAAATCTTGCGCACAACTGTCAGCTCAGACTACACTTTGAGCGTTGGCGGTAGCGCCGGATGGCTCCCCTATCGTGTTTCGGCCAGCTACACCAACTCAAACGGTATCCTGATCAATTCAAAGATGGACCGCACGACTGTTGGACTCAACCTTAACCCGAAATTCTTTGACGGTTTGTTACAAATCAATGCAAACGTCAACGGTTACTACATTCGCAACCAGTTCTCCGACAGCGGAGCAGTTAGCGGAGCAGTTGCCATGAACCCAACTCAACCGGTTTACTCCTATACTCCGGTTGTGGGCGATTCAGGTCAACAATATTTGTGGAACGGATACTATCAACCAACCGGCACCGATGGCCTTCGTATCAACGAAAATGCCACTCAGAACCCGGTTGCCCAGATTAGAAACATCTATAACGTTGCTAACGTTTATCGTAGCACAGGTAACATTCAGTTTGACTATGGGTTCCACTTCCTTCCCGAACTCCATGCCAACTTGAACCTTGGTTACGACGTCAGCAAGACCGATGAAGTCTATAACACTGCTGCCAACTCCTATCAGTCCTGGACCAACCACAACAACTACGGTGGTGCCTATGGCGTGAAGCGTTATGAGTTCCGCAGCAACACCCTTCTTGACTTTTATCTGAATTATAAGAAAGAATTCGAGCATGCAGCCAATCAAATGATTGACGTAACAGCCGGTTATTCATGGCAGCGTTTCCATGGTGACGGTTGGCATAGCGGAGCCGATTCAAACAGCGGTTACATGATGTCGCCCGGTTTGAACAGCCCGTTCGTCAACTCGGCTGGACAAATCGAACTCAACAATAACCAGTCGACAGTTGGCCTTGTTGGACAGAACTTCTCCAACGACGAAGTCAGCGAAGGCGGCAACTATCACTGGGCTAACCGTTTGCAACTTCTCTCATTCTTCGGTCGTATCAACTACGGTTTGCTCGACCGCTATCTGTTGACTGTTACGGTTCGTGCCGATGCAACCTCACGTTTTGCTAAGGACAATCGTTGGGGATTGTTCCCATCGGTTGCTTTGGCATGGCGCCTTAACAACGAGGCTTTCATGGAAAGCGCCTCGAGCTGGCTCTCCGATTTGAAACTCCGTCTCGGGTGGGGACAAACCGGTCAGCAAGATGTGGGTTCAACAGTGAACTATTTGCCGACCTACACCATCTCAGGTCCTCAATCACAGTATCCTAATGGTCTTAACGGCTGGTACACTCCTCTTTATCCCGACGGATACAACGCCGGACTGAAATGGGAGACAACCACGACCTATAACATTGGTCTTGACTATGGTTTCCTGAACAACCGCATCACCGGTAGCATCGAAGCCTACAAGCGAGTCACCAAAGACCTGTTTGCCTATGTATCGGTAGCTCCGGGTATGATGACAACCAACATGTTCAACCAAAACATCGGTACGTTGGAAAACTATGGTGTTGAATTCAACATCCAGGCAACTGCCATCAGTCACAAGAACTTCACTTGGACCTTGGGTTACAATGTTGGATGGAACCACAACGAGATCACCAAACTGAACAGTGACAACGCCTACTTTACCACCGGTGGTATAGCCGGAGGTACCGGAGCGACGGTACAGGTTCACTCGGTTGGTCATCCGGCAAGTTCCTTCTATCTGTTCCAGCAGGTTTATGACGACCTTGGCAAACCAATCGAAGGTGTTTACGTAGACCAGAACGGTGACGGTCAAATTGACGACAACGACAAGATTATCGAACACTCTCCTGCTCCCAAAGTAACAATGACCTTCAACTCGGCATTCCGCCTGAAGAACTGGGATCTTGGTTTCGCTTTGCGTGCATCGATTGGAAACTATGTTTACAACAACATCGAAGCCAACCGCGCCAACTATTCCCACATTTGGGAAAACCAGGGCACATCGAACATCATTGTTGCCGACAATTATTTTGTCAGTCAGCAGTTGATGAGCGATTACTATTTGCGCAACGCGTCATTCGTTCGTTGTGACAACATCACTCTTGGTTACACTTGGGACAACCTCCTTCGCGACAAGCTTCGTCTACGTCTCTTCGGAGCAGTTCAAAATCCGTTCGTGATCACAAAATACAGTGGCATTGATCCAGAAGTCGCAGGTGGTATAGACAACAGCGTCTATCCACGTTCAATCACATTCTCTCTTGGTCTTGTTGCTACTTTCTAATTCAAGTAACTGTAAAAGAATATGAAATTAAATAAATTCTTTTTGATTGGAGCCGCTGCTCTTGGCATGGGGGTTACATCCTGTGTGGGTGATCTTGATCTCAAGCCAATAGATCCGAATAAGACCTATGAGGACCCCGAGTCACTCGAATTCATGCAGAGTGCCTTGGCCGAATGTTATTCAGCTTTGATTTCTGGTCCAACGGGTCCCGGTTCTTCAATCGTGTCGGGTGCCGACGCCGGTTTCACCAGCTATGTTCGCGCCCTCTTCAACATGAATGTGTTCGGCACCGACGAAACATTCTGGATTTGGTGGAATGACCTGGGTGTACCCGATTTGGTACAGGACACCTATGCAGCCGACAACACCTTGATTTATGCCGGCTACAGCGCATTGTTTGCCCACATCGCAATTTGCAACCAATTCATCAGTCAGGTGCCCGACGGTGCCAGCCAGGAACTCCTGCAAATGCGTGACGAAGCTCGCGCTCTTCGTGCGTTGAGCTATTATTGGGCTCTTGACCTCTTTGGAAACCCGACTTTCACAGTCGATGCTCCCGACGGCGTAACGGCTCCGAACCAGACAACTCGTGCCGAGCTCTATGCATGGATGGAACAGGAACTGACCGAACTGGTCGACAACAGTTACCTCGCATCCACTCCGATCTATGGTCGCGTTGGCAAGGATGGCGCTGAAGCTCTTTTGGCTCGTCTTTACCTAAACGCAGGCGTTTACACCGGCACCCCGGCTTGGGACAAATGTGCCCAGCGTTGCGCCAACATCATATCACGTCACCAGGGAACCGGTTTCCAAGGTTCAGGTCTTGTTGACAACTATCATGCCGTGTTCAGCCGTGACAATCACCAGTATGCTCCCGGTGGAGGTGGTGTAAACGAAGTTCTGTGGTGCATCCCAGGCGACTCGGAACATTGCCAGACCTATGGAGGCGCTTTCTTCCTGCTCGCTTCGGAACTCTCCAACAACTACGGCATGACTCCCGAATACTACGGCAGCGGTGCCCAATGGGGTTGCCTCAAGGCTCGAGGCCAATTGACCGAACGTTTCATGGATGAAGCTAATCCTCAAAATGATGACCGTTTCAACCGTTGGATCGGGGGCGACGTAACCTATGAATCAGACGGTGAACAAAAAGAAGTTACCTACAGCGTTCACAACACCGTGGCCGGTGACTGGCTCGCAGGTTACACCGTAATCAAGTGGACCAACCTTGGCCTGATCAATGGTGAAGTTGACTGGGGCAACACACTCGGTTTGGACTGCCCGTCATTCTCGTCGTGTGACTTCGCAGTGTTCCGTTTGAGCGACATCTATCTGATGTATGCCGAATGTGCTCTCAATGGTGCTTCAAGCGCTAACTCAGCCACAGCCAAGACTTATGTACAGTATATTCGCAACCGCGCAGGTCTCTACGATTCATTTGACCTGACTATGGACTTCCTCCAGGACGAACGCAGCCGCGAACTTTACTGGGAGCTTACTCGTCGTTCCGACTTGATCCGCTGGGGTAAATGGACAGGTACAAACCAGGCTGTTTGGGACTGGAAAGGTGGAGTGGCAGAAGGAACCAACATCTCCGACCGTTACAACCTGCTTCCGATTCCTACCAATGTTTTGGCAGCTCAACCCTATTTCCAACAGAATCCCGGATATTAATAACTGACTGAAATATGAAAAAAGTATCATATATTTTCTCGTCGTTAGTTCTGGCCACAGCAATGACTGCTTGTCAGGAAACTTGGGATGACAATCCAAAACTGGATAGCGCCCCTATAGGCGGAGGTTATGAGAACTTCCTTAATGTTCCTGAAATGGCCGAGCAATATATCGTTCTGACGAAGGAAACTCAAAATGGAGTTTTGGCTCTGACTTGCTCGCAACCCGACTATGGATTCGCCGCAGCAGCCAACTACACTGTTCAGTTGTCCCTCTCAAACGATTTCACGACCCCTGTTGAAGCCGATTGTCCCGCATCCGTTACATTGTCGACAGTTTACCACAATTGTGCGGCGATCAATATCACAAATGCCGATATCTACGCGGCTATGACTGAAATGCTGGGTATAGAGGATGCTACAAAGGTACCAACACCCTACTATCCTCTCTACATTCGTCTGATCGCTGAAATCCAGCGTCAACAACAGGCTACGGGAATTGTTCCCGGAACAACCTACTATTCGAATGTTGTTTCAATCAAGGGTGTGTCGGTTGACTTCTATCAGCCCTCAGAACCCGGATTCCTTTACCTGATTGGCCAGCCTCAGGGATGGACTATCACTGACGGCAGCATGTTTGCTACCGAAACAGGTGCCGGAACCGGTGTCTACAAAGGCACCTTCAAAATCAATGCCGGCGACTTCATGTTCCGCTTCTATAGCAAACTCGGTGACTGGGAGTCCAACTCGGTTGGTTCACAGGTTGAAGACACCCCGATTGATATCTCTCTTGGTGATGACGGATATGCAGGTCCCGTTGTTTGGGGTAAAGGTTCATGGAGCGTTCCCGGATGGGAAGGCGGCACTATTGATGTGGTCATCGACCTTAACGATATGACTATTAGTTTCGTTCCTTCTGTTCCGAGAAACATCTATCTCATTGGTCAGCCTCAGGGCTGGGATATCAACAGTAAAGCAATAACCTTGACCGAAACAGGTGTTGCAACTGATATCTATACCGGTTCAGCAGATATTGATGCCGGACAATTCCAGTTCCGTTTCTATACGGCTCTCGGCGATTGGGAAACTAACTCAATCGGATCTCAAATCGATGATGCAGGTGTTGCCATCAGTATGTCGTCGGGCAGCTACTCCGGCATTTGCATGGATGGTAAAGGCACATGGCTTGACAGCAACTGGGCCGGTGGTAATGTATCGTTTGAAGTTAACCTTAAAGACTATACGGTAACTTTCACAACAGAGTAACCTTTTCAACTTGTTGTTCGGGGTCATTTTAAGATGACCCCGGGCAACAAGGAAAATTAACCATAACGCAGATATGAATAAATTTAATTTAATATCCATGGGGTTACTGTTGGCAGGATTTGCCGGACTGACTTCATGTGACGATGCACCTGCCACTTCCTATCCTCAGGAAAATCCCCAGGGGCCCGTTCTTGAAGGCTTTACCGGAGCCACAGCTACCCTTAGCTCGACTTTGACAAACGGTATTAACCTTGACCAATTGATTGCTTCGGGCACTGAGACGATCAATGCTTTCAGTGTTTCAGCCGGTTCTTCTGAACTTGAAACAAGTCAAATTTGGGGAGAATTCGAAGTTGCAGCCAGCGAACAGTTCAATCCGTCGATTATCATCGACAACACCAATGGTGTTATCAGCGTAGCTGACCTGGCTGCTGCTCAGAAGGAACTCTTCGGAAACGCACCCGGTGTTAAGACAGTATTCTTCAGAATTCCATTGTTTGCAACCGTTAACGGCACCGATTACCGCATCGGTTCTCTCGATTACTACGGGGGTGAGGGTATCTTCGCATCCCAGAGTGTTGACCCGGGCTTTACAATCCAGTCCCACTATTACATCATTGGAACCGGCAGTTGGGATCCTATGACTGATTGTGTTGAACTCAACCACAGCTCGGCAAGCCCCTATGACGATCCGGTGTTCACTTTCTCAGTAACTACGGAGGCAGGTTTCTGGTGGAAGATAGTTCCGCAGAATGTCTACGAAGAAACCCTACAGCCCACCTTTAATGCCGATACTGATTTTTGGCCGTTCTTGATTGGAACAGAGAATGACGGTGATGAGGCTCTTGAAGGTATTCTTGTGGAAACTAACGCTCAGTCGGGACACCTCGTGCCCGGAACATGGACGATGTCGTTCAACATGAAGGACTACACCTATTCAATCTCAGGTTCTCCACTCCACACCGAAGGCGTGGCATGGGATCTCAGCGGAATATTCCTCCGTGGTGGATTCAACGGTTGGGGTGACCCCGTTTCATCGGAATTTGTCTACACCGACGATATTGACAACGGCATCTATGTACAGCCCTATGCTACAATTCCCGGAGGTGATGAATTCAAGATTGCCGATTCAGGATGGAGCAATCCTAACCTGGGTTCAAACGGAAGCGATTTCGTACTGAACATCGCGTATGCACTGGTTGACAACGCTGGCAACCTGTCGATGCCTGAAGACTTTACCGGATGGAGCTATCTGACCAAGACCGATGGTGAATGGGCAGTAATTATGACCCCGTTCATGCCTGCTACGGCCGGCGAAGAATCGGGCATCTTTATCCGCGGTGATGTCAACGGCTGGGCCGACGATTCAGCATGGGAATTCCAGTCAACTGATTTGGCAAACGTTTGGACAATCGAAAATGTCACATTGCCTGCCGGTAACTTCAAGGTTGCCGACACCGGATGGGGTCCAATCAACATGGGAGCTACCAACGAATTGCAACTCGTTCCCGATGCTCCTTACGCATTGTTCAATGATGGCGGATCGGGTAATATCTCCCTGGATGCCGACTTTACAGGAACGATCAGATTGGTTTACATTGACAAGGTTGACAAATATTTCCTCTACCTGTTAACCGAATAACCAATTCTGAATACCCGGAATAGAAAAAAGGAGTCCATTAAATTGGACTCCTTTTTTCATTTTTGATGTCACTTGTTAATTTTGGTTAATGATTGTGATTGCAGAAAATAAACCGATACCTTTGTAACGGGTAAAATAGTATCCGATTGACACTATTGATAACCATTCCTCCATTGGAGGCCCTTTCTTCCTGAAAAATAATAAAAAATAACATAGATGGGAATTAGTAGACAACACTATTCCCCCCAAGGCACTGAAAAACAAGAACCACTCAAGCAAACATGGGATTTACCACCGATAGTTGAGGAAGGGCTCAGGAACCCTATAATCAAGGAGCTCCTGAAGCAAAGAGGCATAAAGACAACCGAAGAGGTAAAGAAATTTTTCTTCCCCTCGCTTAACGATCTTTATGACCCATTTCTTATGCCTGGCATGGACAAGGCTGTTTCGCGCCTTAACCAAGCCATGGGGAGAAAGGAGAATATCATGGTCTTTGGTGACTATGATGTTGACGGTACCACGGCCGTGGCACTCGTCTATAAATATCTTCAACGGTTCTATTCAAACATAGAATACCGGATTCCAACCCGAGAGGACGATGGATATGGAATAACGATGAGAGCCGTTGATGAATTCAAGGAAGCCGGGATCGACCTGGTTATAATACTTGACTGTGGCATCAAGGCAATAGATGAAATCGCCTACGCAAAAAGTCTGGGCATCGATTTCATCATATGTGACCACCATGTGCCCGACAGTTCGTTGCCCGACGCTGCTGCAATCCTGAATCCTAAACTTGAAGATTCGACCTATCCTTTTCCACATCTGTCGGGATGTGGAGTTGGATTCAAATTCATGCAAGGGTTTACCATCAGCAATGGCATTCCTCAGCACGATTTGTTTGGAATGCTTGACCTGGTAGCCGTAAGCATTGCAGCTGACATCGTGCCGATGATCGGTGAAAACCGAATCATGGCCTTCCACGGTCTCAAAAGGTTGAATACCAACCCGAACATGGGGCTTCGTGCAATCATGAGAATCTGCGACCTCATCGGAAAGGAAATCAGCATAAGCGATGTCATCTTTAAGATTAGTCCGAGAATCAATGCCTCAGGACGAATGCAACGTGGAGTAGAGGCAGTAGATTTACTCGTTTCACGTGATTTTGGAGAAGCTTTGACAAGGGCTAAGGCAATAGATGGTTACAATAGCGACCGGAAAGAACTCGACAAACAAATCACCGAGGAAGCAAACGAAATCATCGAGCGAATTTCCCACCGCCTTCAAGACCGTCGTTCCATGGTAATCTATAATAAAGATTGGCATCAGGGAATAATTGGTATTGTAGCCTCCCGATTGACCGAACTTTATTACAAACCAGTAGTGGTTTTGACGCTTCATAATGGTTTGGCTACCGGCTCTTCACGCTCGGTTCAAGGATTTGACGTCTATAAAGCCGTTGAAGCTACTAGGGATCTGCTTGAAAATTTCGGTGGACATTCCTACGCCGTCGGCCTGTCTATGAAAGAGGAGAATGTTCCCGAATTCACTCGCCGGTTCGAGGAATATGTCGCAGCCAATATTTTGCCCGATCAGCTTCAACCAACAGTAACTGTAGATGCCGATATTGAGTTTGCCGACATAACTCCAACTTTTATTCAATTGTTGAAATTGTTCCGCCCTTACGGTCCTTCAAACGAGAAACCTGTGTTCAGGACAAAAAATGTTACCGATTTCGGAACATCTCGTCTTGTTGGTAAGAACGATGAACACATCAAACTTGATATCGTTGACGAAACATCAGGTACCGTTATGGATGCCATCGCCTTTAACATGAATGAAAAGTGGGACCTTGTACATTCCGGGAGACCCTTCACTATTGCCTATACGATAGTTGAAAACAAGCATCATACGGCTCGCCCCGGAACCTTCCAGCTTCTTGTCAAGGAAATCGAATCCAACAACCGTTAACCATTCTCTCTTCAGCTGAAGCTATATTAAAAAAGCATTGGGGATATGATTCATTTCGCCCAATGCAACGTGAGATTATCCAGTCAGTACTGGATGGTCATGACACACTCGGGCTTTTACCTACCGGTGGGGGTAAGAGTATTACATTTCAGGTTCCGGCTCTTATGCTCGAAGGACTTACACTTGTCATCACTCCTTTGATCTCCCTCATGAAGGATCAGGTTGACAATCTTCGTAAGATAAGAGTTAAAGCCACATATATTCATTCGGGCTTAACCAATGGAGAAAGAAATCTCGCCATTGACCGATGTCGGCTCGGTATAGCCAAAATCCTTTATCTCTCTCCCGAAAAACTCCTCAGCGAGTCATTTCTAGATGAACTTCGATTCTTCAAAATTTCGTTGATTGTTGTCGACGAAGCACACTGCATCTCCCAATGGGGATATGACTTCCGACCCTCCTACCTAAAAATAGAAAAAATCAGAAACCTTTTTCCCAATGCGCCGGTTCTTGCTTTGACAGCCACGGCTACCCACGATGTAGTGGAGGATATCATCAAAAATCTGGGATTTAAGAATCACAATATCCTTTCAAATAGTTTTAAAAGAGAGAACCTTTCCTATATAGTTAGACGAACCGAGGATAAACAAGGTCAATTACTAAGGATTCTCTCCAATGTCGACGGTAGCATAATCGTTTATGTTCGTTCGAGAAAAAGAGCTAAGGAACTGGCTGAATTGCTTCGAGACAACGACTTGTCGGCCGATTTTTATCATGCCGGACTCCTCCCTGAAGAGAAAAATCAAAAACAGAACAAATGGAGCAAAGGTGAGATTCGAATAATTGTGGCGACAAACGCCTTCGGTATGGGAATCGACAAATCCGATGTTAGAGCCGTCGTTCACTATGATATCCCTTCCTCGCTTGAAGAATACTACCAAGAAGTAGGTCGTGGCGGAAGAGACGACAAACATGCATGGGCCGTAGCTCTGATCTCAGTTGCTGATAAAGGGGTGTTGACCCGTAGATTGAACGAGTCATTTCCTCCTAAAGATTTCATAAAAAATGTCTATGACAAGGCCGGGGTGTTTCTAGGGGTTGCAATAGGCGACGGATTTAATAGAACATATGATTTCAATTTCAACATCTTTTGTGAAAGGTTCAATCTGCCTACCTCTCCGACGCGTAACAGCATGGAGATTTTAACTCAGGCAGGACTTTTTGAGTTTAATGAGGACATGAGATCTTCAGCCCGACTGATGATTCTTTTGAGAAAAGAAGAACTTTATAATTTAAGAATTGACAACGAGGCCGACAGGATTCTAAATCAAATCCTAAGAATGTACCCGGGTCTTTTCTCAGATTATGTATATATAAACGAGCAATTGATTGCTTCTCATCTAGATCTAACTCCTCAAACCGTCTATGAAGCTCTTTTGAGATTGGCACGTAACTACGTTATCCATTATGTTCCGAGGCGATCGACACCCTATCTCTACTACCCTACCTCCAGGGAAGAAGTTCGTCATGTTGTCATTCCCAGGACAGTCTACGAGGATAGACGGTCAGTAATGGAGAAAAGAATAAAATCAATGTCCGACTTTATTTTCAGCCATGATGAATGCCGTTCGAAAACCATACTCCGTTATTTCGGAGAAGAGAATGTTGAGGATTGCGGACACTGCGATGTTTGTCGTGCAAAAAATAAATCAATTCGAGCTGAAGAAACAAAGCGTTTAAAAAAGAGCGTGGAATATTTGCTTTCAAATGGCCACGACATCACTTATATTCTTGCACAGTTCTCCTCATCACAACAATCGGAAGTAATAGAAATTATCCGTTCAAAAAGATAGATGTCATTTATTCCGACGTAGCCGGAATCATCCCAGCGAAAGTTGTAAGTCGTTAATAAAAGCCGACATTTGGGGATATTTTTCCAACATATGCTCATAAACCTCTTTCTCGCTCCACGCATTTGAAGGAACATCGCCCTCATTCATGAATACAGATATATCCAATCGTGGAAGTCCCAGCTTGATTTTTAGAAATTGAAGAAATGTTTCTTCCTTTTCAATCAGTTCTTTTTGAATCGGATTCTGAACTATAAAATCAATCCTAAAATTGTTGTCACCCAACTTCACCAATTTAGAAAAAGCCGAACCGAGGGTATTTACAAGCATTTTCTTCTCGGGAGACGATTCGACAAACTCTCTGATGGCTCCCTTAACATCGTCTTCGGAGAATTCTTTATTTATAGCCGGTTTTGGAGAAGAAGTATCTTGAACCGTAACGCTTACGGGTTGAGTTTCCGGGGTCTTGTCGGATGTTCTTATCGACTTAACCTTTGGCATCGGCGACTTGGATTGTTGCGAAGGAGTGACCGGTCGAGGAAGAGCGATTTCCTTAACCGGTTTCGATTCGGTCTTTGTCACCGTGGCGGTCGTGACTACTACCGCCTCTATAGGGGAAAGATTTTCAAGGTGCCCCTCCTCCTTCCCCTTAAAGACGGGGGAGGGGCTTAGTAGTTGGCACAGTTTAATCAACAAAAGCTCAGCCAGAAAAGCCTTATTTGTTGCCTCGCGATATTTTAGGTCGGCATCATTCACCAAACTCATTGCCATATAGAAGAACTCGTTTGAGAACTTTGATGCTAATTCAGCCAGTTTCTTTTTCTGCTCATCGGTCACGTCCAATAGCGGAAGAGTTCGCGGATCCTTCGCAACCATCAGATTGCGCAGATAACTTTGCAGACCGTTTATAAAGAAATGAATGTCAAAACCTTTGTCTCTAATCTCGTTGAAGATTAGCAATGCGTTTCCAATATCGCTTTTGTGGAAGGTCTCAGCCAATTTATTGTAGTATTCTTCATCGAGGACATTCAGATTGTCAATCGCACTCTTATAAGTAATTTTTCCTCGTGATGAAGCCGCGACCTGATCAAAGATTGAAAGAGCATCGCGCAATGCCCCGTCGGATTTTGAAGCTATCACGGCCAATGCTTCTCTCTCGGCCTCATATCCCTCCGATTTGGCAACAGATGCAAGATGATCAACAATATCCCTCGTGGTTATTCTGTTGAAATCATAGATTTGACAACGTGAAAGAATTGTTGGGATAATCTTATGCTTCTCGGTGGTCGCAAGAATAAAGATGACATAGGACGGTGGCTCTTCCAAGGTTTTCAAAAATGCGTTGAAAGCCTGTGATGACAGCATGTGAACCTCGTCGATAATGAAAATTCGATATTTCCCAGTAGTGGGTGGAACAAGAACCTGCTCGGTCAATTTCCTCATTTCATCGACACCGTTATTCGAGGCAGCATCCATTTCTATTATGTTCAGCGATCTTCCTTCATTGAAGGACTGGCAAGAACTGCACTGATTGCATGGATCACCCTCAGGAGTCGGGTGCTCACAATTTATCGTTTTTGCAAAGATTCTCGCACATGATGTTTTACCAACTCCGCGCGACCCACAGAATAGATAGGCATGAGCCAGCCTATTCGTGACTATCGCATTTTGGAGTGTGGCAGTCAAATTCTTCTGTCCTACGACCGCGCTGAAAGTCGATGGACGATATTTTCTTGCCGATACTATAAAATGAGAGTTATCCATATAATGCAAATATAAGAAAAGTAGACGGTATTTGCTACCGACCCCCGACAGCTATTTTTTTTGTCGGAGTAACTGTTTCTCCTGAAGTAGTCATTCCTGAAAAATCCGATATGGTTGCGCGATATAAATATATACCGCGTGGGACTCTCTTTCCTCCCATATCAGTCAAATTCCAGGTTATCGGGAATGATTTGAACATATCGGACCTACCGGTTGCTGTGTCAATCCATATGGGGCGCCCAAGCATGTCGTAGACAGTGAAGGTCACTCTGATCTCACTGTCAGGACGGTCATGTATCAGGTAGAAATTCGCTGTTTCAGTGGCCGGGTTGGCATCGGAATAAATGTCAAAAACCTTAGGTCTCAAGGAACTGTCAACGAAGAAATTCAAATTTTCCGAAGTCGAGTTTCCACTTGCATCCCAAACCCTTAACGTCAAGGTGTGGAAACCATCACTCAGGTCCTCCAACGGATAATGGAGAACACCACTCTGAACCGATTCCGGTTCATAATATTCCGACAAATCATTAAAGGTCATCGAGCCATTGTCGACCGACAACGACATCCAATGTCCTATTCCAGATAGTGACATGTTGATTGCATGATTATCACTTAACCCTGCTATAAGCATAGGAGATGAATTAACCGTTCCACCATCTCTGAATGTGGAATGATTCAGATAAAGATAATCAATGACGGGAGGTATAGAATCAGGCATAGCATCTTCGTCGGTGCCATAAACGAAAATGCGTCGTTCTATAACAGATGCGTTAACTTTTTCATCGCTATCCTCCGCGTAGAGATTTAGGGTTGCCTCTCTATAATTATCGGACACCTCCGATGGCATTGAGACATGTATTGTAAAACGTCCATCATTGACATTATCACTTCCCATAAACAAACGGTGTCCATGAACGTCATAGGAGAATCTAACTCCGTCGTCACCTCGACCCAATGTAGTCATGCTTCTGTCGGCATCATATAATGCCGATAGAATCTTTCCGTTGAATGTCTTTAGAACTGCCCCGTCACTTCCGTCTTCGATGTAACCCTCTATCGTCAGGTCCTCACGAGCTTGCAACACCGGAATGTCATCATCCGATGGAGGAAAAGATACATCGCCTATTCTTTCTATAACGATGTTGTTTGACGGAAGAACTAATTTCATAGAAGGATCACCGAGAAATGCATATCGTAGCTTATTCTCATCCTTGATATCATTCTTGGCCCTACGGTATATCTCTCCTATCGTTAACCTATTATTGTTCTGACATGAGTATGAAAGGTGTTTCCCAAAAGAACGTGTAAGGTTTCCGTTCTGAACAATATAAACCGGTCGAGTGGCCGAGATGGCGCCTATCACACCTCCACCCTTAGTAGAGGCAAGTTTCTCGGCTCCCGAGATAAGGTTAGCATCCCATCTCATGAAATCACATGTTGCAGCATAAATAAACGGAATTTTATCAAGATAGAGCGATCCAACGTCGGAATAATTTAGAATTCCTTCGGCACTAAGAGTGGTAGAATTGGCATGACCCACATAGTTAAGCCAAACCACTCCCTCATCCAGCTTTCGGTATAGTTCATCACGAGCATCTACAGCAACATTATTGATTACATTGTAGGCATCCAGATAAATCTTATCTACCAGCAATCCCGGATTGTTTCTTTCACTCCCAATGAGTTCAATCATATCCTCGGTTTGAGACATGTGAATACCATTATCCCCGTCATCGGCTATGAATACACCACGGTTCCTCCATAATCCCGACGGAGACTTGGTTTCATATTCCATTATTTTGTTCACCAAAAGGTTTGCTTGCGACAGTGATGTTACCGGTAAACGTCCGATGCTGACCGACAAAGTATCGTTGGCAGGATTGCTTCCCGAGTAGTCGTCGAGGAATCCGATATAATCATCTGAAGGATAGGAAGCATTATCATTTAGACTCTCATCGGTCTGCCAAAGAGGAATCAAGTCATATCCGTTCTCAGACTGCGACGATGTCAGTCGACGATTGTCATAACTGCTTCTGCCAAAAAGAAGAACAAAACGAGGGCGACGACTTCCGTTGGAAAAGGACTTGTCACGAAGCATTTTCAGAAACCGTCGGAATGCATTCACATCATGATTACCTGATGAGAACTCATTAAACACCAAATCTTGAACAACTACTTCTACTACAAGTCCGTCACGCCGGGTTCTATGATTTGCCAGACTACGGGCAGCACTTTGCCATTGCGACGGCGTAAAGATTACCATATCGATTCCTTCCAATGAATGAAGATTTTGACATTGAACCTTCTCTACAAACTTTGGAACCGGATAGTTCGTTCTCATCGAATAATCGAATGCAACATATTCTCGTGGGCCGTCAATGTTAGTGGTGAATATTTGAATATTCTCCTGCTGACTATAGCCAACTATTTTCCGAGTCGACATTAAATCAGTTACATCCCATACTATAGTTGTTTCATTTGCATTCTCTACGGCAAAAGACAGAGAAGAGACAGAAAAATAAATTTGGGGAGATTTTGTTGACAATTTGATTTTACGCGGATAATTGAGTGTTATCCTGTCAAGATTCGCTCTTCTAACATTCCCCGAAATCCCCGACAATGTCACTGAGACTGAAAGATTCTCAGTCCCATCTACATTAAATACATCGGTCCAACCTGACGTCAGGTTGCCATGAAAGGAACTCAAGGAACTGGAGGAAGGCGCTGCAATAGTTTTCTTTATTGAACCCGTTTGGATTGTCCATGAGGAACCTGAAACGAGATTAGTGAATAACGAAGCGCCTAAAACTGCATCTCCCTTGGCTGGTTCTTCCAAATAAAATTTATAGGTTCGAGTGGGAGAATATCTCATATCCTCGCCAACAAGCAAATGTCCGGTTTCACCGGGTGAAACAAGATCCAGTTCGTGC
The DNA here is from genome assembly GCA_022510505.1 of Muribaculaceae bacterium. Classification (GTDB taxonomy): domain Bacteria; phylum Bacteroidota; class Bacteroidia; order Bacteroidales; family Muribaculaceae; genus JAFLTL01. Next base: position 96,671 of record JAFLTL010000003.1, on the reverse strand, counting down.
TGAACTACTTCGGTAAATTTATCAACAATTGTACCAATCGGAGACTCTGAAGTAATACCATATATTTCTTGGTCGGCTAAGTCATCGCGATCGGTCAAATAATAATAGCTGAAATTGGCATAAGGGTTATTCTTTCTTACCAAATGTCTCCATTCGTCCTCTTCAATAGTATAAGGTCCGCGTGCAAAAAAATAAATCCCATAATTTGTCCTATACACAGGAACCGGAGGTAGATCATCAATATAATTCTGAGGATCAAAATTATCGGGAATTTTTCCACCACCATAACCAAAAACCTTGACATTCGAAGGATTTTTAAATCCCATTGACCGCAAATTGTCGTTTGACAGATATTGCACCCCCGTCTCCAAAACGCTCACTTTGACCCAATTACCTTGGGACAAAATCGAATTATCTGTATACCTCGCAGCTCCTTTGCCATTAATATTTGTCAATATTAAGAAAAGAAGTGTGAAAAGAAGATAACCTGGCAGTCCTATATATTTTAAACGATGAGCACTCATTCCCGTAATATCTTTAACGATGGAATATTACGTTTTATTGTCTATCTCATCTGTTTCATAATGAATATATTCCGCCGGGATTGTCTTGGCAATTTCCTTGTCATGATGTTTTCCTAAAGATAAATGTATGCCATGAGACACAAGCTGCTTTGCCTCAATAACATTCCCACGAAAACCATGAATTATCCACGGAACAGTTGGATTCAGTTTTTTCTTTAATTCCAAAATTCTGTGATTACTTCTTACAGAATGGATTATGACGGGTAGCTGATGTTTTTCAGCCAATTGAAGTTGCCTTAAAAAAACTTCTTCCTGAATATTCATTTCAGGTCCTTTCAACTTGTCTAAACCGGCCTCCCCTATTCCCACCGTCAAGGGATTGGACAATAAATTTTCGAATTCTTCCCAATCGATATCCTCTCTCGCATTCCATGGATGAACACCTAAAGTAAAGGCTTGAGCAGGGAGAGACATTCTTTTGGGATCATATTCGACTGACATCACACTGCCTTCGCTGGGTTTGTGAGTGTGAATGTCATCATAATTAAAAATTTCCCAATGTTTATCCATAATTACGGAACCGGATCGTAACCATGTCCACCCCATGGATGGCATTTACTTAATCTTTTAACGGTCAAAATCGTTCCCTTGATTATCCCATGCTTCCTTATTGCATCAATTGCATATTGACTACAAGTTGGTGTGAATCGACAACTAGGAGGAAACATTGGAGAGATGCAAATTTGATAGAATCTCAGTGGCAAAATGGCTATTTTTCTCAGTCCTGACATCCGATCGATTCGTTTGACATTGACAATTTAGTCAAAATTTTCTTAATGGAGGATTCTACATCGGTATAATTCGCTAATTTGCTATCAAGATATACAATACCCAAATCAATATTCCTGTCCTTACAACGATCAAGATTTCTTCTCCACGCCTCTCTAATACGTCTTCTCATCTTGACTCGATCAACTGCTTTTCTTAATCTCTTCTTAGGAATAGAAATGAGGATCTTGCTCCCTTTATAATCATCTTTTCTGAAATTTTCTTCTATCCAAACAGCCCTGAGAGGGTAGGCAATCAACGAACCTCTTCGTTGATTGCTTAACATGCCTCTTAAAAATAACCTGTCTATTGCAACCTTGGAACAGAGGCGCATACGTTTGGGGAGAGCTTGCGTCTTCACCCGACAAATCTACTTATGTTCCTTGAGAAAGATATCCAAAGCTGCAGTCATGGAGTTCGCTCTTTCGTTTGGAACTTCCATGTCAATTCTTAAACCGGCATCAGTTACAGCCTTTGCTGTCGATGAACCGTAACAGCCGATACAAATGTCACCCTGGTTGAAATCAGGAAAGTTCTTCTTTAAAGAAGAAATTCCCGACGGACTGAAGAACAACAACATGTCATAATCAAATTTCTCATCATCTGAAAAATCATTGCTGACAGTCCTATACATCACAGCATTAACGTAATCTAACTTGCAGTCGTCCAGTATAGCCGTGTTATCGGGATGAACATCACTGACAACAAAAAGATATTTCTCCTTATTGTGGCGATGGAACATTGGGATCAAACCGTCTAACTTACCAGTATTGCCAAAGAAAATCCTGCGCTTGCGGTAGACTATGTATTTCTGCAGATAAAGTGCCAGCTGCTCACTGGTGCAGAAATATTTCATAGTTTCGGGGACTGTTATACGTAATTCCTCACATAGACGAAAGAAATGATCCACAGCAGTGCGTGCCGTGAAAATAATCGCTGTAAAAGAGGAAATATTGATTTTTTGCTGACGAAATTCCTTTGCAGAAAGTCCCTCTACTTTGATGAACGGACGGAAAACCAATTCAACCCCGTATTTCTTTGCTACATCATAGTAGGGCGACTTGTCAGACGTGGGTTGAGGCTGGGATACTAAGATTTTCTTAATCTTCACTCTTGAACCGGTTTTATTGAATTTTGATCGTAACCGGCTATCTGTTAGTAAAATACCGCAATTTCTCGGGATATCTTCCACAAGATTACAACCGGTAGGATTTCGAGAGTGCAAAGGTACAAAATAAAATAAAACCACGATGACAAATCTTCATAAAAAATCTGCCATCCTTTAACTATAAAATTCAGTCGAGCCAACACATAAAAAACTAAACCGACCAGAATAGTATAACGGCAAAACTCAGGACGGATTAAAGCAACAAGAGCAGGAATAATCAATAAAAGGCCAAACATTGCCTGGGAAGCCAACTGACTGCGATTCCACGCAACAGATTCTCCCGACCCGGCAAACACAAATCCTGTGGTCTGAAACATCAGGATGGTAAACAGATTATACACCAGAGTCATGCAACAGAAAACCCCTGCCGCTTCAATCGTTAGGTTGAATTGTTCCATTCGATAATAGCAAAAAAACATTATCCCCTCAAGTATCGATGTTTGTAAAATCAACAAAAGCATCGTCCTACTCTCTGTAGCTACATGCACTTCATAATTTCCGAAAAGTTTCAAAATATATCTAATGTTGAAGGCGGTCAATATAAATAAAAGAAGTACGGTGGCAAGAAGCCAGCTGCCGGTTCTTGCCACCTGTAACGGTTCGAGGGGCAATCCCCTCATAGCATTATTGGAGAAAAGTTCTATCAATCAGTTTTGCCTTATCATTATGTGATATTCTCCCGGAGCGAGTTCGGTTGGATATTTGGCAATCTCCGAAGTGAATAGATCTATCCATTCATCGTTATCTATTTGAGGAACGTGTTTAACATATTCAACCGTCTGTGGCTCGCTGCTCAGATTCACAATAACAAAAACATCGGAATCATCTTTAGTTCTTTCAAAGGCAAAAATCCACGGAGAAGCCGTCGGATATCTGATCACATTACTACCTTCTATCCCAGCATCAAGAGCTTTTTGAGTGTGTTTCAAATGATTAAGTTTCTGATAGAATGTAAAATACTCGTTTCTTGGTTCCCATTGTGGAGGAGTATCCTTCTGGAAAAATTCGAACGCACGATTCATTCCTGTCTCTTGTCCAGTGTAAATTAATGGCATTCCGGGAAGGGTATAGGAAAGAACAGCAAATGTCTTGTTTAGGTCACCAAGCCTTTCGAATTCAGTGCCCTCCCATGAATTGAGATCATGATTTGTGATCATGTTCATCATGTAAGTGTCCTTCGGATACTCATTGAATTGTTCTATTAACAAAGAATCAATTGTGTGGGCATTGGCAAATCCATAATCTCTTTCTTCTGAACCATCGGCAGGAACTCTAGTGTTTTGACCCTGGGTCTGTGCAATGGCATTGAAAACATCCTTCATGGGCCAGTTATAACCCATGTTGAATGCGTTCTTCTGCAATTCAGGTTTACTAGCTTCGGCAAGCATGAAAACTCCACCCTTCTTAAGACCATCGAGTTCCACTCTTGCATCCTCCCAGAAATCAGTTGGAACCTCACCAGCGACATCACAACGAAATCCGTCAATATTTAGGTCGGTTATCCAGAATTTCATCGCGTCGATCATTCCTTTGCGCATTTCAGGAACAGAATAATCGAATTTATAGACATCGGTCCAATCATAGGGTCCAAACATCTCTCCGTTCTCGTCTCGAGCATACCAGTCGGGGTGCTCCGTCACCCAGGCATTATCTCTTCCTGAATGATTAGGTACCCAGTCGATTATCACCTTCATTCCTAACCCATGGGCAACTTTTACAAACTCCTTAAAATCATCCAAATTACCTAATTCAGGGTTAAGAGCCTTATAGTCCTTGACTGCATAATAACTTCCCAACTCCCCCTTACGGTCTACCTCCGAAATCGGATTAACCGGCATTAACCACAGAATGTCAACACCCAATTCTTTCAAGCGTGCAAGTTGCTTCATAACGCCTTGAATGTTTCCTTCCTCGGAGAATTGACGCCAGTTAACTTCATAAATCACTGCGTTTCTGCTCCATTCTGGCTGCACTAAATTGGTCCACGTGGAGTCCCTCTCGACAACTGCCGCATTGGTTTTATTTGAGGAACAGCTGACAGCTAGAACTACAGCCGATCCTATCAATAAGGCAAATAAGATGAGTTTCTTCATTTTGTATTAGTCTTAGTTTTAAGGTCAGTTATTTGGAATAGACATTGGTTCTGAAATCATCTTTGATAACATCCACCACATTGATTATGTGGTCACCGGTCTTCTCTAGGTCGGAAATTATGTCCATATAGTAAATACCGGCTTGATATTCATAGTGATTAGCGTTTATATTCTCCACATTGGTTGTCCGTAACTGATTTCGCATATTATTAATCTCCCTCTCGTTGTTGTAGGACTTGATAATGTTATTTTCCGACGGGTGTTCCTTCGACTGCAACAGCAGCATCATATTGTCCATAGCCGTCCTGATATAATCATACATCAAATCGATATTCTCGTAAATCTCTTCATTGAAGTGAACATTGGCCTGCTGCTTTCTCAGCAGTATCTTTCCAACACCCAAACAGCAATCGGCAATGCTCTCAAGCTCCGAATTCATTGTCAACATCCCTGCGATCCTTCTCTTTGATATATTGGAAAGACGTCCTTCTGCAACGTTCTTTATGAAATTGCCAATTTCAAGTTCCATTCGGTCGGTTATTTCTTCATATTTTTCCAACCTGGAATAGGTTCGGTTGAAATCATCACTACCGGCCTTTATGTGGATTAAGTCTTGAGCCATTGTTATCATTCTGTTAACCCTCTCGGCAAAGACTACAATTTCTTTCTCGGCCTGCGCTATGTTCAATTCGGCGACACCCAACAAACCTCTCGAAATGAATTTGAGATTGAATTCTTCGTCCTCTCCTTTCTTTGATGGCAACATCCATTCAAGGAGTTTAACATAGAATTTGTCAAACCAAATCATAACCATCATGTTCAGGATGGTAAACACCGTAGGAAATACCGACAGCCCAAATGAAACACTGACCTGCATCGACATTATAGACCGCATTGCTGTGTCATCACTCGGAAGACTACCGTCAAATAAACTGTTATACAAGTCGGGGGAAGTTGTCTCCAACTCGTTTACAAAAGAAAACAATTGAGTTGGATCCCCTTGACCAAGAATCTGTGTGATCCAAATGCAAAGTTTCACAAACGGATAAAAGACAGCAAGTACCCAAACTGAGCCCAATAGATTTACCATCAGCATGCCAACGGCCGCTCGTTTCGCTCCCAAATTTCCACTTAAAGATGCTAGGATAGGTGTGATGGAAGTACCGATTTTTGAACCTAAGATAATGGCACAAGCCAAGTCGAAATTTATCCACCCTTTCGTACACATTATCAACGTTATGGCGAATGTGGCCGCTGATGACTGGATAACAAGCGTGACCAATATTCCAACTACAAGGAAAACAATTACCGACCAGAAGCCCATTGAAGCATATCGCTCCAGAGAGGCGAACATCTCAGGGTTACTCTGCAAATCAGGAACATAATTGTTAATCCATGACAAACCCATGAACAGCAACGCAAATCCAATGATAAGCTCGCCTATCGATTTGGTTCTGCTTTGTTTTGCAAACAACAAAGGAACTCCAAATGCCAATATGGGAACGGCAAAAGTCGCAATATCAACCTTGAACCCAAACAAGGAGATAATCCACATTGTGAAGGTAGAACCGACACAAGACCCCAAAATAACAGAAATGGACTGTTGAAGAGAAATCAAGCCGGCATTTACGAAACCCACCACCATCGCCACCGAAGCCGATGAACTTTGAACCAAAGCAGTTATAAATATTCCTGTTAATGCTCCAGCGAATTTGTTGCGGGTCATTGAGCCCAATATTATTCTCAATCGGTCACCGGCTGCTTTCTGAAGGCCTTCACTCATCACCTTCATACCATAAAGGAACAACCCGACCGAACCGAGCAATCCTAAGAAATCAATAAAACTGTAATTCATAAGTGGGGAATGATTCGAGTTCCTCTAATATTGCAAAGATAAAAAAAAGTTCATCTGTCAACATGAAACTTTTTCACTTTATTTTACAATATTTTATATTAATAAAATCTATATTTTTCTCTTTATTTCAATCGGTAATTTACGAAGAACATCCATTACATCTTTAGCTGCTGATTCAGCCTTTTCGATATTAATTTTCTTTTCCTTGCAAATCTCTTCAAAGGCAGCTCTATAATTGTTTTTGTATCGTATGTTTATCAACTTCCAATTTATATCTCTGAATTTTTCAGCCTCTTCTTCATTCAATGGCAAGTAACCTTGAATCATCATCACAGCCATTACTGGATACCCCGGATAACCTCTCCAATAGGTCGCATTGTCATTTGAAGAATAGGTCAAATTATTGCATTTCACTACATATTCCTTTTTCCCATCGGAAGATTTGACCACATAAGTATTGGGATCTATTTCCTTGACACGGTTGTCAACAATTGCAGTCCATGCCTCATAGATCTTTTCCACCGGTCCCAATTTCACCATTTCTCTACTCTTGTTATTTAGAACTATTCATTAATTGTCTATTTCACAGAAAAATATCTTGCCGTTGAGGAAGAAAACAGCAAGCCTGTCGTAGTGGCTTGTGGATAAAGTGCACCATTTTCGGTCAACCTAACCCCAACATCCCCGTAATGGAGAATGTCATCGAGCTTAAAAACAGTCAGTTGATCAGGAAGAGAGGGATAACCAATAGCCGGCCTGATTCCCTGGTATTCATGCTTCATAAAAGTTGATGGGTCTAAAGATTGCTCATCTGAATATCCCCAAATTCGTGTTCTGACTCTATAGTGCATCACTTCCGTTGCTGCTTCGACTAAACGATCGGCGACCGTACCCAATAGCATGGCCTCATAATCATTGCCTTCTTCTTTTAACTTTTCAAGCTCCGAAGTAATCTTTCCCGACGTTGTCACAACAAACATACCCATCCAATCCCCCGATCTATTCAAAAAATCGGCTAGAGAAGGCTGTACTCCTATGGGTGACTTTATTAACCGCCGGGGCAACTCAATCTGGGTCTCATAATCACCATCTTTAACAAGAACCGACTCGTTATTTACAACAACCGGAAGTATTGCAACTCGTGCTGTGATCCGGGCATTCATGTCTGATAAATTTCCTAATACTCTTTTTGCATCTTCAATTAAAATCGAAGAAAATTTTCCGGCATCGATTGAATTGTCAAGTTTCGACTTTAACCTTGACTCTGATAAACTCCATGCGTCTACAAATGCACGCCAATTTATATAGGGTGAGACCTCCTCTATTGTCAAACTCAAGGTATCTTTCTGTTTATTTGGCTTTATAGGAGTTTCGGTCGTTACAACTCTGCCATTTCTGGCTTCTTCAAGCGTCAACAGTTCTTTCTTTTTCAATGATTTTTCATAATCCGTTCTCAATTTTTTCTGAGCGGTCCTGATGTCCTCTCTAACCAAATCATTCTGTGACCCAGTTAAAGATTTTGCAATGGCTGGCATCATAGATGCATCACCAGTGTGGACTGTTACGCCCGAGGGATAAGAAGGTGCTATTTTTACCGCAGTGTGTAATGAGGATGTCGTTGCTCCACCCACGAACAAAGGTAATGTCAAGCCACTCTCCTCCAACATGACCGCCAACCTTTTCATCTCCTCCAAAGAGGGGGTTATTAATCCACTCACTCCAACCGCATCGGCTTTCCACTTTCTGATTTCATCAATGATTTTCTCAGGTTCAACCATTACTCCAAGGTCAATCACATCCCAGCCATTACATTTCATAATTACTGCTACGATGTTTTTTCCGATATCGTGGACATCTCCTTTGACGGTCGCAAGAATCATTCGCCTTTTTTGATTTGAATTACGATCTGAGTTCTCAATGAACGGTGTCAAATAGTTTACGGCATGCTTCATTACTCCGGCGCTCTTGACAACCTGAGGAAGAAACATTCGACCTGCCCCGAACATCTCGCCAACCCTATTCATTCCATCCATCAGAGGGCCGTTAATAACTGAAATGGCAGAATCCCCTTCGCTCATAGCATCGGATAACAATGCTTCTAATCCCGATGCATCACCTTTTATAACCTTTGATTCTATCTTCTCATATATTGAAAGCGGGTTATGCTTATCTTCTAGGGTAGTCACAACCGTATCCTTGTCTTCTTTCGACTCCAACATTGTGGTAGCAACTTCAATTAATTTCTCCGTTGACTCTTTGCCCGGAGAGTTAACCAATACCGCCTCTATCGTTTCAAATAATTCTTGTGGAATATCGTCAACCGGAGGTATAGCTGCCGCATTCACAATTGCCATATCCATACCCCTCCTAATGGCATGGGATAGGAATATCGAATGCATCGCTTCTCTGACTTTGTTGTTTCCACGAAATGCGAAAGAAAGATTACTGATCCCTCCCGATATTTTTACCTCCGGGAAATTATTGCGTAGCAAAGTGACGGATTCCAAAAAATCGAATGCAAATCTGTCATGCTCAGCCAAACCTGTCGATACGGCCAGCACATTCGGATCAAAAATAATGTCCGACGGTTTGAATCCGACCTTATCGGATGTCAGAATGTCATAGGCTCTTGAAAAAATCTCCAACCTTCGTACATTGTCAACTGCCTGTCCTTTCTCATCAAAAGCCATCACAACTACCGCGGCCCCCAACTCCTTAATGTCTAATGCCTTCTGAACAAACATCTCTTCACCTTCCTTTAATGAAATAGAATTGACAATTGCCCTTCCCGGAATTAACTTTAATGCTGAAGTTATGACCTTATGATTCGACGAATCTATCATAAATGGTACTTCTGAGACAATTGGATCTAGGAGAACAGCATTAAGGAATCTCTTCATGGAAGTCTCGGCATCAATCATAGAATCATCCATGTTTATATCTATTATTCGAGACCCCAATTCTATTTGTTCGCGGGCTATTCCAACCGCCTGCTCCATATCACATTCCTTAATGATTCTAAGGAATTTACGCGAACCGGCAACGTTGCACCGTTCTCCTATATTTACAAAATTGTTCTCAGGAGTCACCTCCAATGGCAACTGACCTGACAATACCATTTTACTTTTTCCATCAGGAATCTCGCGCGGATAAAATTTGGCGGCTAATTTTGAAATCTCATTTATATGTTCGGGAGTTGTACCGCAACATCCTCCAAGAATATTTAACATCCTCTTTTGAAGAAGAGGTGTGAGTTCCTCTACCATTTGACAAGGGGTCTCGTTATATTCTCCCATTTCATCGGGAAGTCCGGCGTTGGGATAAATTCCTGTGAGACATGGGATAGCCTGAAGACTAGTTATGGGACCTTTCATTCCTTCTGGACCAAATCCACAGTTCAAAGTTATGGCCCAGGGATCAACATGGGATATTGCTGTAATAAAAGCCTCCAAGGTCATTCCTGTAAGCAGCCGTTTATTTTCAGTAAGAGTTGCCGAAATCATCAATGGAACTCTTACACCAATATCAATCATTGCACGTCGTGCAGCATGGGCCGCGCACTTCGCATTAAGTGAGTCAAATACAGTTTCAATGGCAATTATATCCACACCACCTTCTATAAGAGCCCTAATCTGTTCATAAAACGTCGCCTCAAGTTCATCCCAACTGACATCGTTGGCCTCTAAAGAGGCCGCTAAGGACAAAGATTTCCCCGATGGACCCACGCTACCGGCAACCCAAACTGTTCTACCGGGGTGATTTTGTTCATAATCTTCCACTGCCTGACGGGCTAACACAGCCGATGACTTTGCTATCTCTTCAACCCTATCTGATAATCCGTATTCGGAGAGTGAATACTTATTACAGTTAAAAGAATTTGTTTCGATTATATCTGCACCTGCCTCAAGATAACCCCGGTGTATGTCGTAAATCACGTCCGGATGGGTAACTGACAGATAATCATTACATCCCCCAAATCCCTTTTTCATTATCATTGTACCCATAGCACCATCAAGAATCAGTATCTTACTTTTCTGTATTTCGAAAAGTTTCTCCACGCGGGGGGTATAGGATAACTCTGAAATTGTCATATTAACATTTGTTATGTTTTGTTTACAAATTTTTATTTTATAAATTCAGGATTCTTTCTATATTTGCATTGCCAAAAAGGGAGAAAGTACTTGTTAGACATACAATGCATATACTTGAATTTTGGTTATGAGGGGAGTGTTTTGCCGTGAGGCAAAACACTTTTCGTTTATAAATGTTTGATTCTCCATTGTGAGGGATACAGATTATTCATCCGGTTTCCGATATTCTTTACAAATCCAAGCGGATAACCGTTATATTTCAACAAAACGTACCCTTTGGGTAATCCTGTTCCAAGTTCTATATTCTGCCGACGAAGATAATTCAGTGCAATATCCGTGTCAACATCTATGGATGGAAACGACTCCTGCGCCAAGTTGACACTGAGGGCGAGCGATTGGGACGGTATGACATCCTTTCCCTTTATTGCAGCAACTTCAACTCCCGTTGCAATAACATTACCCACTTTCTTTCCAAGATCGTCAATCATGCTTAAAAGCGATGGAGTATAACCGTTTATAGTCTTCCCGTCATCCGAAATTATAAGGTCTGTTGTCCACGTAGGATAACGCACGACATTTCGAGGATTCCTGATATTTAATTTATGTTCTTTTAGGGTCCCTGGTTTCTGCAAAACCGACAGGAATAAACCCTCTCCTTTTAATCGGGATGGAAGAAAACGATAACAGAAGTTTGAAGTGTTTACACCTGAAGATATGCACCATTGTGAGGGGAGGTCAAGATCTACAGTCTCAAGAGAATATTTCTCACAAATCAGCTCAACATTTCTTTCGTTCTCAATCGTGTTGAACGTGCAAGTGCTGTAAACTAAAAATCCGCCTGGCGATAAGGAGCCTATTATCTTATCAATTATTTCCAGTTGAAGCGAAGCACACTGTTCTACCAAAGCCGTGCTCCATTGACGTTGTGCTTCGGGACTCTTTCGGAACATTCCTTCACCCGAACATGGGACGTCGGCCAGTATCATATCGAAATAATTTCTGACCTTATTCATCCGTGACAAATCCCCACGAGTTACTATAACATTGGCAAAACCCCATTTTGCTAGATTCTCCTTAAGGATTTCGGCCCTCGAAAAATCGAATTCGTTTGCCATTAACGCCGAACCGTCTGGTAGGGAACTCAGGATAGAGATAGTTTTACCTCCCGGTGCAGCGCAACTGTCAAAAACACGCAAAGGACGGTTTCCTGTCATCCGGGAAATCCTGCGAGTCACTTCACCCAAAATCATTGAGGAAGCATCCTGAACATAATATAATCCTTGATGTAGACCGGGATCAACTGTGAATGAATTTTCCTTGTCCACATAGAAACCGAGCGGTTCCCAAGGGACATTCAATGAACCACTCAATTTATTAATGAGCGAATTTGAATGCTTAAGGGGATTCAGGCGAATTGACCTGACCGGAGGATTTGACAACGCCGGGATCAGTCCGTCAAAGACCGGACTGTTCTCGGCGTTGATAAAATCAATAAATTCTTGATTCACCAAAACAAAGCTATAACAATCTGAAAAGGAAAGGAGATGAGCCCCATAACAAAAGCTCCGATACCGAACCAGGCAGCAAGTTCCGATGAACTTCTTGCTTTCTCTATTTCTCCGTTTCGGCAGCGAGTGCGAGTGATTCCAGAGAAAATCATTGCCACAACCCCTAAAGGTAGGAAAAAGACGATGGCGGTTATTATCGACCAAACCAAATAGGAGGGCGGCTCTTTTGTTGAAAGTTGGGAAGATTGCTCATTTGACTGTGAAATCACGACTGGCTGCACAGGCAACGGAGTCGGGGCCGGTGGATTCCACAGAACTACTGAAAGTTCAGGAATATCCTTTGCCTTTATCCACTGTTTCATTCCCCTACGCCACACATAGGTTTCAGGAGTTATATTCAACTCCTTTAGCTGCTCTACACTATAGGGTCCCGCATGGGAATTATTTACAACAATGAAATATTCCTCATTCATTGTCGAGTACTTTAGCTACCAAGGAATCAAACAGACGACTTGCACCAATGCGGAAAAGTTCCGGTGTCAGCCATTCATTACCAAGAACGCTTTTCACTATAGTGTAATATTTGACAGCATCATCAGGATCAGCTACACCTCCCGACGCTTTAAAGCCAACTTTATTCCCGGTCTTATCATAGTATTCCTTAATGCATTCACACATTACATAAGCTGCTTCAAGACTTGCGCCTGGATATCCTTTTCCAGTAGATGTCTTCAGGAAGTCGGCCCCGCTGTAAAGTGCCAACACTGACGCGTCTCTGATGTTCTGAGCTGTTTTCAAAGCTCCGGTTTCAAGGATAACCTTAAGCCGACTTTCACGACAAGCATGCTTGATTTCGGCAATTTCATCACAAACTTCTTCCCAGTCGCCATCAAGGAAATTTCCCAAGTTCATGACAATATCAATTTCATCGGCACCACCGTCGACCGCCAAAGCCGTTTCGGCAATCTTAACCTCCGAGAATGTCTGTGAAGATGGAAAACCACCCGAAACACAAGCGATTCTAACTTGAGTTACATCCAGAACTGTCCTGACAACCTGAGCAAAGTTCGGGTAAACGCAGATTGCAGCAACATTGGGAAGGTCGGGATGTTCTTCATCAAATGAATTCACTTTCTCGGTAAATTTTGACACCGAGACAGGCGAATCGGTCGCATTCAATGTAGTCAAGTCAATGGATGAGAGAAGAAACTTATAAACTTCAGGTTTTTGATTACTTTCATAATTTTCGGCAATTATCTTCTCAACGGCCTTTGAAACCGCAATGTCATCAGTGGTAACTTTCGAATCAGCTACTGTGTGGTGATATTTATCCATAAAGGTTACTCTTATCGTTATTTATTATTTGGCAATTTTTTCCATCAAATGACGGGTCGCACCTACTAACTGGGCATCATAACCGTTAATTATTTCTCCGGGATTGTTGTAGATGATAACATCGGGGTTAAGTTGCTTGTTCTCCAAGGCTTGACCGTTCATGTCGGCATTAGTGACTTCAGGAATTCCGAACACCAGAGAGTCGTCTACCTGATTTTCCCACCATACGGCTGTCATGGTTCCGGGAATAGGAGATCCGACAACTTCTCCCAACCCGAGGGTTTGATAAGCATAAGGACCACCATAACCATCGGAATAATTAGCTTCATTAACCAACATAACCGAGGGCTTATACCATTGACTGAACGGTTCGCTCCCGATATAATGTCCACGAGGAGTAAATTTGGAATATTCTTTACCCGACAGCAATACAGCAAGGTCATTATGCAGCCAGCCTCCGCTGTTGAAACGAGTGTCGACAATTATCGCATCACAATTGCGATGACGACCCAAAATCTCCTCATAGGCTGTTCTGAAACTTGGACTGTTCATGCCGGGAATGTGAACATAACCGATTTTTCCTCCCGAGACACTGTCAACAATGTGGCGATTGTGTTCAACCCAACGGCGATACATTTGAGAAGAGGTCGAGAAAGTGGGCTTAATATAAATTTCACGTTCCTTACCATTTATTCCTTTTACAGTCAGCCTTACGGTTTCATTTCCCTTACCTTCAAGCATTGGGAAATAATCTTTACCGGCTTCTATTTTCTCACCGTTGATTGCCATTATAATTTCTCCGGGTACAACATTTGCTTCTTTTGTGGAGAGCGGACCCATTTTAATCACTTCCTTAACTTTCAAACCGTCGGCTGTCCAATCTTCATCAAAGAATGCACCAAGATCGGCTGTTGACATTGATGCACCGGGAGCATAGTAGCGGGCACCTGTGTGAGAGGCATTCAATTCACCTAGGAACTCGCTCAACATCTCGGCAAAATCATAATTGTTATTGATATGAGGAAGGAATTTCTCATATTCATCTCGGTACATGTCCCAGTCTACTCCGTGGAGATTCTCGTCATAGAATTTCTCCTTGACCTGACGCCAAACATGATCATAGATATATTCTCTTTCCTGTGCTGCTTTATATTCAAAAGGCGCTTTATAGTCTACACTTTCCACATCTCCGTCGGGGATGGAGATGACCGAAATGTTACCTCCGAAACCCACTGTGAACAACTCATTGTCGTCCTTAACCGGGATCAGACTACCGCGACCCATTCCTTTTGCTATAACTTTGTTATCCTTCTTGCGTATTTTCTTAAGCCAAAGATCACCATCAGAACCGTAATAAAGGTTTTCTCCCTTCTTGTCCATGTAGAAATCACCAAGTCGCGAAGAACTGTTGGTCAGCCTCATTACCCGGTAAGGTGCGTTCTCTAAGTCAAAGTTCAGAATCTCAACATCTTCTGATTCATCCTTTTTTGTATCTTTCGACTTTTTGGAATTCTTCTTATCAGCTTTAGATTCTTCATTTTCCTTGGCTTTTTCCTTTTGCTTGTCATCCTTTTTGGCCTCTTCCTCGGTCATGCGGAAACGGTCGTAGGCCTCTCCGTCGAAGAACATGATGTAGATATCTGATTCCGCGCCCCAACTGCCATGACTGCGATAGCCTTGTTTGTCGGTTTCCCAAATCATGGCTTTTCCATTCATTGCCCAATGGGGATTACCATCGGAATAGCCGCTGTTAGTCAAATCGACAACCTGAGAACCATCAGCTGCAACAAGTGCAACATCAGTATTGTTCCATCCTCCGTGTCCTATATAGGAAGTCAAGAACCAACGACTATCGGGACTCCATTCAAACGACACGTCACCATCACTGTAGGAATAATTGTATTTACCGTCAAGCGCTGTGTTTACAGCCTTTGTATTCAAATCGATTACCTTCAGTTCGGTTCTTCCTTCCAGGAAGCCAACTTTTTTACCATCGGGAGAAAAAGCCGGTTGGAAGGCTGGTGAAGCTGAACTGTAGAGAGGTTCTTCAATTATTTCGGTCGCATAAGTGAAAGTTTCCTCATCGGGATTCTTGATTGTCGCTGTAAAAAGTTGCCACAGACCGTCACGTTCACTGTCGTAGACGAGGGTACGGCCGTCAGGCGAGAAATCAACAATTCTTTCTTGTTCGGGGGTGTTTGTTATTTGTTTGGTTGTCGAATAATCCTTTGACGTCACATACACGTCGCCGTGAAGCACAAATGCAACTTGTTCTCCGTCGGGAGACACTGACACATAGGTCGCACCGCTTGTTTCAACACTTTTTTCAACCGAAGGAGTATATAAATCGGCAGTTATCGAAACCGGAACGATAGTCGGTTGCTGGCCCGGATGCATTGTATAAAGTTGTCCGTCACGGTTAAAGGCTAGCAAGGAACCGTCGGCCGATACCGTTAGCGAACGAACCGGGTGGGTTGTAAACGATGTCAGCTGTTTCTTATTTGATCCATTGATATCGGCACTGTATATATTCAGCGTTCCGTCTTCCTCGCTAACATAATAGAAACTCGATTTTGAAGAACCGTTCCACTTCGGATAAAGATCATGACCGTTAAAGGATGTCAACTGACGGAATTGTCCGTCACGGGCCTTACCGTTTTGACCTAGCGTCAACAACCAGATATCGGAAGTGCCGCTTGAACGCTCGTGCTTACGCAAGTCGTCCTCATATCCTTTCTTGTCTTGATAGAGAATCTCATTCCCGTTAACACTGACATCCCCAACAGGGAGAGACATGAAAAGCTGTGGACGAGAACCGGGAGTTGTAGAAACAGTATAGGTGACACCCAGATATGTGCCGTTGGCCGATTCGGGTGAAGGGCTCATCCGTGACGAAAATATAACCGTCGTGTCATTGAGAAATGCTCTTGGCATTTCATTTCCCGAATGGGTTGTCAGTCTTATCGGCGTACCACCTTTTGAATCCATAAGGAACAAATCGAGAGAGCCCTCGCGGTCACTGGCAAAAACTATCGAGCGTCCATCGGGACTCCAAACAGGGTGAGTGTTGTAGGACCCTGATGTCAATCGCGTGGCATCACCACCTTTAACTGGGACAGTATAGATATCACCTTTATAAGTGAAAGCTATTGTAGACCCGTCGGGTGACAGGGCTGAGTTCCGCAACCACAGCGGGTTGTCAATTTTAGAGGCAAAAGTCCCCAAGGATAGAGTCGTGAGAACGACCGATAATAAGAATTTTTTCATAATTTTCTTAAAAAGCATTCTATTTATGCAAAAGTATAAATTATGGTCCAATTTTTCTTTAAACTTTTAAAGTTTCCGCTTGAAAACTTCCATTACGATTCGGCTAAACAATTTGCTTGCAGTTATATTTTTTTCTACATTTGCAAATAATGATATGACTCAACAAGAGTTGAAATATTTTAGCCAAATCTAATAATCCGGTAAATGTATCTTTTAGGTTACGACATAGGAACCTCTTCAGTAAAGGCTGCCATTGTGGATGCTTCGACCGGCAAGACTGTTGCCAGTGATTTCTTTCCGAAGAAGGAAGCTCCCATCAAAGCATTGAAAGAAGGATGGGCCGAACAAAACCCCGAGTCATGGTGGGAATATCTCAAAAGCGCTACTTCAAAAGTCCTCCGGGATTCAAACGTTCCAAAGGATGAGATCAAAGCAATTGGGTTTTCCTTTCAAATGCATGGGCTTGTCCTTGTCGACCGCAATCATAAGCTACTGAGAGATGCTATTATCTGGTGCGACAGCCGAGCTGTTCCTTATGGAGAAAAAGCATTTAATGAACTTGGGGCAGAGAAATGTTTGTCTCACCTATTGAACTCTCCGGGAAATTTCACTGCAGCTAAGCTAGCTTGGGTCAAAGAGAACGAGCCCGAGATTTTTTCTAAGATTCACAAGGTCATGCTTCCGGCCGATTATATTGCCATGAAGATGACCGGCGAGATATTGACGACTCCCGAAGGACTCTCGAACTATATACTTTGGGATTTTAAAGCTCATGAAGCGGCATCGTTCCTAATGGATTATTTCGGTTTCGACAACTCTTTCCTCCCCGATGTTGTTCCAACCTTCTCGCTCCAGGGAAAGTTGCTACCCGAAGTCGCCGAAGAACTTGGTTTAGCACCGCATACCCCTATAACCTATCGTGCAGGGGACCAACCAAACAATGCTGTATCGCTTAATGTTTTCAATCCTGGTGAAATAGCATCGACTGCCGGAACATCAGGAGTTGTCTACGGTATCAATGACAAAATAGCCTACGACTCCGCTTCACGTGTCAACAATTTTGCCCACGTCAATCACACCAAAGAAAACCCGCGCATTGGCGTTATGACATGTATCAACGGAACAGGCATACTCAATTCATGGCTCAAACATAACATAGTTCCCGATGGAACCAGCTATTCGGCAATGAACGACCTTGCCGCTACAGTTCCTATTGGAAGCGACGGATTAACAATTCTTCCTTTTGGCAATGGAGCTGAAAGAGTGCTTGAGAACCGACAAACCGGATGTTCAATCCATGGCATCAATTTCAACCTTCATCGTTTGCCACACATTCTTAGAGCCGCTCAGGAAGGAATAGTTTTTTCCTTTATGTATGGTATAGAAATCATGGAGAAAATGGGACTACCGGTCAGGAAAATTCATGCCGGTCATGCCAATATGTTCCTTAGCCCTGTGTTTAGAGACACACTCGCATCAGTCAGCGGTGCCGACATTCTCCTCCTTGACACTGATGGAGCTGCGGGAGCTGCAAAGGCTGCCGGAATAGGGGCAGGAATCTACAAAAACAACGAGGAAGCTTTCTCAAGTTTGGAAAAGATTGATGAAATTCATCCGGCCAAAGACAGAACTCCCTATCTCGATGCTTTCGAAAGATGGAAGAAAACATTGGAAACTTACAACGCAAATAATTAATAATTAATCAACAAACTATAACCAAGATGGCAAAAGAATATTTCCCCGGTATAGGAAAGATTCAGTTCGAGGGAACTCAAAGCTACAACCCCCTCGCTTATCGTTATTATGATGCAGAGAAAGTCGTTCTCGGCAAGAAAATGAAAGACTGGTTCAAGTTCTCAATGGCATGGTGGCACACTCTCTGCGCAGAAGGTGGAGACCAGTTTGGCGGCGGAACTAAAACATTTCCTTGGAATTGTGCAGCTGACCCTGTTCAGGCTGCAAAAGATAAGGCAGATGCCGGATTTGAAATCATGCAGAAATTAGGAATAGAATATTTCTGTTTCCATGACGTTGATCTGGTCGACGAAGGTAACTCCATTGAAGAATATGAGAAAAATCTTAAGGAAGTAGTTGCCTACATCAAAGAAAAGATGGCTGCAACCGGAATTAAGAACCTTTGGGGAACTGCCAACGTGTTCAGCAACAAACGTTATATGAACGGTGCCGCTACCAATCCCGATTTTGATGTTGTCGCTCGTGCGGCTGTTCAGCTAAAGAATGCCATTGATGCCACTATCGAACTTGGAGGTGAAAACTATGTGTTCTGGGGAGGTAGAGAAGGTTATATGAGCCTTTTGAACACCGATCAAAAGAGAGAAAAGGAACACCTGGCCCAAATCTTGAAAATGGCTCGCGACTATGCTCGCGCCAAAGGATTCAAAGGAACTTTCCTCATCGAACCCAAACCCATGGAACCAATGAAACATCAATATGACGTTGATACTGAAACTGTCATTGGATTCCTGAAAGCCCATGGACTTGACAAAGATTTCAAAGTCAATATCGAGGTTAATCACGCAACATTAGCAGGTCACACATTTGAACACGAACTTGCTGTTGCTGTTGACAACGGCCTGCTTGGCAGCATCGACGCTAACCGTGGCGATTATCAGAATGGATGGGATACTGATCAATTCCCAATCGACCACTACGAACTGACACAGGCTATGATGCAAATTGTCAGAAACGGTGGACTTGGAACCGGAGGAACTAACTTCGATGCTAAAACTCGTCGAAACTCAACCGACCCGGAAGATATTTTCATAGCTCACATCGCCGGAATGGACGCCATGGCACGTGCGTTGCTTACCGCTGTTGAGATTCTCGAAAAGTCTCCCTATAAGAAGATGTTGGCTGAACGTTATGCTTCCTATGACTCAGGCGAAGGAAAGAAATTTGAAGAAGGCAAGCTGACTTTGGAGGATCTTGTGGAATATGCCAAAGCAAACGGAGAACCCAAAATGACCTCCGGAAAACAGGAACTCTATGAAGCAATAGTAAACATGTATTGCTGATAAACAATTGTTGGAACAACAGTTTTGACGAGTGCCCGGCTCAACAACCGGGCACTTTGATTATTAAACACAATGAAAATTAAAATTTTTTCAATCCTCTTTTCCTTTATAGGAATTCTGAACTCAAGTTCACAGGTCTCCTTCGGCCAACCTGAACTCTTTAACGATGGATGGCAGTTTACATTGAATATGCCTGATGATTCAGTGTTTACCAGCACTTTCGCTTCATTGCCATGGCGTGATGTCTCTCTGCCTCACGACTGGTCAATCGAAGAACCGCTATCTCCTACTTTGGCTGCTGCCACCGGTTTCCTTCCGGGTGGTATAGGTTATTACAAAAAGACTTTTGATGTCAACGATTCGTTCCCACTCCATTTTATTTATTTCGAAGGTGTATATAATAGAAGTGAGGTTTATCTAAACGGACATAAACTC
Organism: Muribaculaceae bacterium; assembly: GCA_022510505.1. Lineage (GTDB taxonomy): Bacteria > Bacteroidota > Bacteroidia > Bacteroidales > Muribaculaceae > JAFLTL01. Next base: position 76,532 of record JAFLTL010000003.1, on the reverse strand, counting down.
GGAGAACGCCCCAACGGTTACATCTCTTTTCTCTATGACATGACCCCCTATCTGAAAGAAGGGAAGAATGAACTGTTTGTAAAAGTCGATCACAGCCGTTATGCCGACTCTCGATGGTACACTGGTTCGGGAATCTATCGCGATGTATACCTCATTGCAGCAAACGATACTCACATTGGACAATGGGGAGTGGGCTTCGAAACCGTCGAACTCAACGATTCCGGTGCAATACTCAAGGCAAACGTAGATATCATTAATCCAAAGGGACAACAACTTGAAATCTCCTTGACCGATTCCAAGAACAATATTATTGCAAAACAGAACACCGAAGCCAAGGAATCTAACGAATTCCTGTTTGACATTAAGAACCCCGATGTGTGGAGTGTTAACAATCCTTTGCTCAACACGCTGACTGTTTCGATGATTGACAACAATGGCAACATAGTCGACAGCAACAAATCTAAAGTTGGAATTCGAACAGTCAAATTCTCTCCTGATTCGGGATTCTATCTCAATGGAGAAAACATGAAAATTAAAGGCGTTTGTCTTCATCATGATGCCGGAACCCTGGGAGCGGCAGTTCCAAGAGAAGTATGGGAACGACGCTTGAACAACCTGAAGGAAATAGGGGTGAATGCAATTAGAATGAGTCACAATCCCCAGTCCCCGGCAGTCTACGAATTGTGTGATGAAATCGGGTTGCTTGTAATGGACGAAGCCTCCGATGAATGGGAATTTCCAAAGAGGAAATGGATTGAAGGGTGGAACGTTGGAGAACCAAGCTACGATGGTTCATTCGACTTTTTTGAAGAATGGATAGAAACTGATGTGGCCGACATGGTTCGTCGCGACCGACTTCACCCATCGATCATTATGTGGAGCATCGGTAATGAGGTAGACTATCCCAATGATCCTTACTCCCACCCCATTCTCGATGGAACCGAGATAAATCAACCTATGTTCGGAGGATACGATAGTAATGCACCTGACGCTATGAGAATCGGAGAAATAGCTCAACGACTCTCCAAGGTTGTAAGATCCATAGATACTTCACGACCAGTTACGGGAGCTCTGGCCGGTGTTGTCATGTCAAACGAAACAGCCTATCCCGATGCGGTCGATATTGTCGGATATAACTACACCGAGAACCGCTATGATCTCGACCATGCCCAATATAAGGACCGAGTTATTTATGGTAGCGAAACCGATGCTTCATTTGATGCATGGAAAGCTGCTCGTGACCGTGATTTTATTGCCGGACAATTCATTTGGACCGGAACCGACTATTTGGGAGAATCACGCGGATGGCCCGGCCGTGGGTTTTATACCGGACTGCTCGATTTCGGAAGTTTCACAAAACCTCGTGGCCAGTTTAGAGCTTCTTTGTGGAAAGATGAACCCTTCACTTACATTGGAACCTACAATGTTCCCGAATTCGAATTGACCAACCGTCCTGCTTCCAACAAAGAAACACCAGACACACCTTGGCTTTCTATAGATGCAAATGATGTGTGGAACTACAACGAAGGAGAAATAATTCGTGTTGTTTGCTATACCAATTCCCCTTATGCTCGACTGTTGCTTAACGGCAAGCAGGTCGGAGAAACAAAACCCTATGACGACAACACAGGCATCATTTATTGGGACATTCCTTTTGCTGAGGGCACTCTCGTGGGAGAAGGACTCGACCAGAAAGGGAATGTTCAGTCACAACACACCGTGCAATCAAGCGGTCGTCCCTATGCCCTCAGAGCATTTACCGACGATAGATTCCAGGATGACGGGACAATTGGGGTTAAGCACATCATTGTAGAGATAGTTGATGAAAACAATACACCGGTCAAACTCGCCGACAACAATATTACTTGTCTAATTGACGGTAATGCACAGTTGCTCGGTTTGGAAAATAGCGACAATTATGATACCGGAGATTTCACGGATAACAAACAGCGAGCCTATCAGGGCCGTCTCTTGGCCTATGTCATGAAAAATGATGAAAACCCCGTGATAGTAAAATTCACATCACCTCTTCTTCAAAGTGCTGAAATCACACTAAACTAGCCGTAACATAGAAATGAAACGATTTCTTTTTATCAGCATATTGCCCCTCTTGGCATTATTCGTTAACGGAGCTGAACCCCAATCGATAACACTTCCCTCAGGAGCTCCTATGACTGTTTTTCAAGCCGAAAAACCGAACGGACAGGCTGTTGTTGCCCTCCCTGGCGGGGGTTATGTTTATCTTGCGGTCGACCATGAAGGGAAAGATGCCGCCGATTATTTCAACCAACGAGGCATAACACTCGCAGTTGTGGAATATCGTTTTCCCGAAGGTGACCCGTCAAAACCCTTAACCGACGCATGGGACGCTATTGAATTCCTACGACAAAACCACTCGAAATATGGAATCAATCCCAATGAGATAGGTGTCATGGGGTCCTCAGCCGGTGGACACCTCGCCGCAACTGTCTCGACATTGGCTCCCGATGCTCTGTGTAGACCTGATTTCACAATTTTGTTCTACCCTGTTATCAGTATGTGGGATGGAGAAAACGTTCATGCCGGCTCGCGTGATGCGTTTCTGGGAGAAAATGCACCGCAGGATTCTCTTAGAAAATATTCACCCGACCTGCAAGTCGACTCCTTGACTCCACCGGCATTTATTGTTTTGAGTAACGACGACTGGCTTGTGCCGGCTGTAAACGGCGTTCGTTATTATGAAGCATTGAATCGGCAACACAAGAATGCAGTCCTGCATGTCTATCCCACACATGGTCACGGCTGGGGATGGAGAAAAACCCCATTCAGCGATTTATGGCAGGATGAATTGAATTTTTGGATGAAAGGTCTTTCCGAAGACTAAACCTTTTGAGGATTGAGACGGTCTAATAAGAAAAATCAAACATTATGAGAAACGCGATCAAAAGAATAGCAATATTGGCACTCAGTGCAATGCTATTGAGTGGAACGGCGATCTCAGCGGAGCGCGATCGCTCTAATCCCACTCGACAGAACCCTTCCCGGACCGCTCCTTCCCGTAATTCGAGTCCGTCAAAGAATTCGCCTCAGCGCACAACTCCTACTCCTACAAGTCCATCAAAAACAACTCCCAACAGGAATAACACGAATAGGACCACACCTCCAAGAACTAACCCTTCAACGACAAATTCTAACAACGGTCAACGACCAGGTGTAGGAACGACAAACAACAATCGTCCGTCAACCTCTTCGGGGAATATGAACAGTAAGCCCTCTCCCGGTCAACGGTCCGGTGCCCCCGGATTGAACCGACCTCAAGGACAGCCCGGCGGACCACAGCAAGGACAAAATCGCCCTCAGGGGAATATGCCGGGAGGACCTACCCTTCAGCCTGGAGTACCACCACGTCATCCGGCAGGTAATCCTCCTCACTTTGCCCCGGGTCCGGTGACTCCACGTCCGCCAAGAATACCGTTTTATGTTCACACACCACCCATGCGTCCTGCTCCGCCAGTTAACTGGGTAATGCCACGTCGACCCCTTTCTTTTGGCGAAGCACTTCTTGGATTGACTTTGGGAATTGCCTATAACGCATCTTTGAACTATTTCTACAGCAATAGTTATAATGTCAGTGGGTATGCAAACAATGCAATCTATCTCAACAATGTCGAGATGCTTAATTTCCTTTGGCCCGAAGTTTCGATGTTCTACAATGGCGGATTACTCTCCTCTTCAGTCTATACCTATTCGACAGGTTACAATGATCCTTTGCGTTACAATTCCTTGCTATCACAACTGACACTCAGCTATGGCACACCCTATATCAGCCGGCCGGCATCAGGCATGACTGCTCAATGGTGGGGCCCCGATGGCAACTATATCACGCTGCAGTATCTACCAACCTATAACAGCATGGGTCAACTAAGGTTTTACACAACTCTTACCTTTGGGAATTAACCCATGATTAAATAATCTATCTTGTCACGACAGGCATGGCTATTTGTTAACCACGCCTGTCGCTTTTGTTAACTGGAGTAGTTAACAAAATATACACTTTTTCTATCTAAATATTTGTATATTTCAATTTTATTATCTTTCTTTGTCATGTTAACAAGGATTTTTCAAACCAAGTTGACATCCATGTCAATAATTTCTTGTTAGCATCACAGTAGTTCAATGTTAACAGTGAGAATGTTAGCATTGAATACTTACATAATTAAATAACCAATTATAAAGTTCATCACATGAGAACTCTGGGTGTTGCACTTGTTGCCTTGTTATCAATTTTGAATATCAACGCACGAACATCAAACGAAGATTTGATGTTTCGTCATCTCGATATTAAATCTGGATTATCTAATAACCAGATAAATGACATAATGCAGGATAGCCGAGGCCTGATATGGATTGGTACGGCGCGTGGTCTGAATCGATTCGACGGCTATAACTTCAAGACATTCTTGTCAATACCTGACGACTCAACAACCATACACTCCAATTATATTCAGGAAATGTATGAGGACAAGGACGGCAGGATCTGGATTAAAGGAAACGAAGAGTTCTCGGTTCTAGACCCATATACCGGAATTGCCAACAGGAATGTCAAGGATATAATGCAAGAAATTGGCATTAACGGGAATATTAACCACCTTGTATTTGACCGTGACCATAATCTCTGGGCAACCTCTGATGACGGATTTCTATATCTGCATACACCCGGCAGCGGAACATCCAAGATGTTCCCAATTGAAATCCAAAAATATGGAGCCAATACAATCACTGCGTTGAACGCTAACCCCGATCACGTCGTTCTCCTGGATGATCTCGGACATATTTATGACATTGACCGTCATCAGTTGATTCTCAAAGAGAAGAACGACGGCATCAGAAAAGCCTTGGGAAACGATTCTACATTAGTAAACTACAAAATCTATTTCTCAGAGGACGATATCGCATGGATAAGCTCCATCAAAGGTTTATGGAAATATGATTTAAAAAATCATTCTGTTACTAAATTCGACATAGACAAATTCGCTCCCGGTGATTTTGCTAAGGATGTCTCTACAGGCCCTTACGGAAGAATCTGGATTGCCTTGGACCATTCGGGGTTGCTGATTATAGAAAACGACGGATCGGTCTACAATCTGCGTGAAGATCCAAACAATCCCCAGTCGTTGTCCAACGACAATACAACCTTGTTAATGAAAGATGCAGGTGGAACCATCTGGGTTGGAACTTACAAACGTGGCGTGTCCTATTTTAACGATGCCATGTTCAAGTTCTGGAACCACAAATGGTATGACATGACCTGTTTTCTTCCAACCAAAGATTTGCTTTGGGGTGGGACCGACGGGCACGGACTTGTCTCATGGGATCCTGTGACAAATGAAAATCGCTCTTATCCCGACGCTATCGACATGGCTGATGGTAGAGCAGCTCCAATTGTTTGCCTGATGGAAGATTCTCATGGCAAGATATGGGTTGGTACTTTCAGCGACGGACTAAAAACCTTTGTGCCGGGACGCGGATGGGAACGTTTTGGAGCCTCCCAGGGATTATCAAGCGATAACATTTGGGGGCTGACTGAGGATCATAACGGGAAAATCTGGATTGCCACCCTGGGAGGGGGAATCCAATCCTATGACCCTGCCACTCGAAAGTTTACCACCTATAACATGGCTAATTCCACGTTGACTTCCGACTGGACATCAACAATAGTCTATTGCAAGGAAACAAAGAAAATCTATTGTGGAATGTCAACCGGAATCGCTGAAATCGGTCCGGAAACCGGAAACCTAACCATGCTCGACGCATCAAACGGGTATAACTGGAGCAATGACAATATTGTTCAACTCGTCGTCGATACCCGTGGCATGATTTGGGTGGCAACCCGTGGCGGACTTGACATGTTCAATCCCAAAACCGGCAAAGTGACTCCGGTGTCGTTGGGTGAGGAATTTCAATCACCGTTCGTTCTCGGAATTGCCGAAGACCAAAAAGGCGACATGTGGGCAGCCGTAGGTCCTTATATTTTCAAAATCATACCCACACGCGAATCGGGCGACACTTATTCCTTTACAGTAAGGTCCTATAATGACATCGACGGGCTACCGGGCGATGACTTTAATCAAAAAGCTATCGCTTGCCTCAGCGACGGTATGATGGTTGTTGGATCCCTTGACGGAATGACAATGTTCAATCCTGCCAACATCAAATATAACAATGCACCGCCGATGGCAATTCTGACCGATTTGTCTATAGATCACAATTTCGATCACACTTTGAAAAGAGGAGAATCTATTACAATTGACCCCGATGTCAAAGAATTCTCCATCTGGTTCGGAACAAACGACTATGTTTCTCCTTCAACAACCAACTACTATTATAAACTAGAAGGATTCAACGACGACTGGATCTTGATACCGACCGGTCAGCACCGTCTTTCCTACTCGACTTTGCCTGCAGGCGACTACACTCTTCGCGTAAGAGCCGTTAACAACGACGGCTTGATGAGCGACGAAGAGGCTGTTCTACAAATCAAGGTCGAAGCACCTTGGTATGCCACTTGGTGGGCTATCACGATCTACGTTCTGCTTGGCCTGATAATCCTCTTCATTATTGTCATGCTAATTCGTAGAAAGGAACTTGCACGAGCCATTGACTTGCAAAAAGAAGAGGAAGAAAAACGTTTCGAAGAAATTGAAAAACTCAAGGGAACTTTCTTCACAAACATTTCCCATGAACTCAGAACACCGCTGACTTTGATTCTCTCACCAATAGAAAAGCTGATGCGCGAAACTACCGACGTCAGGATGATGTCGAAATTCGACATGATTCATTCCAATGCGCGCAGGTTGCTTAGAATGGTCAACGAATTGCTGGATTTCCGCAAATTGGAGGAAGGAAATGTGACGCTTCGTCCGGCTCCTGGTGAATTGATAACTTTTGCCAAAGGTATCTGTGAGACCTTCACCTCTATGAACGCTAAAAAGAGAATCGACTTCCAGTTCATTGCACCTGAAGATGAAGAATTGCATGCCACCTTCGACCATGAGAAGTTGGGAACAATTATAACCAATCTTCTGAGCAATGCCTACAAATATACCCCCGATGGCGGAAGAGCAACATTTGCAATTTCGGCATCCAATGAAAAAGTATATCTCAGAGTAACTGATACCGGAATAGGAATCAAACCCGAGGATAGAGAAAGAATTTTTGAACGTTACCAGCGCATTGACCGTCCCGAAACTAAAAACATCATGGGAGCCGGCATTGGTTTGACGGTTGTCAAGAAGTATGTCGAAATGATGGACGGTACCGTGAAGGTCAATGACAATCACGACTCGGTCGGTTCATCGTTCGAAGTGGAAATCCCAATGAAGGGACTTAAACAAATTCGTCTGGGGCAAAATGATCATCCTGCCGCATCAGTTTCACCAAAACCTGCGCCTGCACCTGTTGAACCCACTGCCAACTTCTATCCGCGTGGTGCAGTCGCTGTCAACCCACGTGAATATACCGAGCGCGACAATTCCGAAGACAATCGTCCGTTTACTCCGAGTGCCACACTTGGAAACGTTTCAATCTCCCATACTGCTGAAGGAGAGAAACCGTTGGCGTTAGTAGTCGACGACAATTCCGACCTGATCACATTCATGCGGGAAGGTCTGAGTCCGAATTTCGACATCATTACCGCCGAAAACGGCGAGGATGCTCTCGACAAGATATTTGAGGATGGTCGCGTTCCCGACGTTGTATTGACCGACGTCATGATGCCCTATATGGACGGAATTGAATTGTGTCGTCGTTTGAAGGGTGACCCATTGACAGCCAACATTCCTGTTATAATGCTGACTGCAAAGGATGAGGCACAGGCAAAAGTCGAAGGTTATGCCGCCGGAGCCGACGATTATCTGACCAAGCCGTTCAAACTTGACGAGGTTATTTACCGCATGCAACGACTCATCAACAAGGACACTGCAAGCAGTGCATTGTCAAATGAGCGCATTACAAACTTTGTGGATCCCGAACCTCGACGTCTTGAAATCACCTCTGTTGACGAACAGCTGATTGAAAAGGCAACAGCCTACATCGAAGAGAACATCCAACGAAGCGACCTGACTGTTGAAGAACTGTCGAACTATCTCGGTATAAGTCGTGTGCATCTTTATAAAAAGATGAAACAGATAACCGACCGCACTCCAACCGAACTCATCAGAACCATTCGCCTGAAGATTTCGCGACAGATGCTTGAAGAGAGTGGTTTGACAGTTCAGGAAATTGCTTGGCGACTCGGATTTTCCACTCCTCGTAGCTTCAGCAAATATTTCATGGAAGAATATGGAATTTTGCCCTCGGCTTATCAAAAGAGTCATAAAGAGAAATAATTTAACATAACAATTAACAATTAATACCCTTGATGTTAACATTAAGGGTATTTTTATGATTTGGATAATCAGTAACTTTGTGAAAACAATTGACCTATAAATATTTTCACAAATGAATCTTAAACTTGCAGTGCTCGGAGCCGGTTTATTGTCACTCGTGGCATCCTGTTCTTCCGGGCCTATTAAAAAGAACAAGGACGGAGTGACTGTGACACTCCAACAGAACCAGCCAAATGATGCAAGGTTAGTACGTCTAACAGTTTTAGGAGAAAAAATCATCCGAGTTTCGGCAACACCCGACAACAAATTTGTAGATGAAGAATCTCTTGTAGTTTTGCCCATCGAGAACAATACACCGTTCGAGATTATTGAAACCGACAGTAACGTAACTGTCGCCACCATGTCACTAAGAGCTTCGGTTAATCTTAATGACGGTCGCGTCACATTCGCCGACAGCACCGGACACGTCATCGCTCGCGAGGATGTCGACGGACGCTCATTCTCTCCAATTGAAGTTGAAGGAAAGAAAGGCTACACAGTCAGCCAGCGATTCGAATCCATCAACGATGAGGAAGCTATTTATGGTTTGGGACAGCACCAGGCCGATGAATTCAACTATAAGGGCAAAAACGAGGAACTCTTTCAATACAACACGAAAGTATCCGTGCCTTTCGTAATCTCAACCGACGGATATGGAATTCTTTGGGACAGTTACTCTCTCGTTCGCTGGGGTAACCCCGAAGACTACAAACAACTCGGAAAAGTATTCAAACTTTATGACAAGAATGGCGAACCCGGAGCTTTGACAGGAACTTATGTTCCGGCTCGTGGTGAGACACTGGAACGTCGTGAGGACTCGATCTACTTCGAACATCTCGACCGAGAGAAAGGTCTTAAAAAAGTAGTCAATCTTCCCGAAGATTTCCGTTTTCATGGTTCACATGTCACCTATGAAGGTGAAATTGAACCAACCGAGACTGGCGAATATAAATTCATAATGTATTATGCCGGGTATCAAACCATAACAATTGGCGACGAAGTCGTAGTTCCCGAACGTTGGAGAACAGCATGGAATCCTAATGCCTACAAGTTCTCAATGGAGCTTGAAGCCGGAAAACATTATCCCATTAAGATCGACTGGCGTCCCGACGGCGGTGTGTCCTATGCCGGACTTCGTGTCTACGCACCGCGCGACCCGAAGGAACAGCTGAAGATGTCATGGTGGGGTGAAATGCAATCCCAGGAAGATTATTATTTCGTTTATGGCGAAACAATGGATGAGGTTATCTCAGGCTACCGTTCAATCACCGGTAAGGCCTCTATTCTCCCAAAATGGGCATGGGGTTACTGGCAGAGCCGTGAGAAATACAACACTCAGCAGGAACTTCTCGAAACAGTTGCAAAATATCGTGAACTTGGAATTCCTCTCGACAACATTGTTCAAGACTGGCTTTATTGGAAACAGGACAGCTGGGGTAGTCATGAGTTCGACTCAACCCGATTCCCCGACCCGAAGGGAATGGTCGACTCGGTTCATGCCATGAACGCACGATTCATGATATCGGTATGGCCAAAATTCTATGCCTCGACCGAACATTTCAAAGAATTCGATGACAAAGGCTGGATGTATCGTCTGGCTGTTGAGGACAGTATAAAGGACTGGGTTGGCCCGGGTTATGTGGGATCATTCTACGATGCTTACAGTCCCGAAGCACGAGAACTCTTCTGGGGTCAGATGCAAGACCACCTCTATCCTCTGGGAATCGATGCATGGTGGATGGATGCTTCGGAACCGAATATTCGTGACTGTACCGATCTACAGTATCGCAAGGACTTGATTACACCGACAGCCCTGGGACCATCGGCTCAATATTTCAACGGCTACGGTTTGATGAATGCCGATGCAATTTACAACGGCCAACGCAAAGTCGACCCCGATCAGCGCGTGTTCCTTTTGACACGTTCGGGATTTGCCGGACAACAGCGCTATTCAACCGCAACATGGAGCGGCGACATAGGAACAAGCTGGGAAGACATGAAAGCTCAGATTTCAGCCGGATTGAACTTTGCAGCCGCAGGAATTCCTTTCTGGACAATGGATATTGGTGGATTCTGCGTTCAGGATCGATTTGCAATGGGTCAAAGAATGTATGACGCTACAGGTCAGGAGAACCCCGACAACAAGGAGTGGCGTGAGCTGAACACCCGTTGGTTCCAGTTCGGAGCATTCGCGCCCTTATATCGTGCCCATGGTCAATGGCCACTGCGCGAAATCTACAACATCGCACCTCAGGGACATCCCGCTTATGAGTCAATAGTTTACTATACCAAGTTGCGTTATGACCTGATGCCTTATATCTATTCGCTGGCCGGCATGACCCATTTCCTTGATTATACGATCATGCGTCCGATGGCAATGGATTTCACCGACGACAAGACCACTCATAATCTTTCCGACCAATATATGTTCGGTCCTTCACTTCTTGTTGCTCCCGTATATGAATATGGAGCACGCAGCCGAGAGGTTTATCTCCCGGTTGAAGCCGAGTGGTATGACTTCTACACGGGCAACCTTGTTAAGGGCGGTAAGATTACTGCCGGTGCTCCCTACGAAAGAATGCCCCTCTTCGTGAAAGCCGGTTCGATTCTTCCCATGGGACCCGAAATCCAATGGACCGATGAAAACCCCGGAGGAGACATAACCCTGTTCGTTTACGAAGGTTCCGACGGCAGTTTCACCCTGTATGAAGACGAAGGCTTGAACTATAATTATGAAAAAGGCGATTACAGCATGATTCCAATGATATGGAACGATGGCGAGTCGACACTTATCATTGGTAATAGGGACGGCTCTTACGACGGAATGCCAAAAACACGCAAATTCAACGTCGTAAAAGTCAGCAAAGGCAATCCTGTTGGATTCGGACGAGATGTCAAAGGACAGGAAGTCGAATACAAAGGAACGGAGTTAGAAATTAAACTGTAAAATGCATGAGGAGTCGTTGAGTCAGCTATACCTGAAAGACACAGCCTTTCAGGATCTGATGCAGAAGCGCATTTTCAATGTGCTTCTCATCGCTTCACCCTACGACGCCTTTATGATGGAAGAGGACGGTCGAGTTGAGGAGCAATTGTATTTCGAATATGTTGCCCTCAACTTGAGCTCGCCCCCGCGAGTGACGCGTGTCAGTCACATAAACGAAGCGGTCGAGGCCATGGCGTTGAAAACCTATGACCTCGTCATTGCTATGCCGGGCAACAACTTGAGCGAGACTTTTAGCGGGGCTAAAGAAATCAAGACACTTTATCCCAACATTCCTGTTGTTGTTTTGACACCCTTCAGCAAGGAGGTTTCCCAAAGGATAGCCAAAGAAGACCATTCGGGAGTCGACTATGTCTTCAGTTGGTTGGGGAACGTCGATTTGTTGCTGGCTATCATAAAACTCATCGAGGACAAGATGAACGCCGAGCATGACATTCTTCAGGTTGGTGTTCAGGCAATTCTGTTGGTGGAGGACTCGGTGAGATTTTATTCATCCATCCTCCCCCATCTTTATAAATTCCTTTTGACCCAGTCGCGAAACTTCTCTACCGAGGCATTGAACGAACATGAGAAAATGCTTCGAATGAGAGGACGCCCAAAGGTGATCCTTGCAAGAAACTACGAGGAAGCTATTGAGCTTTACGGGAAATTCGGCTCAAACATGTTGGGTGTGATAACCGATGTGTCTTTCAACCGTGGAGGAGAAAAAGACCGACATGCCGGCTTGGCCCTTGGACGCTTCCTTAGAAGTCAGGACCGCTACTTGCCCATCATCGTGGAGTCGACCGAAACAGCCAACGAGGCAAAAGTTGCAGACTTCAACGGTATCTTCCTCGACAAGAACTCCAAGAAACTTCCGGTCGACCTGGGAAAGGCAATCACCGACAATTTCGGTTTCGGTGATTTCATTCTGAGAGACCCGAACACCGGTGAGGAAATCGGACGCATCACTTCAGTCAATGACATGCAGAAAAAAGTCTTCACCATTCCCGATGAAGTCTTGTATTATCATGCCAGCCACAATGAAATATCCCGATGGTTATATTCCCGCGCGATGTTCCCAATCGCCGAGGTAATGAAGACCCACCGGTTCAACAGCATTGAGGAATCCCAAGCCGTAAAACAGCTGATATTTGACCTTATTGTCAAATATCGCAAGATGAAAAACCGCGGTGTTGTAGCGATTTTCAAAAGGAACCGTTTCGACCATTATTCAAATTTTGCCCGGATAGGACAAGGTTCTCTTGGAGGAAAGGGTCGTGGTTTAGCATTTATCGACTCGATTATTAAGAAACATCCGGTTTGTGACAACTTCGACGGGATCACTATTTCGATTCCGAGAACCGTTGTTCTTTGCACCGATCTATTCGACGAGTTCATGGCCATGAACGATCTCTATCCCATGGCCTTAAGCTCAGCTTCCGATGAAGAAATTCTGCAACGATTCCTTGAGGCTAAGCTACCCGAGCGCCTCAAAGATGATTTCCTCGCTTTGTTTGATGTTGTAAATCGTCCGCTCGCAATCAGAAGTTCAAGTCTGCTGGAGGATTCCCACTACCAACCGTTTGCCGGAATCTATTCCACCTACATGATTCCTCATTTGAAAGATAAGCACAAGATGCTTGACCTTTTGGAGAAAGCAATCAAGGGAGTCTATGCATCGGTTTTCTTCGGCGACAGCAAAGCCTACATGACAGCCACCTCCAACGTCATCGACCAGGAGAAGATGGCAATTATCATCCAGGAAGTTGTAGGTAGCGAATGGTTGGGAACCTATTTCCCGTCGTTCTCCGGTGTCGGACGCTCATTGAACTATTATCCCATCAATGACGAGGTCCCTGAAGACGGAGTGGTCGAAGTAGCCGTCGGATTGGGCAAGTATATCGTCGACGGTGGAATGGGGCTGCGTTTCTCTCCCCGTCATGCCGATAAGATTCTGCAAACGTCGACGCTTGATCTGGCGTTGCGTGACACTCAAACAAGACTGTTGGCACTCGACATGTCGGCGGCTCACGATGAACTGAAAGTCGACGACGGGTTCAACATCGTTAAGAAACGGGTTCAGGACTATGCCGGAACCGGAGCGCTGAGATATATGGTATCGACCTATGACCCTCAGGATTATATGTTACGTGACACCGACGAAGGAAAAGGTCGAAGAGTCGTAACCTTCGCCAACATTCTTTCCCACGGAGCGCTCCCTTTGGCCCCTGCTTTGGATTTCATGATGCAAACCGGCCAAAACGAGATGCAACGACCAGTTGAGATAGAATTTGCTGGAATGGTAGCGCCTCCGGGGAGTCCCACAAAAGGTCACATCTATTGGCTTCAGATCCGACCCATTGTCGATCGCAAAAATATGGTCGACGACTCGTTGCTTGAAATCCCCGACGATGAATTGCTACTGAAGAGCAACACGGCACTCGGTCATGGGAACATCGAGAATGTGTCGACTGTAGTCTATGTCAAGACTGCCAATTTCAGTCAGCTCGACAATCCGGTGATTGCTACCGAACTCGATGCCTTGAACCGTCAGTTCCTCGACCGCAACGAGAGCTATATACTCATAGGGCCCGGCCGCTGGGGATCCTCCGATCCTTATTTGGGAATCCCGGTGAAGTGGCCTGCCATCTCGGCTGCAAAGATTATCGTAGAGACATCCTTGCCAGGATTTCGCCCCGAACCAAGTCAGGGAACCCATTTCTTCCAGAATCTCACCTCCTTTGGAGTAGGATATTTCACCATTGACACCTCCGAGAAAGGAAAAGGAGTCTGTGACCTGGAGTTCCTGGATTCAAACCCGGCGATTTACGAGACCGATCATCTTCGTGTGGTTCATTTCCAGTCTCCCCTTCTCATAGGGATAAATGGCCGCAAAGGAATAGGCATAGTAACGAAACCATCATCCCCCGCTATACAATCATGAGTTTTCTTCATTCTCTCTCCCGTGCCTTTGGCTTGACTTCACAAGAGGATGTCGACGACTACACCCCGTCGAACGAAATTCCGGTTACCTCGGTCGAAGAGCCACTGAATCAGGTCCAATTGAGCCCCCAGCCGAAATCTAACGACACCGCAGTAATCTTCGATGGTGTTGTGGAATTTTTGAACAGGGAGTTGCCACCCTATCTTAGGCAGAGTCTCAACGTCGAGTCACAGAGAAATTATCTCTTCCAGAATCTCGACAAGTCGTTGAAAGAATTTTTGGAAAAACTTCAGGAAGAAGAAAGAAAAAATTCTACAAAAACCACTAATAAAGAAAAAGACCGGTTGAAAATCCAGGTCGAGGAATTGAAAGAGAAACTATCGGTCACCGAAGAAAAACTTCAAAAGGAAACTGAGAAGGCGCTGAGTTCCGAACGTCAGAAACGAGCTATAAACTCGCGCATCAAAGACCTTGAGGAAAAAATAGGTTCATTAGAGGCCGAAATTGAACAATATGACCTAGAAAACAAAAGTCTGCTAAACAAACTGCGTGTAGCTGCTGTAACTTCTCAGATGCACTCCAATGATTCAACTCAGGAAAAGCTTGACGAACTAACGGAGAAGAACCAGGGTCTGATTGATGAAAATCAGAAGCTGACAAATGAAAATGAGGGGTTGGTCAGCGAGAATCGTGAACTTAGAAATGAAATAGAGCGGTTGAAGAGTGAGATCTCGTCGGCCACAAAAGAGAACAAAACTGAGGCTGAGCAGCCGAATAAGAAGCCGATAGAAAACGATCCGGCTCAAATGCTCCTATGGTAGAATACTAAAACATCCAACGAACAATGGCTATAAAAAGGAATATAATTCTTGCAACGATTGCAACAGTCATGTCGACAATGTCGGCTGCAACTCCAGGCATACTCCCAGGCTTGGCCGATTATGAGACTAAGGTAATGAGACCGAAATCTCCGTCTCACCTAACCTACATGCCCGATGGGGAGAGTTACCTGATGCTGAGCAGCGACCGCAAGAAGATTCTCAGCTATGAAACGGCGACCGGAAAAGAGATAGGAACGATTCTTGATGTCACTCACACCCGCGAAACATCCATTGACCGAATAGGAGGATTTTCCTTGAGTCCCAACGGGAAAAAGCTGTTGGTCTATGAGTCGGCCGAACCAATTTATCGTTATTCGGTTAAAGCGGCCTACTATGTTTTCGAAATATCCCGAAACATATTGTTGCCTCTGTCGACCAATCATCCCACTCAAATTTCACCGGTGTTCTCGCCCGACGCCCGCATGGTTGCCTTCGTTTCCGACAACAACATCTATTTGAAGAAACTCGACTTTAACACCGAAACAGCAGTCACAACCGATGGCGCGGAGAATCAAATCATCAACGGTATACCCGACTGGGTTTATCAGGAAGAGTTCTCAACCATCTGCTCGATGATATGGTCGCCCGACAACACCACGTTGGTTTATTTGAAGTATAATGAAACCGATGTGCCGTTGTACACATTCCCGTTATATGAAGGGGTTTGTCCCTCCTTAAGTGAATATGCCCTTTATCCCGGAATATTTTCCTATAAATATCCGCTGCCCGGAGTCACCAACTCCAAGGTGACCCTTCATTCCTTCGACATCGACAACCGCAAGACAAAAGATATTGTTTTCGATGACCCTAACATCGAATATATCCCCAGCATTCAATATGGCGGAAAAACCGACCCTCGAGTGATTGTGACCACACTGAACCGCGATCAGAATCGCATGGAGGTTTACTCGGTGAACCCCAAGTCGACTGTAATCAAATCGTTGCTTGTCGAGAAGCCCGATGCATGGGTTCTTCCCGAGTCCTATGAAAATTTGACGTTGCTCGACGAGAGTTTCGTGATTTTCTCACCGCGCAGCGGCTACACCCATCTTTATGAGTACAGTTACAACGGCACCTTGCTACGCAGCATAACATCGGGTGACTACGACGTAACCGATTACTATGGATGTGATGTTCAGGGTAACCATTACTATCGTTCCACATGTTCCGGTGCTATCAACAGGGTTGTGAGCCGAATCGATATTAAAAACAAAATTACCGATCTTTCACCTGTGGAAGGTGTATCGTCGGCATCGTTCTCTCCGGCACTGAATTACTTTGTCCTGTCAAACTCAACCGTCAGCCATGCTCCCGTCTACAAACTCTTCAATTCCAAACTTAAGGAGTTGAGAACCCTTGAGGACAATGCAGGTGTGACAGCGCGTTACGCATCGTTACCGGTGAGGGAATTCTTCACCATTCCCTCGGCTGCGGGAAATCTTTCTCTGGAGGCCTACATGATCAAGCCTTCCAACTTCAATTCATCGAAGAAATACCCGGTGATTCTGTGGCAATACAGTGGTCCCGGAGCATCCCAGGTAATGAATTCCTGGAGTATTGGCTGGCAACAGTATGCAGCTGTCGAACAAGGCTACATAGTCGTTTGTGTTGACCCTCGCGGAAGTGCCGGCAAAGGTTATTCCTTCATGACTTCGGTTTATAAACACCTGGGAATAAACGAGACAGCCGACCAATGCGCAGCGGCAAGATATCTTGCATCGTTCCCCTACGTCGACGGAAACAAAATTGGAATAGCCGGATGGAGTTTCGGTGGCTACGAGACTCTGATGGCTGTATCGGCTAAAAACTCACCCTTTGCAGCCGGTGTGGCAGTAGCTCCAGTCACCTCATGGAGATATTACGACTCAATCTATACCGAACGTTATATGCTGACGCCGCAGCAGAACTCCGAGGGTTATTTTTCCTCATCGCCTGTAAACCTGACCGACGACATGAATTCCGCATTATTGATTATGTCGGGAACTGCCGATGACAACGTGCATTTCTCAAACACGGTCGAGTATCTGGCCCACCTTCAGGGGAGTGGAAAGTTGTGTAATCTGATGATTTTCCCGAATAAAAATCACAGTATATTCGGCTGTAATGCCCGCGAACTTGTTTATAGTAATATGATCATTCATTTTAACAACAATCTTAAGTGACTCCCTTAGAACAAAGAAAAAAATCACTCTCTCAAGGAATTTTTTCCCTGTTTTTCGGTTGGTTGATAGCAACCGGATTTCTTGACATAATTTTGATTCTTGGAATTTTCATTTCCAAAAAATGGCTTCCTCTGGTTGTCTTGGGTCTGCAAGCCGTAATTCTGATTCTCTCCCGAAACAATAATCAGCGAAGATTTTCATTCTGTTATCGACTTCCGGCAGTAACGGCAACGACCTTGTTCATTTCGGCTATCATAATGATAATCTGCTGCTTGTTTGGAATGGACTGGGAGCACCCGTTGCTAAACAACCAGCCGGCCAACCTGAAGATTCCCTATATTTCGGCTCTTGTCATCTACCCTGTGTCGTTCCTGTGCACAATCTGGTATCTGACTTTAGGTTCGACTTCAAGAGTTTGTCACAACTGCAAGATAAAGAGCGGCAGTTACACCGAAAGAGGTCTTGTGGCGAAACTTTTCTCTCAGGAATCGAAGAACCAGCTTTGGGTGTTGTTTTATTTCTCGTTGTTGCTCAGTGTGATTGAATTCATCTACTATCGGTTCTTCTACATCAATGTCAACTACAACTCACCCGACATTTTCTTCTATGTTCTTCTGCCGACTGGTTTGACGATACTTCTTGGAATATTTTTCTACATCCGCTACAACAACATGTGGAGATATTATTGCAAGAACCCCATGATGGAGTCAATTCATGGCACTTCGACAGCTCTTCGCTATCTCATTATAGTCGGTGATTATCTTTTCCTCGAGAAGAGTAAAGGTTCTATTGTCGACACTCCTGTCAAATGTTTCTTGCCTTTCACGACAGAAATCAGTGAAAAGATCGCTTTGGAGAACTTCAAGGAGATGACAGGGTTGATGCCCGACCGCTTGGTTCGTGCCTATGTGAGCGAGGACTCCACCACGTTGGCTAATGCCTTCCACTATCTTTGCTTCTACAATGATGAAAGTGAACTGGCCGGATGCAAACTCGAAGGACAGTTCTATTCCTATGACCGCATCGTCAGAATGACACATTCCGGAACACTGGCACCCGAATTGAGGTCGGAGCTTGAAAGGATCTACACCGTTGCGATGGCCTGGAAAACCTATACACCCGACGGAAAAAGAATCTATCCTATCAAGAACTATCGTCCCACGTTCCGTTTTCGTGACATCCACAAGTGGGATGTAGACTATAACGATCATCGATGGCTTGCCATCACCTTCGACAACGAGGACCGGCGTTTCTATAAGTTGAGACGCTTCTGGAGGAAACATGTCAACGGTGTTTGCTGACCTTCCGGTTGTAGCCATCGTTGGGCCTACCGCATCCGGGAAAACCCGTTGGGCCGTAGAGATCGCTCGCGCATTTGGCGGAGAAATTATCAGTGCCGATTCCCGTCAGGTTTATCGTGGGATGGACCTCGGAACAGGCAAAGACCTCGAGGAATACGGCGACATACCCTACCATCTGATTGACATTTGTCAACCGGGAGAAAAATATAATCTTCATCGTTTTCTTCAGGATTATAACCGTGTTCTTGAAGAAATAAGAACAAAGGGGAAACTACCGGTAGTATGCGGTGGGAGCGGAATGTATGTCGAGGCGGCCTTGAATGGTCTGCAAATGCCCGAAGTTCCTCGAAACGAGGAGTTACGCGATCGGTTCAGGGGAAAGACACTTGAAGAGCTCACATCGTTACTGGCAACAAAAAAGGCTTTGCACAACACAACCGATGTCGACACAGTTCAACGAGCTCTGCGTGCGTTGGAAATAATGGAATATTACGAGACTCATCCCCAAGAAACCGAGAGGACCAAGCCTTCAATGGAGAAGTCGGCAATCGTTCTGGGAACTGATATTTCACGTGATCTGAGAAGGGAGCGCATAACCCGACGTCTAAAGACAAGGTTGGATAACGGCATGGTAGACGAAGTGAAAGGTTTGCTTGAAAAAGGAGTGAATGAAGAGGACTTGATTTACTACGGATTGGAATATAAATGGCTAACTTTGTATGCAACCGGAAAAATCGACTATCAAGAAATGTTCACTTCCCTTGAAACAGCCATACATCAATTTGCGAAACGTCAGATGACATGGTTCCGCGGGATGGAAAAGCGTGGATGGACAATTCACTGGATGACATGGGACTTGCCTATACCTCAACTGATAGAAGAAACCGGTAAACTTCTTTCAAAATGAAACGAACAGCTTTTCTAATTTCGTTTCTTCTGATTCTGTTGTCATCGGCGATCGACTCCATGGCAACGGTAAGCTTATCCAATCCCATGCAGTTGAAAAAGGGAGAGGTCTATGACTTCGGTATCGTTGACGGCAATGCGGTGGAAATCGAAGTAACCGGGGCGATGGCTTCCAACCGTGACAAGAGCGGTATTGGAAAGAATTCCTGGGGAATTGGATGGAATTCTGAAAACGGGGAGCGTTATGAAATAAGACTTTCATGGGGCAATACCGATTTTTCATCGTTGACCGACACTAGATTTCTTCGTTTGACGCTTTCCCGGGGGGAGGAAATTCTTACATCGGAGGACCTGACTCGTGGAGTTGACCTTCATAAAGGCTCCAATTCCTTGAAAATAAAACTTTTTGGCGACGGTGAAATCAAATGGACAATAGGCTCCGACGGTTTGGCGGCAGCCGGAAGCATGGAACTTCCCGGAAGTCCCGATTTGAATTCACTGTTCTTGTTTTGCGAGGGCACATCACTGGAAATTACTCGATTGATATTCCGAGGCATCAAGGATGAGAACCTTGGTATTATGACAATCTATGACAGCCCCGAAAAGTTTCCCGTCCCTGACGATATTTCTACTAGCCCTGAAGGTATATGGGTTTTCCTTGACCGTGAAACCGACCCAAAATGGGCTCGATTGGGTGGGCAATATAAACTTGGAATCCTTGGCGACCCGTTGACCGGCAACTATGATATAATCTATCTGGAGGGAGCTGTATCAAACTCAGGAAAATGGAAAGCCGGCATGAAAAAGGGAAGTTTGATATCGACTCCGTTTATCCAACATTACGATCTGGAATGGCATGATGCGATGCATGAGAAAATAGGAAAGGATGAGGAATGTTGGGCCTCGCTAAACGACGACGGTTCCATCCTGACATTGAACTTTCCTCTTGAACATTCTGTTTTGAGGTTCTATCGTCCCACGAAGGAATAAAATGATTAACATTGAATCCCAACAGCTTTTCTTCACCGGAGGAACGTCGGTGAATGTCATTCGGCCTTTGACAATTGAAAGAGGTCTGACAGTCGTTGTTGGGCCAAACGGTTCAGGGAAGACACTCTTTGCCGGTATCTTGGAAAAAGGGTGGAATTTCCGAACCAACAGAATCTCGTCGGTTAGTGGAATTAAGCCGATAGTTCGCTACATGGCGTTCAATGACATTCACGCCTGGGTTGGTTTCTCGGTCGGTCACTATCAGCAGCGTTATGAGGCCGCCATGAACGACGAGGTGCCAACCGTGAGGGAAATTCTGGGAGATAGAACAGAGTCGGACTTATTCAGAAAACTTGCCGAGAGCCTGAAACTGAGTGAATGTTTCGACAAGAAAATCAATTTTCTATCAAGTGGCGAGCTTCGGAAGCTTCTCATAATAAACGTGCTTCATGAAAAGCCCGACTTATTGATTCTTGACAATCCCTATATTGGTCTTGATCCTCCCTCGCGTGAGTCGGTAAACGAGACTCTTCGCCAGTTGGTCGACGACGGTCAATCGGTAATGTTGCTGTTGAGCGACGGTGCTGAAGCTCCATCGTTCACTGATCATCGAATTTACGTCGATAACCTCCGAATTTCAACGGAACCTTTTCAGGAGAAACGGGAATTTTCCATGGCCCCGCTTGACTTCCGCAAAGAGATGCCTGTGGGCGAAAGTGAAGAAGTATTGGTCAGACTCGAGAGATGCAATGTAACATTTGGCTCAAAGGTCATCATTGAAAATCTTGATTGGGAAATCCGTTCAGGCGAGAAATGGAGTTTGTCGGGACCAAACGGGTCGGGAAAATCGACACTCCTCAGTTTGATTTATGCCGATAACCCGAAAAGTTATTCTAACGACATCACCCTTTTCGGTCGCCGACGCGGTTCGGGAGAGAGCATCTGGGACATCAAACGTGAAATAGGATTTGTATCCCCCGAGATGCAGCTTCACTTCCACGGCTCGGGGACAGTTGAACAGATTATAGCGAACGGCTATAACGACACAGTCGGATTGTTTGTCAAACCCACTTGCGAACAGCTTGGCAGAGCCCGTCAATGGCTGGACCATTTCGGATTGATGCATCTTGCCCCGCGGTCATTCATGACACTTTCCTCGGGCGAACGCCAGATGGTGCTGGTTATACGTTCCATGATAAAGGAACCTCGTTTGTTGATACTGGACGAACCCATGCACGCCCTCGACCCTGTCATGAAGCATCGATTAGGACGAATCATCGAGGAGTTCACCGTTGCTCACCCGAGCTCGGCAATGATATTTGTAACCCATAATGAGTCAGAATTACCTTCGAGTGTCACCCACCATCTAAAACTATCGAACCATGCATCTTGAATCTCTCTCTGTAACAAATTTCAAAAACATCTCCGATGCCACGCTTGTGTTCAGCAAATCGATAAACTGTTTGCTGGGAAACAACGGCATGGGAAAGAGCAATTTGCTGGATGCCATCTACTTTCTGAGTTATTGCCGTAGTTTTTCGGGCATGACCGATAGCGCGTTGCTAAAGCAGGGATCCGATTTCTTTTCTCTTCATGCAAAATACGAGAGAAAAGGCCTGGAAGAGGATCTGACGATTGGGATGAACCGGGGTCGTCGAAAAATATTGAAACGCAAGGGAAAGGAGTATGACCGTTTGTCGCAACACATCGGCACCTTTCCTCTTGTGATGGTGTCACCTCAGGATTCCTTCCTGATAACCGGCTCGGGCGAAGAACGGCGTCGTTTGATGGACATGATAATATCCCAGAGCGATCCGGTCTATCTCGATGCGCTTATACGTTATAACCGCTCAGTGGAACAACGCAATAAGCTTTTAAGAGCTCGGGTAGTAGACCCGGTTCTCTACGAATCGGTGGAAATGACATTGAGCGCAGCGGCCATGAGAATCCACGAGGCACGCATGGCCTGGTTGCCTAAATTTGTGGAGCTTTTCAAGAGCTACTATCAAGAAATTGCCGGCACGGGTGAAACAGTCGAAATTGGCATTAAGTCCCATCTCACTCGTGAAGGAGTCACTATGCAAAAATTGCTCGACGAGGCCCGGCGTCATGATGAGATAGTCGGCTACACCTCGGTCGGACCTCATCGTGATGACCTGGAGATATTTGTCAACGGTTTGGAAGCTCGCCGTACTGCCTCTCAGGGACAGAGCAAGACAATCACCTTGTCGATGAGACTTGCCCAATTCGAATTCCTTCAGGAGGCCACCGGAATAAAACCGTTGCTTCTTCTCGACGACATCTTCGACAAACTCGATTCGACCCGGGTGGAAAGAATTGTGAAGATAGTCAGGTCACCGCGTTTCGGTCAGATTTTCATCACCGACACCAACCGTGAGCACCTGGATAACATACTTCATGGCACCGGCGACGACCGGGCCATGTGGGTGGTTGAGAATGGTCGTTTCCAATCCCTTAACAAATCATGAAACGCACCCATCCCGAGCAAATAGGAGAATTGGTTGAGAGACTGATTCAGGAAAACGGCCTGACCGACAAGATTCTGGCTCAACGGGCCAGTTTTGGCTGGCGCGAAGTAGTTGGCGACGGGATAAACCGTTACACGACGCGTCGCAGTGTGATTGGCACCGTAATGCATGTGTGGCTATCCTCGGCGCCATTAAAAAACGAGCTTCTCTACCAGCGCGAGAAGCTCGTGAAAGCCATCAACAATTATCTTGGTAAGGAATTTATTACCGAAATAAGATTTCATTAGGCCATGGCCTTTTCCAAGGCGCTTCTGAGGGCCGGATAAAGAGGCAATGAAATCATTTCATGAGGGTCGAAAGCACAGAACACCGATGTCGATGCCATGAACACTTTCCCGGTGTGACGGTCAACTATTCTTTGTTCGAGCGTGAAGCTATGATCCCCGATGGCCTGGACTCCGGTCAGCACGTCAACATGGTCATCGGGAAAAATCTGTGCATAGAACGACGAGTTTATGTTGACGATAGCCAGGTCGAGGTTTCGCCAATCGATTTCTCCCAGGAGTTCCTGCATGTAACGGGCCTTCGCAAGGTCGGTCAGTTCAAGGTAGACGGCATTGTTCAAATGCCCGAGCATGTCGAAATCGTTGAATCTTAATTCGACATGAGTTCTGAAATCAAGCTTTGCTTTCGGCTCGGGTATCTTCATCGTCTTTTTCCTTTTTAAGTGTTGAAATCACCATGTCGGCAACCAGACGTGGTTTGATGGAAGTCATGCACATGTAGTCGTTGCGGTGACATGGTTTGTCGCCGAACATCGAGCATGGGCGACAAGGCATCGGAAGCGAAATGTTGGCCCTTTCCTTCTGGTGCCAGCCTTTGAAACCGGTATAAGGATGAGTTGCTCCCCAGATGGTTATCACATCGACCCCGACTAGCGAAGCCAGGTGCATGTTTGCCGAATCCATCGTCAGCATCACGTTCATGTAGCTCAGCAGTGAAAGTTCGGCCGCAAGTCCAAGCTGGGCCGAAGCCGTTGAAATGACATTGACGTGGGAAGCCGAAAGTTTATCGAGTATTTTTCTTTCCTCGTTACCTCCGCCGAACATAAAAATCCGTGCATTGGGGAGTTCCTGCTCGACCATTGTAACGACCTCTTCCATCAATTCCAACGGATAGATCTTCCCTTGATGTTTCGCAAACGGAGCTATTCCAATCCAGATTTCCCCGGGTTTTGGAGGGGCCGAGAGAGCGGCAAACAGTTTTGAATCACCCTTACCTCCCTTTCTGAAAAGGCCTTCGAAATGTTCCTGAACAGGAAGTCCCACTCTGAAAAAAGCTTCGCGGTAACGGGCCCTTGCCGAAATGAGCGGCAGCATCACTTTGTTATTCTTGCGAATGAGAAGCTTCTTGTTACGAGGCTCCTTTACACTGGAGATGCGGCACCCCGACAGTCGTGCCCAGAAAACCAACCGTTTTGATAGTCCGTTATCGTCGAGATCGACCAGAACATTGGGTTTATATTGTTCCTTGAGTTCTTTCCAGAGTTTCTTGGCCTGTCCCAGCGATGCATAATCATCGGGGTTTGCACCCTCGACGCGCAAATTCGAGGGAGCGTTCAGGAACAGCGACACCAATGAGGTTCGGGTAACAAGAACGAAATCGTCCTCGGGATGGGAACCACATGCACTGTAGATTACCGGCAACGTCATGATGACGTCGGTAAACTCTCTGAATTTAGTAATAAGGACCGTTGCCAATATCTCTTAGTCGATTATACTGAAACCGGTGTATTTCTGCAGAACTTCGGGAACCTTTATTCCCTCGGGAGTTTGGTTGTTCTCGAGCAAAGCGGCCATGATTCTGGGGAGAGCCAGGGCCGAACCGTTTAGGGTGTGACACAGGTGTGTTTTCTTGTCATCTCCACGGTAGCGACATTTGAGACGGTTGGCCTGATAGGTTTCGAAATTGGACACCGACGAAACCTCCAGCCAGCGTTTTTGTGCAGCCGAATAGACTTCAAAGTCAAATGTTATGGCCGATGTGAAGCTCATGTCACCTCCGCAAAGTCTCAAAATGTGCCATGGCAGTCCCAGTTTGTCGACAAGACTTTTCACATGCGCCTTCATTTCTTCCAGTGCGGCATAACTGTCTTCGGGCTTCTCTATTCTGACGATTTCAACCTTGTCAAACTGATGCAGACGGTTCAGTCCGCGAACATCCTTTCCGTAGCTTCCTGCTTCACGACGGAAACATGCCGAATAAGCGCAATTCTTTTTGGGGAGTTCATCTCCAGGGATGATGACATCGCGATATAGGTTGGTAACCGGCACCTCGGCAGTGGGGATCAGATAGAGATTGTCTTCACAAACGAAGTACATTTGGCCCTCCTTGTCGGGGAGCTGACCCGTTCCATAACCCGATGCCTCGTTTACAACGTAGGGGGGTTGGATCTCAGTATACCCGGCATTCGAGGCCTCGTCGAGGAAGAACTGAATCAGAGCGCGCTGCAGTTTTGCGCCCTTCCCGATGTAAACTGGAAATCCCGCCCCGGTGATTTTCACCCCGAGGTCAAAATTTATGAGATTGTATTTTTTCGCAAGGCCCCAGTGGGGCATAGCGTCGGCCGGCAATTCTGGAATTGTCCCACCGGTTTCTTCGACAACATTGTCCTCGGCGGTTTTTCCTTCGGGAACCCCTTTGTAGGGTACATTGGGAACAGTCAACAGAATCTCACGGATTTTTGTTTCGGCTTCCGCGAGTTTGTCGGCAATCTGTTTCTGTTCCTCCTTTATTGAAGCAACTTTTTTCTTGGTTTCCTCGGCCTCTTCTTTCTTTCCCTGCTTCATCAACGCTCCTATCGAAGCCGCCAGTTTGTTAAGTTCGGCTGCGAGGTTATCGTTAAGGAGCTGATTTGAACGTCGCTGGTTGTCAAGCTCAATGACTTGATGGATTGCATCTTTTCCATCGAATCCTTTAACTGCCAGGCGATCGATAATCCCTTGTGGATTTTCCTTTATCTGTTGTAATGTAAGCATTTATAGTTCTTAGTTCCTAGTTCTTGGTTTATAGTTGATGTCAAAGAACTCTTAACAACTTAATTTCCATTGAGTAGTTCCTTCACCTTTGCCGATATGGCTTTGCCATCGGCACGTCCGGCAAGAGCCTTTGTTGCGACACCCATCACCTTACCCATTTCTTTGGGAGAAGAGGCACCGGTTTCAGCAATTATCTTCTTGATTTGTTCGGTCAGTTCCTCGTCGGAAAACTGTTTGGGAAGATACTCTTCAATAACGGCAGCCTGAGCCAACTCAGCTTGAGCCAGGTCGGGACGGTTTTGTGAATTATAGATTTCGGCACTTTCCTTGCGTTGCTTGGCCATCTTGACCAAGATTTTCAGGGCAGCGTCGTCGGTAAGCTGGCCGTCGGCTCCCGGAGCAGTTTTTCCCTCGATGAATTCCTTCTTAATCCCTCTGAGAGCGTCAAGGCGTTCACGGTCCTTAGCCTTCATTGCAGCCTTGATGTCTTCCGATACTTTTTCAAATAGATCCATTTTGTTAAAGTGTTTTTGCAAAGATAAGGGTTAATCCTGTTTTTTCAATTGGTCGGCCTTTTCATTTTCTTTGGTGTCGACCGGAAAAGCTGTGAATCCGATTTTTTTGAAGCCCTCGATAATTTTATCGGTATCGGTTTTCTTGGGATCGAAAGTGATGGTAATGATGTTTTCCTTGAGTGAAACGTCGATTTTGCTTATTCCCTTCTCAAACCTAAGATTGCTCTTGATTTTCTTCTCACACATCTGCGACATCTGATGGTCGAGTGTAAACACCTCGGTAACACGGTCGGCAGCAATGGCTGTAAGTCCAAAGGCCAACATGATTATTAGTAAAAAGCGTTTCATATTTTATTTTTAGTTTACAGTTATCCTAATTAGTTTCTTAACCGAACAATTCAACAACATAATTTTTTAGTACTGGGTGAAGTTATATCGGAACCCTGCGTATACCATGGCACCATGTATCGGAGCATAGACCATTGTTGCATCGAAGCTGTCGCCCCATGGATTTGCTGCATCGATGATGGGCGTTTTCTGTCGGTATCCTGTCAGATTCTCTCCTCCTACATACACGGCCCAGTGACGGAAATTCCTCGTAACCTGTGCATTCAGCTGGGGAAAAGCTTTGTAGGTCGGTTGCCACGACAGTTCTCCGTCGGATTTCGTATAGGGAGTTGGCATTCTTCCGCCTCCATTGATAACCAGGGTTGCATCCACCTGCCATAATCCCATCATAGGAGTCCAACTCAACGAGAATAAACCCTTGTTTTTTGACGTCAGCGGTTTTCTAACGAGTCCCTGTCCATAGTCGACTTTTACATCGGTGAATCGGTAGGCGGCCGAGAACTCCAGGTCGGTGATAATCGGATAAGATAATTCGATTTGAAACGTGCGGGAAAAATTGGGATGGTTTTGTGAATCCTTGATAATGACAGCATGTGGATCGAAGTCTAAATCTACCAGCATCTGATGCTTGAAGGTAGTGTAGTAGAATTCGGCACTATAATTGAGAGACCGGTCGAAGAGGTCATGGAAACCGGCCACTCCGCCACCGTAATTCATGGCCTCTTCCTGGCGAAGGTCGGAGCCCATGATGATTTGTCGTGATGAAGCCAGATAAAAATGATTGTCGGCCAGAGCGTGAGGCGACCGGTAGCCTTTTCCCGCCGTACCATGGATAGAAAGTGCGCCGTCAAGCAGATTCCATTTTGCATGGATTCGTGGTGTAAACATGGTTCCGTAGAGAGAACTGTGGTCTAATCTCACCCCTCCCATCAGTATGAGTGCTGAGTTCATGCTGAAAGTATATTGGGCATAAGCACCCGGCACCCATTCGCTTTCAATATCGTGGGCCGGACTGATTGAGATGTCGTTTTCCAAACGGAAATGTTGATTATATCGGTCGTAGTTCAGACTCAGTCCGGTCGACAGACCGTGGAGACCGTCATGCCATTTACGTTCAAACATCAGCGATGCGTAGAGATTGTCCTGATCAACATTGTAGAGTTTATGACCGTAGGTCGCATCCTCGTTGTGAAACGAGCCCGAGAATATCAAGGCCAGGTTGCCATCATTATCCTTGTCATAGATATAGGCATTCTTGGTGAAGAACTCCCATCGACGTGTGTCGATATCGATCTTATAGGGTTCGTGGCCGTCCATATCCTCCGAATGGCCGTTGTGGCTGTGCTGACCGCTGCGACGGTTCTCGGCAAGGAACTTCACCCCGGCCTGAAAAACATAACTGTCGCCCATGTAGGCCCAACGGTTCATGCCCGTGAACTGCTTTATTCGTGGAAGGTCCATAAAACCGTCGTTGTTTTCATCATGGGAAGCAAAACCGTTTTCTCCATGAAGCAGCAATCCGGTCGACCATCGCTCGCCCAGATGGATGTTTCCGGCAAAATTCAGTTCGGCTTTCCCGAAAATATCTACATAGGCATTCGCCAGGACCGACGGCTCGGTTTGCGGTTTCAGAAACTCCACATTGATTTGGCCAGTTACCGACTCATATCCATTCTTGACCGAACTGGCACCTTTACTCACCTGAATTGACTGCATCCATGGGCCCGGGATATAACCCAGACCGTAGAGGGCGGCCGCTCCCCTTAAGTTGGGGATGTTCTCGGTCAGCATCTGTACATAGGTCCCCGATAGGCCCAACAACTTTATCTGTTTGGCTCCGGTTGCAGCGTCGCTATAGTTCACGTCGACCGAAGCGCTGGTGGTGAAGCTTTCTCCAAGATTACAGCAAGCGGCTTTTTTCAACTCGGCAGCTGAAATCATGTCGGTGTTTGTCGCGCTCCCTCTGACTTTCCTCACCCCTTTCTGCCGTTGCATGACCACGACCTCGTCGAGCAACTCCTCCCATTCGGGAAAGGTGTCGACAACCACACTGTCTTTCAGTAGGAACTCATGATTCCCACCGTAAATATGAGGGGTAAAAAGAGTGGAAAATAAAAACGTCAGAAAAACCAGCTGTTTCATAGAAAGTAATGCAAAGTTAATGAAATGTCAATTTTCTTTAAGTATTTTCCATTAAAATCCTTACATTTACAAACTCATAATTTTTTGCCATGGAAATCATAAACACTCTGAACGATTGGCTATGGACCTATCTGATGGTTGGTCTTCTTCTTGGCATAGCCCTTTACTTCACTGTATATACTCGCGGCGTCCAGTTCCGCATGATTCCCGAAATGGTGAAACTCCTTTTCGAGTCAAGCAAAAAACATGAAAATCCTCTTGATCCGACCCCCAAGAAAAACACCATCAGTTCCTTTCAAGCGTTTGCCGTGTCGCTGGCCAGCCGTGTCGGAACGGGAAACATCGCCGGTGTTGCTATTGCCATAGCCGTTGGAGGTCCCGGAGCGGTTTTCTGGATGTGGGTTGTAGCGTTCATTGGTTCGGCCAATGCATTCATCGAGTCAACACTTGCCCAGCTGTTCAAGGTTCGTGACAAAGATGCCTTCCGTGGCGGTCCGGCCTATTACATTCAAAAAGGATTGAAGAAACGCTGGTGGGCTGTTTTGTTTGCCATACTGATAACACTGACGTTCGGTCTGGCGTTCAACACCGTACAGGCCAACACCATAACCGTTGCATTCCAAAACACTTTCGGCTTGTCGCGACTTTGGGTAGGAATCGTCACAACAGCCATTGCAATGCTGGTGATTTGCGGCGGAATCCATCGTATTTCGCGAGTCAGCGAGATAGTGGTGCCCGTGATGGCTGTATTTTATATCCTCTTGGCAATATATATCATTATAATCAACATCACCCAGTTTCCACGGATTATCGAGTTGATAGTAAGCAACGCCTTCGGCTATGGACCGGTAATTGGCGGAGGCATAGGTTCAGCGGTTTTACTTGGTGTGAAACGCGGCCTCTTCAGCAACGAAGCCGGCGAGGGATCCACTCCCAACGCAGCCGCCACAGCCGATGTCAGCCATCCGGTGAAGCAGGGACTGATTCAAACCCTCGGTGTTTTCACCGACACTATTTTGGTTTGTACTGCCACCGCCTTTATCATCCTGTGCTCGGGAGTATTCGACTCAGGGTTGACCGGCATCGAGCTGACACAGTTTGCTTTGAAGACTGAGGTTGGTGGCATCGCCACAATCTTCTTGTCGGCAGCCGTCTATTTATTTGCATTCACCAGTGTGATCGCCAACTATTATTATGGTGAGACCAACCTGAATTTCATTAAGAAGAATCGTTTCATCATTTACACTTTCCGAATACTTGTAGCAGGGATGCTGATGTTGGGTTCACTGTCGACATTGGAATTCGTTTGGGCCCTCTCCGACATCACAATGGGCCTGATGACCCTGTGCAACCTGTTGGCGATAGTCCTGTTGGGGAAATATGCAGTCAGATGTTTGAAAGACTACATGGCCCAGCGTCGCGAGGGGAAAGATCCACAATTCACATGCGACACAATCCCGGAACTAAAGGGAGAGACATGCGACTGCTGGCCCAACAAAATTTAGCATTTTGAGGCCAAATTTGTGAATATTTCAAAATTTAGTTTTATATTTGTCAAACAAATGATTTATTGTCAGGATTATGCGTCGGTCAATTGCATTTGTTTGAGTTTATAAGCGTTTGAGTCATTGAGCAATACCATGAAAACAAGTAGATGTGTTTTTTGTGTTGTATGTGTCCTATGCCTTAGAACTTTGAACTTAAGACAGGAAAATAAAATCTAAACCAATTAACCAATAAATTATTAACCAAATGGAAAAACAATCGACGGAAAGGTGCAATTTGCGCTCGCTCCGTGGCTGGTTGCTGTCTCTCTTGCTTTTTATGGGGATGGCATCTGCTTCGGCGCAATCGGTTACCGTTACCGGTACAGTCACATCGGCTGCCGACGGTGAACCCCTAATCGGTGTTAGCGTCATGGTGATAGGTACCCAGAACGGTACTGCTACCGATATTGACGGTAATTACTCCATCAATGCCCAAATGGGACAAATTCTTGAATTCAGCTATGTTGGTTTCCAGAAGAGAGAAGTTAAAATCGATGGAACAAGAATCGATGTCGCTCTTCTCGAAAACAGCGAGGTTCTTGATGAAGTTGTAGTTGTAGGTTACGGTACTTTAAAGAAAAAACTCGTCACCGGTGCTACTTCTCAGATCAAGGGTGATGAAATAGCAAAGTTGAACACAACTTCACCTCTGCAGGCCATGCAGGGACAACTTCCCGGCGTAACCATCACCAGCAATTCCGGACAGCCCGGAACCGGCATGAAGGTTACAATCCGTGGTCTCGGTACGGTGGGCAGCAACTCTCCTCTTTACCTTATCGACGGTGTGGGAGGTGACATCAATACCCTGAATCCTAACGATATCGAAAGCATCGACGTGTTGAAGGATGCTGCTTCGGCAGCCATCTATGGTGCACAGGCTGCAAACGGTGTTGTTTTGATCACAACTAAGAAAGGTGCCGAAGGCAAAACCAATATCACTTATGACGGATATTTCGGTTGGCAGACTGTTGAGAAATACACCAAGATGCTCAATGCCAATCAGTACATGACCATCATGGATGAACAGCAAATCAATGAAGGTGCTGCACCTTATGACTGGAACAACATGGGATCTATCTGGCGTAACGGTGAAATCATTGACACTAACTGGTTGGAATCAATGTTTAAGACTCCTGCAACCATGCAAAGCCATACAATCGGCGTGAACGGAGGTAACAAAACTTCTAATTTCGCAATGAGCCTTGGCTACATCAACCAGGAAGGTATCGCCGGTGGTAAGGAAGTTTCCAACTATTCCCGCTATAACTTCCGTATCAACTCCGACCATAAACTCTTCGACGGTATCCTGACAGTCGGCGAACAGGCTTCTTTCGTATATGTAAAGAGTAACGGTATCCGCGTTGAGGGTAACTATTGGAACTCTCTCCGCGGTGCTTTCCAGGCTTCTCCTCTGAATCCTATATATAATGAAGCCGGTGCTTTCAACAATTCGGCAGGATCAGACTGGAATCCGGATAATGGTAACCCTTACGGAGCCATGATGGTTCAGAACGACAACCTCTCGAAAAATGCTACATTTAGCGGTAACGTTTATGCTCAGTTAGAACCCATCAAGGGTCTTCGCCTCAAAACAGTGTTTGGAGCAGTCTACGGTTCTTCAAGCTACCGTTCATTCTCTCCCACATATGCATTCTCAAATTTGAGCTACAATGAGCACACTTCTGTCAGCCAAAACATGAGTAATTCACTTGGCATGACATGGACCAACACCTTGTCCTATGACTTCAAGGTAGCCGAACATGAATTCAACGCTCTCGTCGGTATGGAAGCCTATCGTTACGAAGGTGAAGGCGTTGGCGCTGGTAACCGCGACCTCAAGGAAGGTTTTGACGATTGGCAGCATGCTTGGGTAAACAACGGAACCGCAGCTTCAACCGAAGACGGTTTGAGCGCATCTGGTTCTCCTCATGACAAATCTCGTTCAGTTTCCTATTTCGGTCGTATCGGATGGAACTGGATGGAAAAATATATGATCAACGTTACAGTTCGTCGTGACGGTTCATCTCACTTCGCTCGCGGTCACCGCTTCGGTACCTTCCCCTCTGTTTCAGCAGGTTGGAACATTTCGAGTGAAAGTTTCATGGAATCAACCCGCGGATGGCTTGATTTCCTGAAGATTCGTGGATCATGGGGACGTGTTGGTAACCAGAACATCTCCAACTACCAGTATCTCGCTCCTATTACTACATCTAACGTCAACTATCTGTTCGGTGGTTTGATGGGCCCGAACGGTCAGTTCGCTTCATGGGCTGATGTGTTTGAAAAGACCTACGGTGCTTATCCTTCACGCCTCGGTAACCTCGGATTGACTTGGGAAACATCGGAACAGATCGACTTCGGTTTCGACGCTCGTTTGCTTAACAATCGTTTGGCAGTTAACTTCGACTACTATCGTAAATCTACCAAAGACTGGCTCGTCAAGGCTCCTATCCTTGCTACTGCCGGTACCGACGCTCCCTTCATCAATGGTGGTGACGTGATCAACGATGGTGTTGAATTCAATCTGACATGGAATGATGTGATTGGCAAGGATTTCGCTTACAGCATTGGTGTTAACGGAGCATTCAACCACAACAAAGTAGGTTCGATTCCAACCGAAGACGGTATCATCCACGGTGAGACCAACCAGCTCTACAACAACGCTCCTGAATTCTATCGTGCACAGAACGGTCATGCAATCGGTTATTTCTGGGGTTATCAGACTGCCGGTATTTTCCAAAGTCAAGCTGAAATTGATGCATGGAGAGCTGCTGGTAATGGTATCCTACAGTCAAATGTCGTTCCCGGTGACGTTATCTATGTTGACCAGAACCATGACGGTGTAATCGACGATAACGATAAAGTCGATCTCGGTAACGGTATGCCTAAGTTCACCTACGGTATCAATCTGAACTTCTACTGGAAGAACTTTGATCTCGGCATCGTTGGACAGGGTGTTGCAGGTTATCAGATTGTACAGAGCTATCGTGACCAGGGTGGTATGTACAACAACTACACAACTGAAATCCTTGGACGTTGGACAGGCGCAGGTACTTCAAACCGCATTCCACGCGTAACAAACCAGAATATCAACTGGCAGTTCAGTGACCTTTATATTCACGATGGAGATTATTTCCGCATCAGTGACCTGACAATCGGTTATAACTTCGCTCCTCTGATCAATCAGAAATGGTGCAGCAATTGCCGCCTCTATTTCCAGGCTCAGAACCTTGTTACATTCACCAAGTATAACGGAATGGATCCCGATATCGGTTACGGTACATCTTCTTGGGTAAGCGGTGTCGACCTCGGTTTCTATCCGCGTCCGCGTAATTTCCTCTTCGGTGTAAATCTCTCTTTCTAATTCAACATCAGGAACAATATTATGAAACTACTTAATATACTAACCATCGGTGCAGTAGCAGCCGGCTTGACATTGACGTCTTGCTCGGAAAGCTTCTTGGATGTCGAATCAATGACCGAGTCCAACACCGAAAACTTTTATAAAACTGAGACTGATGCCTACCGTGCGCTTATCGGTTGCTATGCCGGATGGCGTCAGATTGCCTCGAATCCCAGTATCGGCATTTACATTGCTGCGACTGTGATGTCCGATGAATGTTATGGAGCTTCAGGAAACGGTGACGGCTTCGGCTATCAGGTAGTCGACCGATTCGATAATTCTCTAAGTCCCAGCGATATGAACCTCTATGAAGGGGACTGGCAACGCTACTACGAAGGAATCTATCGTTGCAACGTTCTGTTGAGCTACGATGACCAGATTCAATGGCAAAGCGAGGCCAATCGCAGCCTTTACCTTGGCGAATGTCGTGCTCTCCGTGCATTGATGTATTTCGACATGGCACGCATGTTCGAAAACATTCCGTTCTTCCTGGAACCCTCTACTGAAAACCGCGAACAGGCTGACCCTGACGAGGTTTACGCTTGGGTTCTTGAAGACCTCCGTTATGCAGTTAACAATATCCCTGCTACTGCAAACCACGGTGCAAGCGATTTCGGCAGAATCACAAAACAGACAGCCGAAGGCATTTTGGCTCGCGCCTATATGTACTACACCGGTTACTACGGAAAACAACCCGGATGGACCGATGAAGAAGCCGGAACAGTTGGCAACGTGACTCAGCAGGAAGCTCTTGCTGCTGTTGAAGATGCAATCAGCTCGGGTTATTACAAACTTCTTCCTAAGGGCGAGTTCAACACTCTTTGGCCTGCAGCATCTTTGGTAGCCGTTCCAGGTCCGGCAGTAGGATGGGACACTGACCAGTCAACTTATGCCGGTGATGCCAATGATGAAGTTATGTTGGCTATGACCTTCACACCCGGTAACTACAACGGTGGTAACTTCGGTAACCGCTGGCAGGTTCTTATCGGAATGCGTAACCTGTGGCAATCGCCTCTGGGTCGTGGATGGGGTATCGGTACTGTATGTCCCGGTTATCTGAATTTCTTCACAAACGATGACCAGCGCAGATCAGCTTCAGTTATCGACATTGTAAGTGAAGGATTGACTGAAAATTCTCTTTATGCCGCATCATATAAAGACTGGCGTGAATATACAGGCTATTGCATCAAGAAATATAGTCCTTATTGCTATAACAACACTGAAAGTGGCGGTTATCAGAACGGTGCTACTGCTGATGGAACAGCCGATTTCCAGATTGGTAACACTCAACCCTGGATATTCCTACGTTATGCCGATGTTCTCCTGATGGCAGCCGAATTGGGTTCAGGCAATGCCCAAAGCTACCTTGATCAGGTTCGCGACCGTGCAGGTCTCGGAAGCATACCCGCTACTAAAGAGAACATTCTAGCCGAGCGTGCAAGAGAACTCGCATTTGAAGGACATCGCTACTGGGACCTTCTCCGTCAAAGAAACGGCGGACAGGTAACAGCGCTTGTTGATGCTCTGATGGCTGTTCAAGGTCCGGTTAAAAACGGTGGCCTTGATGCGACAGTCACCTACGATGCATCTAAGATCCTTGCCACCAATGGCCTCTGTCAGATACCAAACAACCAGATCACTCTTTCAAACTACGTTTTGAAGCAGAATCCCGGATGGTATTGATTAAATAAAATTAATGAACAAAGGTTAAAGTAGGTTGATTAACGATTTTTTATACAATAACAATAATATAATGGTCGTTAATCATCCTACACAACTTAACCAAAAATCTTTCTCCAATTAATTAAAAAACATTTATGATGAAACTAAAGAATTTACTAATCTCGACAGCCACACTTCTTGCAATGGCGGCATGTACCGAGGACAAATTCGATCTCGGTGTTGTAGATGTGTCGCCTGAGGATTTGGTGGAGGGAGTTGCATATTCGGTCACTCACGACAGTAGCAATCCTAACATTGTATATCTGAAGAGTCTTCTTCCTAGCAATTATAATGTTGCATGGGAAACTCCTCAGGGTCGCATAGTAAACCCCGAAGCAACATTAAGAATTGCTTTCGACGGTGATTATGAATTCCGTATGGCTGTTCAAACTCGTGGTGGATATGTTTGGTCAAATCCAGGACATTTTAAAGTTGATGACTTCTGTGCCGAGTTTGTAAGCCACTATCTCTGGACTCGCTTGACAGGCGGTGTTGGTCAGTCAAAACTTTGGCAGCTTGACCTTGAGATTCTGGATGACGGAAGCAGTAAGACCACTAAGTTTAAAGGTCCCCACTGGTTCTATAATGACGGTTACACATGGCAGAAGTTACACGCAGCTTCAGAAAATGAAACTGTTTATAACAACTACATCGATGCCGATCCATGGGATTCAGCAAATGCTATTGACCCAACCGAGACCGGAGCCGACTCGTTCGGTGATGATTCCAACTGGTATTGGGCAGCTGACTATGCAGGCAACAGCTGGATGTGTGATGCTCAGAACTACGGCTACATGGAGCTGAACCTTATCGACGGTGCAAACTGTATCATCTATGATGCCGACATGAACGTTGTTAGCCGCGGTACTTTCCTTCTGGATACCGACAACTACACAATCGGTTTCTCTGATGTATATCCTTTGTGGACAACCAACAGTAATCCGGCATCAACTGGTGCTAAGAACTTCAAGGTATATTATCTTTCGGATGATGCAATGGTTATGCAGGCTCCAAACTCGAACACTGCTATCAACTATGTAACCACTGAGTATTTCGAAAACTATCAGCCCGAACAGGGTCCTCAGGAACCGTCTCTCGAGGATGGATGGCAGGATTTGGTTAGCCAGGTTGTTGTTTCAACAACTTCTATCAAATGGACATTGAGCCCTGAAAACCCAACCGACTGGTGCACTTTGACCGGTACTCGCATGAACGGCTGGAATTCTATCCAGGAATACACCGACTGTGGTTGGTATGGTACCCCCGATCCCGATGCTTATGCAAGCTTCTCAATGACTCTCGACAGCGAGAACATGACAGCAGTATTTGAATATCCCGACGGATCTAAGGTTGAAACAACCTATACTCTCAACGAAAAAGGTATCTATACCTTTGGTGACCCGATTCCCGGCGGTCTTAGCGGTATGCTGGGTGACTGGGATAGCTTCTATGTAGATTCCAACAACTCGCTCCGCATAATGAGCATCGAAAAGAAGGCCGGAAAACTTGCCGGAATGTGGCTCGGTGCACGTAGCGACGACAAGGATGAATACCACGCCTACCACTTCATTCCTAACCTCGGCACAGCCGGTGGCGGCGGTGGCGGTGAGGCTACAGTACTTGCAACGAAGTATTATGATTTTGATCCATCAAAGGTGAACTTCTATAATGACACCCAGCATGCTCGTCTCGCCCTCAATAATCCTTGGGGAGACCCTGAAAGCGATGCACTCGATTGCTCTCCTATCGGCTGGACCAATAATTTTGCAATAACATTTAGCCTTAAGGGTACTCCGGCCGGTTTCTCTGGTAAAGCTTGCATCGGTCTTAACAGCAATGACTGGAGCATTATGAACT
>JAFLTL010000003.1:0-38796 GCA_022510505.1 Muribaculaceae bacterium | reverse complement strand
TTAACAGCAATGACTGGAGCATTATGAACTGGGAAAACAACTACACTTGCAACCTTAATGGTGATGGTATTTACACAGTTACTTATGATGTAGAACCTTTCGCAGCAGGTGACTTGATGATGTTCTGTGTTGAAATATCTAATCTCGATGCAGAGACTGAAGGTCTCGAAGTTGAAGTTGTTGACATCAGAACTTGGTAAATCCTGTTAAGTGAAGAATAACTAATTGAAAGGGCGAGCTGATTTCAGCCCGCCCTTTTATTACCGGATTTTCAAATATGAAGTTTACAAAATGGATCTATCCCGTCCTTCTGGGATTTACAATGACAGCATTCGCTGCTTGCAGCGACGATGACAACAAAGGTGGAGGGGGAAATGACAAGGTAGCGCTGAAGGCTGTCAACGACGTTGACAAGACTGGCGTTGCAGTCAAATCGACCGACACTCGTGCAACATTCTCGGTTTATGCGCCGGTTAAACCGACCGTAACGGCCGACCAGAGTTGGGTTAGCGGTGAGTCGACCGAACCTTCGAAGATGAACAGCATCAGCCAGATTACACTGACCATTCAGCCTAACACTTCGACCGAAGCTCGCAAGGCGAACGTCACGGTTACGGCCGGAGGATCAAGTCTGAACGTAGCAGTTTCTCAGGAGGGCGTTTATGTTGAACCTGAACCTGAAAAACCTGATTGGCCCGGATTTACCGAAGAGGAACAAGCGTTGCTTGGACTGAAAGCTCAAGATATCGCTGCACAATATGTCGCCGGATGGAATATCGGTAACACAATGGAAGTTCCCGGTGGGGAAACAGGATGGGGAAATCCTGTAATCAACGAAGATTTTATACAGGGTATAAAGGACGCAGGTTTCAATATGGTTCGTATACCATGTGCATGGGACAGTCATTTGTCGGACCGTGAGACTAATACCATCAACCCGACATGGCTAAATCGCGTGAACGAGGTTATCGGGTGGATAACGGAGCGTGGAATGTATGCGGTACTCAACATACACTGGGATGGCGGATGGCTTGAAAACAACATCGGCAGCGCTGTTGACCCCGAACTTCTGCAACGTCAAAGCGACTATTGGACGCAGATTGCTAAACGTCTCGGTCATTACAATGAGATGCTGATGTTTGCCGGATTGAATGAACCCAATGCCGACGGAGAAGCCGGTATGGCCGCTTTGCTGGCCTATGAACAGGCGTTTATCGATGCTGTTCGTGCAACAGGAGGCAACAATTCAACAAGAACCCTTGTTGTTCAAGGCCCTCATACCGACATCAACACCACAGATGAATTGATGAATAAATTACCTAATGACCCTGCAGGTGACGGATATCTGATGGCGGAGATACATTATTATGACCCTTATCAGTATACCATCATGGAGGAAGACCAATCATGGGGTAAGGTGTCTTGGTTCTGGGGAGCCGATTTCCATGTCGCCGGCAGCAGTCGCAATGCTACATGGGGTGAGGAGGACTGGATGCTTGCTCAGTTTGAAAAGATGAAAAAGAAATTCGTCGATAAGGGTATTCCCGTTATCATCGGTGAATATGGCGCTTATCCCGAGGAGCATTATACCGCTCAGCAAACCGACGCTGACAAGGAGCAGATTGTCAAATCAAGAGCTCATTTCTATTCTTGTGTCAGAATTTATGCTGCAGAAACAGGTTTAATGCCTTTCACTTGGGATACCGGCGAAATTATCGACCGTAAAGACGGTAGCATTAAGAAACAATATATGATAGATGCTATCGTTGGCTCAGCCAATTAATTGGTAGAACTCAACTTTGGTTAGGAAAACGGGATGGATTTTTCAATCCATCCCGTTTGTTTTCTTCCTTAAGTTTCTCTAAATCCAAACCTCTTTTGAATTATTTCTTCAGTGATTTCTTAAACTTAGTTGGAATATTAGAGTATATTTCATATATTCAGTATTTGTTGGAACATTTCATCCACATCTTTAGCTTTATGGGTCATACCGGCCCAACATTTTATTGTTTCAGTTTGTTTCTTAGCAAATTGGAGCTCTGTTTTGAGATCCGGGAAGCCTCCTTCAACATAACCACTTGTTGAATTTTCTGATCCCGAGAGTAGGGTTGCAATGACATGAGTGCAACCTCCCGCTGAGCAGCCATGCTGTTATGTCTGTGAAAATCGTTTATATAAAATTTTTCCTTCATCAAATTGTTCTGCATAATATTCCAATTGATTCAACCCGTCAGAAGTAAAACCGCTCTCAATAATCTGTTTTATTTCATTCCAAATGTTTGAAGTTACCATGAGTTTGTTTACTTAATATACAAAAATAACAAAATATCATGAATTTAATATAAGCGCAGGATATAAGTTTACGGGAATCAATTTATTATACTGTTGGAATAAAATATATACTCGATATATTCGACAAGACCGCTTTAACCAAAGAAGGCGGGACTCTCAGTCCCGCCTTCAACGTCTAACAGTTATAAATCCTTAGATTAAAAATATGGTTAATCAACCTGCCATTCGAAGAGGCCCGAAGCATAATCGGCCGGCTGGTTAATCTCGAGCTTTAGCGATGTTGTGGTAACAGGGTCAAAGTTAACGGTGTTGGGCGAACCCTTTTTGACACTGTAGGCATCGGGGTTAGAAACCTCGGTCCATTCACCGTTGGTGTCCTTGTAGTAAATTTTCCAGGATGCTGGAACCCTGCAGCCACCCCAGGGAGCATCGTCAAACCAATAGACGGTGGAAGAACTAACTTCCTCAGCCTGGGGAAATTCATAGACAATCCATTCCTGAGTTCCAAGATTCGGCCAGAAATGAATATAAGGGCAAGAGGTATCGAATTCATCCTTGGGAGTCAAACGGTCATTGATTGCCGATTTACCTCCAACACGGCGCGACACCGTCACGTTGCTTTGAGAGGCCAAAGTGGGGGGCATGACCGGACGCGACGCACTCAGAGCCTGTGGCAGCCAAACAGCCATGTTTCCGCTTCCACGGTGACACCATGCATAATAAGGTATCAATGTCAATGTTTGATCTTCGGCAACAAGTCGTCCCTGGTCATCGTAGCGAAGTGTTTGTGCATCGGTAACGATTTTCTTTATTCCGTAGAGTTCATCGGGAGCATCAACAACCTCAAAACGGGGTTTCTGGTTCATAAACACACTGAGAACATCGAAATTGTTGTCGGGCCATTCGGCACAATAAACAAGGGGTCCGCGCTCAACAGCTATGCGGCCACGGTCGGCCTCAACCTTATTGTTCGCAATAACAACGCGCGGTTCCATGTCGAAATGAATTTCCACCTTATCACCTTTTTTCCACTTGCGGGTTATGTCAAGATATCCCTTATTGAGAGCACCTTCTACCTTTTGACCGTTTACCGACACCGACCATGACGGACGCTTGCCATCGGCAAAGGA
Source organism: Muribaculaceae bacterium (assembly GCA_022510505.1). Taxonomy (GTDB): domain Bacteria; phylum Bacteroidota; class Bacteroidia; order Bacteroidales; family Muribaculaceae; genus JAFLTL01. The sequence goes on along the minus strand of JAFLTL010000003.1, from coordinate 35,374 downwards.
GTAGAGGTCGCCGGGAACAACCTGATTGCGTACCCACCCGGGGATGCGAACCTTCATGGTGAAATTGCCGGCTTTGTTCTTGTCGACTGTGACTGTTACATCGCCATTCCAGGGATAGGAAGTTGACTGGGTCAGCTCCACATCTTTTCCGGCAACTTCGAGGTTGGCCGTGTTGGGAAGGAAGAGATTGACATAGACGTCGCGGTTGTCGACCGCATATATATAACCCGGTAACGACGGCATGAAACGGGCAATGTTGGAGGGGCAGCAGGCACAACCGAACCATGGCTGACGCTGATGTTGTCCCATAGATTCCAGCGGGTTGGGATAGAAGAAACCGCCACCGTCGAGCGAAACACCCGAAATCAACCCGTTGTAGAGAGTGCGTTCAAGCACATCATAATATTTCGAATCGCCATGAAGCAGGAAGAGGCGATAGTTGACATAGACATTCCCGATTGCCGCACATGTTTCACAGTAGGCCGACATGTTGGGTAGCTCATAATCCTTTCCGAAGGCCTCGCCATTGTTGGTAGCACCGATACCGCCTGTGATATAGAGTTTTTTGTTGACGATGTTGTCCCAGATTCGGTCGATAGCTGCAATATAGGCTGTGTCGCCGGTGAGAGCTGCTACATCGGCCATTCCGGCATACATATAAGCGGCACGAACTGCGTGTCCCACTGCCTCATCCTGTTCCAGAACAGGTTTATAGGTTTGACTGTAGTAGAACAGTTCATCGGTGTCATCTATTCCGTGCTGATGGGCATCGGCGAGTTGCTCGTCATGATATTGGGTTTTCCCTCTCATGTCGAGGAAGAATTTCGCTTCATCGAGATATTTCTTGTCGCCTGTAACGGTGTAGAGTTTGGCAAGCGCCATCTCGGCAATCTGGTGACCGGGAACCACTGCAATCTGATCGGGACCGGGACCAACCTCACGGCAAACACAGTCGGCATAGCGGATGGCTATATCGAGGAAATTCCTTTTTCCGGTTGCCTGATAGTGGGCGATAGCACCCTCAATCATGTGACCGAGATTATAAAGCTCGTGGCTTAGGTCTTCCTCCTTAACCCAGCGGCGGTCGCCGGCCCACTCGTGGGGATGTGCCGGATTCATCGTGCGCGAGGTATAAAGATAGCCGTCGGGTTCCTGTGCGGCTGCCACAATGACGAGCACACTGTCAATATAGGCTTCAAGAACCGGATCGGGATAGGTTTGCAACAGATAGCTGGCACCCTCGATAGTTTTATAGACGTCGGTATCATCGAAAGAGAGTCCCCCAACCGTGATTGTATCGGAGGGATTGGCAGCCTTTATAAAATTATCATATCGGCCTGTTTCCTCGCATTTGCTGAAAGCGAGCGGAATGGTCACGTTCCGGCTGGCATCGAGTCGCTGTCCCCAGAAACCTCCCTGAACCTTTACAGAAGTGAAAGGAACGGGTGTAATGGGATAGTTTTGAGCCGACAGGGCAAAAGTACACGCTAAGGCGGCTGTGAAAATGATTGATTTCATATATAGTTACAATGGATTAATATTCGGTTTATTCTATCGCCTCATCATAGAAGGTTAGAGAACGCAGATAGCCGGTGAACGGCCACTCCCCTTCGGCATTGAGTCCCAGCATGACAAACTGAGATGGCTTGACAAGCAGCTGAATATCTTTCTCGCTGACCAACTGCCCGTTTATGTAGACTTTTTCAATTCTTCCGTCAAAGACAACCTTTACATTCTGCCATTTTCCGGCCAAAGACTCAACCTGAGGCCAACCGGCATCCTCATACCAGCCATAATGGTTCATTACGCCACATCGAGGTTCGGTACCGTTCACAGCCATGATTTTCTCAAGTTCGTCGTGGGATGATGTGAAATCGGCAACACATTCGTTTAGCTGAATCTCGGGATTCAGTATCTCCATTTCAAGAGTATAAGGAGTGTTGTCGCGGACTGTTGCCGGCAACGGGAAAGAACTCATATAAGGGGTAGTACCATCGAACAGAAAAGCCTTCTTTCCTTCAATCTCAACGACTTTCAGGGGCTTCTGTTGCGGAACGAATTCTCCTCCGATTACTCCTTGATTCGGAATGAACCAAACGGTGTCGCTCCTCTGCATGGGCGCCAGGCAGTCGGCCGAGATATCGATTAGTTTTCCCATGGGTTCAAGAGGAGCGGCCTGTTGAGGAACGACATCGTTTGATAGAGCAAAAATAATTTCGGATGGTTCAAGTTTCCAGTTGTAATACTGAAGATTTGAGACAATAAGTGGTTGATTTCCCGATTCAACCGTTAGTTTTCCTTTTTGAATTTTGGTTATAGGGGAGTTTATCCATTTTTCTCCATCCCAAACTTTCAGAACAAGAGTGGAATTGGATTTGGGGTCAATCAATCGGTTGTCAAACCGAATCTCAGTGCCCGGCATCAGTTCGATACATTCCTGACCGTCATGGCGTAGTCTTGTCACGCGTCCCTTGACAACATCAAAGTAACCTCCCAGCTGACCGTTTCGATTCAGCCATCGGGTTCCGTTCCAGTCACGTCCCGAAACAGAAATCCATTGCTGAGGATTAAAAGTCTCAGTTGTCGAGAAAACCTTTATGTTCCAGATTGCACCCGGGAAGCCGCGTTTTTGTCCTCCCGTGAACGTTATCCGGATATAACGAGCCTTGGTATCACCGAAATCTACCATGGGGCTACCGGCAAGCCTGTTGTCACGCTTGTCGGCAAACACTGTCCAATTATTTCCGTCGACGGAGGTTTCTATCAGATATTGATAGAACTGGGTTCCATATTCCCATTGAGTCATGACGGTTTCTATCGGAAACATCTTTCCAAGGTCCAGCTCAATCCACTCCTGCCCCATTCCTGCCGGTCGCCACAACGTTCCGTTGTTATCGTCAACTGCAAACTCCGGTTTAAAGTTATCGTCGTAGAATGAGGAAGCGCTCACCTTTGCCCCTAAGGCAATGTTGGGCGATGTATTAGAGAGAGGTGCGAGAGCTCCGATGCCTCGATGGGAACCCGGAACCGGTGCAATTGAACCGTCGGGAAGGAAACGCAAGGTATCGGCAGCAATCTGACGGTGGAAGCCACGGTTGCTGTGAGGATTATCGTGACGGTGATAAACGATGAAATAATCGTCGCCTTGTTGAAGCACACTGTGATGACCGGGTCCGTGGATGGTGCTGTCGGCATTGGTTTTCAGAATCGCCCCCTTGTACTCATAAGGACCCAGAGGACTTTTTGCAGTGGCATACTGTACATGATAGGTCGCATCGTGACATGATGCCGAGGAATACATAAAATAATAAGTGCTGTCACGTTTGAGTACAAACGGTGCCTCAAAAAAATCGGTTACTTCGGTGTTGGGAATAAGTCGTGTCTCAGTGAAAGACCTCATATCGGAGGTCAGTTTTCCTGCTCCGCAACCGAAACCGTCGAAAATTCCCCATGTTCCCCAATACATATAGATTGAACCGTCATCGTCCACAAAAGTCTGGCCGTCAAGGGTAATGGCGTTCGTGACGAACCTGTCGGGAACCAACACCGCTTCACTGTCGCCCAGAATGTTAGTCCAGGGGCCTCGAGGTGTGTCGCCCACACCGGCATGGAGCTGGCAGGGCTGACAATAAACATAGTAGTACCGCCCGTCGTTCTCATTGAGCATCACATCAGGCGCCCAAATCCAGTGGCTGTCGGGCCAGTTCATAGGCATCAATGTCCAGTTGACGAAATCACGTGATGTCCACAACTGAGCCGGACCGAATCCCGCACCTGAACCGTCGGTGGTAGCATAGATATAATAATCATCACCGAATTTCTTAACGGTTGGATCGGCAAAATAACCGGGAATGATAGGATTTCCGGTTGACGGCTCATCAAACGACATATCGTTTTGGGCCGAAGCGACCAATGTGGTCAGCAACAGGAGTTTAAGTACGCGAAACTTCAATGGACTACAGTATTAGATTTTATGTGTTACAAAATAAATGGTTTTGATAGTTAACTGAATAGAAAAAGAGTGTAAAAGATGAAAGAAAAGTTTAATTAACACATTTATGGACGTTTGTTTCATTCTTTTGGACGATTGTTTCATCCTTATATATAGATATGTGGCTATTTTTGCCGCCGAAAAAATCAACCTTACTTTTAAGTGACCATGAAAAATAGTTCGTTTGCTTTCATAGGCTTCGCACTTTGTGTCGCTAGCATTCTTCCTTCATGTTCGAAGAAAGACAAAACCTATGACTCTCCTTCGGCTCCTATAGTCGAAGTTCCGTTCACGTCAGTTAAATTCACCGATTCATTCTGGGCTCCACGAATCGAGACCAACCGACTGGTTTCGATACCGAGTGCATTCCATGAATGTGAAGTTAACGGACGATTCGACAATTTCGCCATTGCGGGAGGATTGAAGAAAGGAGAGCATCGCGGTGATTTTTCATTTGACGACACCGATCCCTATAAAATTATTGAAGGAGCAAGCTATTCGCTTGCATCCCACTACGACCCAGAGTTGGATGCATATCTCGACAGCGTGATTGTGCTGATTGCTGCTGCTCAGGAACCCGACGGATACCTGACGACATGCGTCACCAATAAATGTGACCGTCTTAGCGGTTGGTGGGGAACCCATCGCTGGGAAAAAATCAATTCCCATGAACTTTATAATTGCGGCCACCTCTATGAAGCTGCCGTTGCTCATTATCTTGCAACCGGAAAACGCAGTCTCCTGGATGTTGCCATCAAAAATGCCGATCTTGTTTGCAAAACATTCGGATACGGAGAAGGACAAATTACCTATCCTTCAGGACATCCGATTGTTGAAATGGCTTTGGCGAAACTTTACAAAGTGTCCGGCGATGAGAAATATCTTGAGGAAGCTAAATATTTTGTCGAAGAAACAGGACGTTTGACCAACGGAAGAAAGCCCAGCGAATACAGCCAGGACCACAAACCCATCCTCGAACAAGACGAAATCGTCGGACATGCCGTCAGAGCCGGATATCTTTATTCAGGTGTTGCCGATGTTGCATCGTTAACAAATGATACAGCTTATTTTAACGCATTGGAGCGTATTTGGGACAATATGGCCTCAAAGAAACTCTATATCACCGGCGGAATAGGATCCCGAGCTCAGGGTGAAGGATTCGGTCCAAACTACGAACTGAACAATCACACAGCCTACGCCGAAACATGCGCATCGATTGCCAACGTCTACTGGAACTACCGCATGTTCCTTGCGACCGGAGATGCAAAATACATGGACGTTGTGGAACGCGCTCTATATAATGGTGTCATTTCGGGCGTTTCACTCTCGGGCGATAGGTTCTTCTATGACAATCCGCTCGAATCCATGGGAGAACATGGACGCGAACCATGGTTCGGATGTGCATGTTGTCCAGGTAACGTCACACGTTTCATGGCATCTATTCCAAACTATGCCTATGCAACACAGGACGGCGATATTTTCGTAAATCTTTTTGTCGAGTCAAACGCCGATATCAACACTGCCAACGGAAAAGTAGAGATAGTCCAGAAAACCGACTATCCATGGAACGGCGATGTCAAGCTGACGGTCAACCCCGACAGCATTGCCCAATGGGCGTTAAGAATCAGAATTCCCGGCTGGGCTACTGAAAAACCGGTTCCCACCGACCTTTACACTTTCGCCACCCCGCTGAAAAAGAAACCGGAAGTGAAGGTTAACGGTAAGAAAGCCGATCTTCTTGAAGGTGACGGTTATGCTACAATCCTAAGGGAATGGCAACCGGGCGACGAAGTCTCGATTGCATTTCCGATGGAAGTTCGACAAGTGCGAGCCAATGACAATGTAGAGGACGATCTCGGCAAACTTGCAATACAGCGCGGACCTATAATGTACTGCCTGGAAGGTATCGATCAACCCGACACCACAGTGTTTGACAAATTCATTGCCGTCAACACTCCGATGACAGTCACCTTTGAGCCCGAACTGCTTAACGGCGTTGTGACACTGAGCGGTGAAGCGTCAAAAGTTCTTCCCGACGGAACTGTAGTTGAACATGTCCCGTTCCGTGCAATTCCCTATTCGACATGGAACAACCGAGGTCCCGGTCTCATGGAAGTATGGATTCCCGAAACTCCTCAAGCGGCCCGACCCGAACCCGAACCAACAATCGCCTCAAGGGCAATGATGTTCAGCTTGCCCACAGCAATGACCTCTACGGCACCGGCAGCCACCTCCAATCTTCCCTGGGCATGGGGTTACAATGACCAATGGGAACCCAAATCGAGTTCCGACACGTCAAAGCCCTATCATTACTGGTGGCTAAGAAGAGGAACTACCGAGAATGTCGGCTATCGTTTCGACGAACCGACCGAGGTCACGTCGGTCGATGTCTATTGGCTTGACTTTGACCATTACGACGGCGATTTCCGTGTGCCCGAATCATGGAAGCTCTACTATCAGGACGGAACAACCTGGAAAGAAGTTGCTGCAAAGAACGACTACGGATGTGAAAAAGACAAATACAATCATCTGGAGTTCGAACCGGTCACCACGAGCGCTCTTAAACTCGAAGCCAAGCTACAGAATGGAGAGAGCGGCGGAGTGATCGAATGGAAAGTGAACTAAAACAATTATCAATTATATACAAACCAATCAATTATCACATTTATTAATGAAAGAAAGGCATGAATTCAAGTCGCAGCGTAGCAACAGGTTATTGCGAGCAGCTGCGGGCTTTTGCCTGGCAACCGCCACAGTGGGCGGTTTCACGGCAATGGCCGAGCCGCTGCCTTTAACGGCACCGGCACCCGATGTCAAAGTTAGTGGTACGGTAGTAGACGAGACTGGCGAACCCATGATCGGTGTGAGTGTGCTCGTGAAAGGCACATCTATCGGTCAGGCTACCGACCTTGATGGTCACTTCGTCATCACTTGTCCTCCCGACGCCGAAATTGTGTTGAGCTATGTGGGCTATAGAACCGAATATGTTAAGGTTGATGGCCGCACATCGATAGAAGTTAAGATGGAACCCGATTCCAAAGTTATGGATGAAATCGTGGTTATCGGTTACGGTACACAGCGTAAAGCCGATGTTACTTCGGCTGTCGCTTCGGTCAAAGCCGAAGATTTCGCTCAGGGTAAGATTGGCGATGCAGCCGACCTTATCAAGGGTAAGATCGCCGGTTTGTCAATCGTGAAAGCATCAGGTAACCCAACTGCAACGTCCGATATCCGTTTGCGCGGTATCACCACAGTTGTCGGTGACTTGACTCCGCTTATCCTTGTCGACGGAATTGAAGGTAGCCTGAACACAGTGGCTCCTGAAAACATCGCGTCGATCGACGTTCTGAAAGATGCTTCCGCAGCCGCTATCTACGGTACACGTGGTGCCAACGGTGTGATTTTGATCACAACCAAAACAGGTCAGCGTGGAGACACTTCACATGCCGAAGCTTCCTACTCCAACTATTTCTCATGGAGCAACTGGACCAAGAAAGCCGACTTCATGACAACCGAGGATATCCTTTACGGTCGCACTTCACAAGCCTACAGAGGATATGACACCGACTGGCTGAAAGCTATCACACGAAAGAGCGGTTTCACTCAGAACCATTCATTCCAAGTTAGCGGAGGTAACCGCAACGCTACCTATGCAGCAAATGTCGCCTACAACTACGAAGAAGGTATCATCAGGAACACCGACAACTCCAACCTCAGAATGCAGTTGGACTATACCCAGTATCTCTGGGACGATATCCTTAAATTCAACTTCAACCTGTTGACAAGACGCCAGAAAAACTCGGCGGCCAACGGAAACGCAGCTTATGCCTATCGTCAGGCAATTATTCATAATCCTTCCGAACCGGTCTACAACGCCGACGGAAGTTACTATGAGGATTTCTCACAGTATCAGTACTACAACCCCGTTGAAATTCTTAACGAGGTAGAGGGTCACTCAATCAACCGATTCACCCAAATGGTGGGCAACATCACAGTTGAGCCAATCAAGGGATGGCAAACCAACCTGATGCTATCTTGGGGTGAAAACAAAGGATTGTCTGAAACTTTCACTTCTCCCGACTATTATACTCTTGCCCAGCAGAAAGATTATAACGGTTATGCTTCAAAGGGAGAAAGCACCTCAACCCACAAAAATCTTGAATTGACAACAAAATATTTCAAGAATTTTGGTTTGAAACATCGTTTCGAGGCTCTACTTGGTTACAGCTATAACTATAACGATTACGAAGGATTCTCGGCCGGTAACGGTAACTTCTCGACTTTGAGCTACAAGTGGAACAATCTCGGAAACGGTTCGTTCCTGACCGAGGAAGACCGCCACGCTTCAATGAGCTCATGGAGAAACGATGACAAACTCATCGGTTTCTTCGGACGTGTCAGCTACGGTTACGACAACAAATACAACATCCTGGCTTCACTTCGCCACGAGGGTAGCTCGAAATTCGGTAAAAACCGCAAATGGGCAACATTCCCTTCGGTTTCACTTGGATGGAACATCATGAACGAGGAATTCATGGAAGATACCCACGGATGGCTCGACAATTTGCGTCTCCGCATTGGTTATGGTGTGACCGGTATTACCCCGACCGCTTCCTACCTCTCGCAGTATCTCTATAACTTCGCTGGTTGGGGAGATATCATGACCCCCGACGGCGAATGGATCAAGACTCTCGAGGTGGTTCAGAACTATAACCCCGACTTGAAATGGGAAACAACCAAGGAGTGGAACTTCGGTGTCGACTACGGTTTCTTCAACGATCGCCTGCACGGTAGTCTCGACTTCTATGTCAAGACCACCGACGACCTCCTCTACAACTATGTTGTTCCCGTGCCACCGAACATGTTCAGCTATACTCTTTATAACGTAGGTTCGCTGCGTAACATCGGTGTGGAACTCGCTATTACCGGTATTCCGGTTCAAACCCGCGACTTCTCTTGGGAAACCACTTTAACATTATCCCACAATAAGGATAAACTCCTGAAACTTAGCAACGACCTTTATGAGACCGATAACTTTGACGGTTATCTCGGAGGTGTGAGCGATCCTATTTCAGTTCCTACCCACTGCATGGAGGTCGGTCAAAGCTTCGGTGATTTCTGGGGATTGAAATTTGCCGGTTACGACAAGGACGGTTTCGCTTTGGTTGAAGCAAAAGACGATAACGGAAACTGGGTGCTGAAACCCTTTAACGCAAACCTCAACACCGAGGAAAACCGCCAGAGACTTGGCAGCGGTGCTCCGAAACTGATTCTCGGTTGGAACAACACACTGCGCTACAAAGGATTTGACCTCGCTTTGCAATTCACCGGTCAGTTCGGTTACAAGATTCTGAACACAATGCGTTGTTTCTATGAAAACAACTCGATTGCCTATAACCGTTTGAAGAGCGCTGCCGACCTGCAACCGGTCATTGACCGCGAAGGAAATCCGGTTTATAATGCCGATGGCAGCCGCATGATGGTTACACGTTCAATCGCTATGGGTCAAGGATTCTGGAGCGAACATCTTGAAAAAGGTGATTTCTTCAAACTGCAGAACATCACTCTGGGCTACACCATTCCTTTGAAAGGTGCTGTCACGAAGTTCATCAAGAATCTCCGTGTCTACGGATCGGCCAACAACCTTTTCTACATCACTAAATATAGTGGAATCGACCCCGAGGTCAGCAACTATTTCATGGCTCCCGGTATCGACGACCGCGATAAATATCCGACAACCCGCAGCTACACTGTTGGCATGTCATTCCAATTCTAATATCCCGTGATCATAAAGACTATGAAAAATATAATTAAGAAAAGTGTCTGGAGTCTTCTTGCAGCGGGCCTACTCTCAACAGGTGCCTGCACCAATCTCGACGAGAATCTCTATGACTCACTCAACGACACGAATGTCGATTTGACCAACGAATCTGACCTCGCTCTGATTCTTGGAGCTGCGGTTGCTCAGTATCGCTATTTCATCATCGGCGACTGGTTCCCCTTGGGACAGCTCGTTGAAGAAGTAACCGACCAGTATGTCGTTCCCGCGCGTGTAGCTTTCGGATGGGGTGATGCCTACATCAATCTGCACAAACACGACTGGGGAACTGAGGTCGGACAAATTCAGGCTCCCTATGAACGTGCCTACCAGGGTATCGCCTATGCAAACCTTGTTTGCGACCAATTGGCCGAAGCTCAGGGTGCAGGACTGCAAAATCTTGCACAAGCTCGCTTCTTCCGCGGAATGTTCTACTACCATTTGTTTGACAACTACGGAAACGTACCCCTACAGACAACTCAGGATGTTGAACCCGGCTACCTGCCACAACAGGTTGGAGTAGAAAACCTCTATAACTGGCTTGTCGACGAATTCAAATTCATCAAGGAAAACATCCAGGAGGACATGGGTAACGGCTGGGGCAACAAGGCTGCGGCAATGATGACCTTGGCAAAACTTTATCTTAACAAGAACACCTATCTCGGAACATCGGGCAACGACGGCTATCAGGCTGCATTGAACGAACTGAACGAGATCATTGCCATGAACAAATATTCCTTGGCAACAACCTATCTCGAACCGTTCAAGGTTGACATCTCCGACTGTAAAGAGGTTATTTTCTATATTCCTCAGGACAATACACATGCCGTTCACTACGGATGGAACGCGTTCTGTTTCTCCGAACCGATGCGTGCCGCTTGGGAAACCAGCTGCGCTGCCTACAATGCATCGGCTGCAATTCCTCAGTTCCTTGACACATATCATCCCAACGACCAGCGTTTCACCGACACATGGCTCGGCGGACAGCTCAGAACTGCTGTGAAGAACTCCGACGGTAGCTATACACCCAACTCGGGCGACTACATCTACTACGGCATGCATGACTGGACAGGAACAGGAATCCTGACACTTTCCTACAATCTACACTCGGTGGATAGGCCCGGTTGCTTCCTTCAGGAGGGTTATCGCCTGAATAAATATGAAATGCAATGCGGTAACTCGTTCGGAGCAGCAGCTACCGACCAGGTTGTTTACCGTTATGCCGACGTGCTGATGATGAAGGCCGAGTGTCTGCTCCGTTTGGGACAAGACGAACAAACAGCTGCCGACCTCGTTACACAGGTGCGTCGCCGTTCGTTCCCAACAAACACCGCCATGGCAACAAGAACAGTTGCCGACCTCAAGGGTGGTTCATGCTACGTCTATGGACATGATGAATATGCAACCGACGATGATGCAGCCGGTTATCTCGATTGGTCCAACCACATCCGCACCAGTGAAGGCGGCTCGGATATCGTTTTGGGTGGTCTTCTGGATGATCTCGGTTGGGAATTCTGCGGTGAATTCCATCGTAAACAAGACCTTCGCCGTTTCACAATGACCGACGGTCGCAGTGTGTTCACCGGAAAATCCTGGTTCTGCAAGGACGCCACCACCGACAGTCACTATGAAGTGTTCAACATTCCTTACACCGCTATGAAAGCGAATATCACACTTCAACAGAATCCCGGTTATTAATTGAGAATTCTTAATCATTACACAGAGCAATGAAAAAATTTAAATATATATTTCTGTTGCCGGTCGTTTTCATGCTTCTGGGATTAGGTGCCGTTTCATGCGGTGACAACACCGATTTCTCAAAAGCCCACGTACTGACCGATGACGAGCTCAATGAGCTTGCGCGACAGCAGGCTATCCGCGACTCTCTGAGGAACGTGATCAATGCCGACACTATCTTGACAATAGAAGTCAACCTGATTGCCAGCGCCTCTTCTTATGATGGAGAATTGCTGACTATTGACCACCATGCCATAGCGAAGACATTCGGCTTGACCGATGAACAGGTTCTTCAGTCAATCCAGAATCTATGGCAGGACGACGACTACAAGCCCGGTTATCCCGAGTTTACAGCCTTTGCAATCGAAGGAACGACCCACGAAGACAACCTGGGCGCACAAACACAGGCCGGAGGTTTTTATGGATGGGGTCACTGGTGGAACTCAAAGGGTGACGTTTGCGAATGGAACTATGCAAACAATGACGAGGCTGTCTACACATCTATCTATGCCGACCTCGAAAAAGGTGTTCTCTATTGTGACCTGGGACAATATCCCGGTATGCTCTACGACGGTGAAGTAGTCAAGGTTATCGAGGCATTGAAATATTCCGATGCCAATGACATTACCTATCGTGCCGCTATCGTGATAATCGTATATGTCGGTGAAATGCCTGAGATCGAAGGTAAGGTTGTCGCTACATTAGACATTGAAGGTTCCATTGAATACAACGGAGGTTATGAAACTTCTGATATTCCTGTCGACATCGATAATATCGTTAGTCTCCTTGGTGCTCCTTCATGGGCCGATCTGCAGTGGGTGGCTCTTAACCCCGACGGTTCCTACTTCCAGGAACAAGATGCAGGTGACGGACGCGGAAACGGCGGTTTCTGGTTCGGTCAGGACGGTTATAAGGGTTCATGGGGCGACGAGGCATCAGTCTTCATGTGCTTCCCAACCGACGAATATGTCGAAGCCTTCTCGGCTGCTCCAATGCCAGGAGTATTCGTTGAGGGTAGCGAAGTGACAATCCATTGTGCTGCAACCTACGGTGGCAATATCGTTGAACTCAACGTACACATTGTGGTTGGTGCTGCTGCTGAAATCGTGGATAATGTTGTTTACGAAAGCGTTTACAATGTTACTCAGGCCTATCGTAACGATTATTCAACCGCTTTATTACCACTTCCTGTCAATGACATCGTAGCCGCATTGGGAGTCAGCGATCTCAATGAAGTTGCCGTAGTGGCCTACGATGAGAATGGCAAACTGACAAAAGATGGAACTGCAAATGCAGGTTTCTATTTCAATGCCGACGGTTCTATCGGTGTTTGGGGTGGAGAATCGGTTATCTTCATCGAATACTATGGAGGTAATCCCGAGGACGACGAGTATAACAACCTTGCTGTTGGTATTCACCCCGACATTTTGGAACGTGGTTATGAAGCCGGTCAGGTTGTTCCTGTCAAACTTGGTATGTATGCCAACGAAAAAGTCGCTCTGCTGAACATCAACTGGCAGCTTGGCGACGAGGATGAAGGTTTCGTTGCTCCAACACCCGTTGAAGGAACAGTTGTCTACGAAACAAGCTACAATGTCAAGCAGGCCTATCGCGACGATTATTCAACCGCACTGTTGCCAATAGACGCAGCCGATATCGCAGCCCGTCTCGGTATCTCCGACTTGAACAACGCTCAGGTTATTGGAGTGGCAGCCGATGGAAGTTACACACGCGACTATACAGCAGGCAACGGTTTCTGGTATGGTCTCGACGGTTCGATACAGAACTGGGGAGTTGCCGTGATGTTTGTGGAATATCACCCGACAGCCGATTTGGAGGGTGACGGTTACAACACTCTCGCAGTTGGCATGATGCCCGAAATCTACGAAATGGATTATACCGATGGAACAGTCATCCCCGTGGTGTTCGGCTTCAAAGCCGGCGAAAACATCGCCTTGCTGAACATCAACTGGCAAATTGGCGCCGAGGACGAAGGTTTTGTTGCAGGAACCGACTATGAGGCTCTCATCAACGCAGCCACAAACGTTGGCAACGAAGTGATCGACATGGACTGTGACTGGAATACTCCTTACGAGAGCGGTTACTATGAATTCGATTCCGAAGCAGTTAAGAGTGCACTTGGTATCAGCGACCTCTCGCAAGCCTTGACATTCGCCCAGCTACCCGACGGTTCGGCCGTTTATCAGGGTCAGGACCCCGCCTACTGGTATGGCGCAACGGGCACACTGGACGGATGGGGACCCGACGGACGCGTGTTCATCAGCTACTACGGCTACGATGAAGAATGGCCCGAAGACGAGTACACACTTTATGTTGGAGTGATGGACCTCTGGGACGGTGAGTACACCTGCAAGCTTGGTGACGAATACACCGTAGTCTACGGTCTCTATGCAAACGACAAGAAGTATACCTTCACGTTCAACATCACAATCGTAGGTGATCCACAGGATGGCGAAGCACAGGCTGCTGCCTATTCCCGTTCAGCGATAATGAAATCCTTAAAACAGATTGTTCACAGAAACCGATAAGAGAATATGAAAAAACTATTATATGGAACATTGTTTGCGGCAGTGTTAGGCTTCGGCCTAACCGCCTGCAACGATGATGACGATGTAAATTTCAATGGAGATTACATCATCGTCAATCCCGGAAATCCAACAAGTTTCAATCTGGCAGGAACCGATGCTCGGGACACTATAAAAGTATCGATTAGAACTGTCTGGAACTTGGCTTTGGAAAATGAAGCCGACGCTTCATGGCTCTCCTTTACTCCGTCGAAGGGTACAGGTGGCATTGAAAATATTATACTGACTGCCACAGACAACGGAACAGGATTCGCACGCTCGGCAAACCTCATTCTGACTGCCGAGGGACAGACTCAGACTTTCAGTGTCAGTCAAAGCGCTGCCGACTTCGAGATTCTCGATCCCGCTTCGATTCCCGATTACGACAAGTTCTTCCCAAATTCACAGTACGGACAGAACATCCTGCGTTCCGATGCTAATTTCTCGTTCTTCAACTACGCTCAGAGCGACCACTTCTTCGTGTTCTGGGATGCAAGTTATTTCGGCAAAGACCCGGGAGCTGCTTCGCTCGGAACCGATGCTGTAAACATCAGTGACCTACTCGAAAAGGCCGAAATGTTCTTCGACTCTAACGTCAATTATCTCCACATGGCCGATCTGGGACAGGGCAAGAGCTATCTTGACCAGTATAAAATGCAGATCTACATCCTTGATCCGACTCCCGAATGGTGGGTTGCTACAGGCTCGGGGTATGACGACGTGATTGGAGCTCTTTGGGTAACACCCTCGACAATGCAACCTGTAGGTTGGGTCATCGGACATGAAATCGGTCACTCGTTCCAATATCAGGTTTATTGTGACAAGATTCTTCAGGGTGAACCCTACGATTTCACAACAGGATTCCGTTATAATCCATGGGATGGACAAGGTTGCGGATACTGGGAACAGTGTGCACAATGGCAGGCATTCCAGACTTATCCCGACGAGATGTTCAACAGCGACTTCGGTTCATGGGCTCCTAACGCCCATCGCCATTTCCACCACGAGTGGATGCGTTATGCTTCCTACTGGCTACAGAGCTACTGGGTGAACAAACATGGTGTTGACGCTTTTGCTGCTATCTGGAAAAACAACCATTATCCTCAGGATGCTATCGAAACCTACACGAACCTGTACAACGGAGGTTTCTGGCAGCTCACCCGTGATGAACTCGCCGACTATGCTCTTCGCATGGCTACATTCGACATCGATAACCTGCCGGCTCAGAAACAATACTATGTTTCCGACGTTTATTCGACAAACCTCATGAACAATGACGACGGCTCCTATCAGGTGGCTTATTCGTCATGTCCCGGAGCTACAGGTTTCAACGTCATCCGACTTAACTTCACACCCGGTGAATCGGTTACACTCCGCTTCGAAGGACTACCAACTGCTTCGCCGCTGAACGCTAACGACCCGGGTAACTACATCAATGGCGATTATGTTGTCAAAGGTCAACTTGACCACTACAATGTAGGAGGTCTCGTCGCTCCCGACTTCTTCAACGGTGAAGTGCCGGCCGATCTCGCTTCTATCGTGGCTGCACAGGATGCAGTTGCAGGATGGCGCTACGGATTTGTTGCCTACGGTAACGGAAAGAGAACCTACAGCTCGATTGGTCGTGACCGCAACGGCTTGCTGTCATTCACTATACCTGCCGATGCCGAAATTCTTTATCTCGTTGTTCAGGGTTCACCCGAAGAATATGTCGGATGTCCTTGGGATGAAGAGGAAAGAAACGACTATCAGTTCCCCTACAAGTTCTGGCTCGAAGGTGCTAAAGTTCAAGGTGCCTACAACGAGTTTGACATCGATTATAACATTCCGATGGGCGATGCTACGGTAAGCATCAATTTGACCGCACCCTACGACCAGGCTACCTACGGTATGGGCTCGTTTGACGGTGTTAACCATCGTGAACTGGCTCAGGCATTCCACCTACAGCCACAGGAAATCGAAGGTCTGTTTGTCGGAACCAAAGAACCGGTTGAGGGCAAGATCGTCATGAGACTGAAACAACCCGACGGAACCTTCGTTTATCGCAGCAACACCAACGCCTACGGCTGGTGGGTATCGCAAGAAGGTTATAGTGTGGGTTGGGGTTCCAACGCCTACAGCTATATCGAGTTCGAAACACTCAATGACATTCCTTGGGGTATGATGCCTTATGAAGGTCAATACGAACCCGGAACCAGCGGCACACAAACGCCTCAGCTCGTTTACACGCTCAAAGGCAAACAATATGTCGTAACTTTGGAGATTACGATAACACTCCAGTAAACCCACTGTTCTATATATTATACTCTTGATTCAAGTTGGCGGCCTGTGATAGGGCCGCCAACTACCAATTAAATCATTGTCACATGATTAAGAAATTTCTTTGCATTCTTTTTCTCAGCGTAATGTTAGCTGGATGTAGCGACGACCCTGTCGACGCTCCCGAACAGAAAGATCCCGAAGAAACGGTGACTCCTGAGGACCCCGAGGAGGAGACACCCGGCGAAGAAACTCCTCCCGAAGAAGAGGATCCGGAACCTCCACAGGAACAACCCGAAGATAACCGAGCAATGGAGTTCAGGGTTCACAGGGTGTTTGTGGAAACCGAAAATCATGCGGCAATAAAATCCAAGGAAGAATATGTTCCCTGTAGCGTTTCTATCGACAGCGATGACCCCGACTGGTGTTTTGAAAATGTCGAGGCCGGAATAAGAGGTCGCGGGAATTCTACATGGCTTTGGTATCCTAAGAAACCCTATCGAATTAAATTCGACTCCAAACAGAAGGTTCTTGGACTCGGAAAAGCGAAGAGCTGGGTTCTGCTGGCAAACTATCGAGACCCGACCGATTTGATGAATACCTATGTATTCGAAATGGGACAGGCACTAAACATGCCGTTCACTAATCACAATCGTTATGTTTGGCTGACTCTCAACGGAGAGGAAATGGGGCTCTATCAATTGACCGAACAGGTTCAGCAGGGTTCTAACCGTGTCGAAGTCGATGATGATGAAGGGCGTTTGCTGAGTCTTGACGTAGACGACGGACCCGGAGAGGCTCCCGATGCCGGCGACAATTTCTGGTCGACGATTTACCGCATGCCGGTTTGTGTCAAGCATCCCGAAAATCAAACTCCACAGCAACTCGACAACATCAGGGGTGAATTCTCGATTCTCGAGCAGGCTATCAAATCGGGAACCTATGAAGAGGCCGAGGCACTCATCGACATGACTGTTCTTGCCGATTATCTGCTGATTCAGGAACTGGTCTACAATGTAGAACTCGACGCGCCACGTTCGATGTATATTCATCGCGACAAAGACAGCAAGTGGACAATGGGACCTCTATGGGACTTTGATGCGGGATATGATTTCGACTGGGGACAAATGTACACTGGACACAAATTCTTCTCGCGCTACAATGAACTGGTCATGGGAAAGAATCCCTATACACGGGAAGGTGCTTCCTATGATCCTCCAAGGTTCTTCACCGATCTGTTCCGGCACGAACAATTCCGGACAATATACAAGATTGAATGGAAGAAAATCAAATCATTGCATGAAAATGTCTGGGCCATTACCAACGAATATGTAACCGACAACCGCTGGGATGCCGAACAGGATCTATGGCCAATCTCTCTTCTTTGGGATGGACAGGTAACAGCCATGAAGAATTGGCTCAACAATCGAATCGTATTTCTTGACTCTTTCATTCCGGGACTATGAAATCACTCTTGGCAATATTGGCAGTCGCATGCTGTGCCACATTGACGGCTCGTGACTATAAAGGAAAATCCATCTATATTCCGAGACAGGTTGAGGCTCACGACACTTCGGGGTTCGACGAGGATATCGAATTTGGGTGGGATTCCACAAAATGGGACCCATCACGCATGATCGAAACCGAAAACATTGTTCTGTTCTGGGCACCGGGATTCGGCGACAACATCACGGTCGCTCCCCCCATGACGGAAATAAAGGAGAACGGCGACACGGTTGTTCATGACATGACGGTTGACCTTGCCAACTTGCTCTCATCTCTTGAAAGGTTCTACCATTACTTTCGAGACGAATTGAAGTTCACCCTTCCGGGATCGAATGCCGACAGCTATAAGATGATGGTGATGCTCGATTATTCACTCGAGGGGACAGCCTACGGAGGTGACTACGATAATCTCATAGGAGCACTGTGGGTAGCACCGAATCGACTGAAAGATCCGAGACTGAACTGTATAGCCCATGAATTGGGACATTCATTCCAAAGTCAGATTACATGTGACCGACAGGGAGAGGCATGGGGAGGCAACGGATTCTTCGAAATGACTTCACAATGGATGCTGATGCAGGTCAATCCCGACTGGATGACCGATGAAAACTACCACCTGGAGGCTTTCCGAAACCAAACACACAAAGCTTTCCAGCATATTGCAAACATCTATACTTCGCCTTATGTGCTTGAGTATTGGTCGCAGAACCATGGAAAGGATTTCATCGCCCAGCTTTTCCGCGAGGGAAAAAAGGGAGAAGACCCTGCAGCTACCTACATCAGAATTAACAATTTAAGTCAGGATGAATTCAACGATGATATGTGGAAGGCTTCGGCAAGCATGATAAACTGGGATCTCGACCACATAAGACCGAATGCCCGGCCTTATGCCAATCAATGGAACACAGCAACCTATCGTAAGGGAAAGAGAACTTTTGTAGCAC
This sequence comes from Muribaculaceae bacterium, assembly GCA_022510505.1. Lineage (GTDB taxonomy): Bacteria > Bacteroidota > Bacteroidia > Bacteroidales > Muribaculaceae > JAFLTL01. The sequence continues at coordinate 16,534 of JAFLTL010000003.1, read as the reverse complement.
AGGAGAATGCACCCGAAGCCTACGGATTTAACGCGCTGGACCTTGGAACCCCCGAAGCGGGTAAAAAGGTTACTTTGAACTTTAAAGGAGAGAAAAACCTTAAAGGTTATGTTAACTCACGGTCCAAAGAGGCCGGATGGAGATATGGATTTGTCGCTTCCATGAATGACGGATCGACAATTTACGGCGAAATCGAGAAGGATCCCAACAAAACAATTAGCTTTGTAACTCCCGAGGGCGTTGACAAACTGTGGCTCGTGGTCATGGGAGCTCCCGAAACTCATCGGCCTTATCTGTTTGATCCATGGAGAGGGAAGCCCGAACCCGATCCGCAATTCCCCTGGTCAATTGAAATACTCGAATAATTTTTCTTGAATTCAGTGAAGAAGGTTTATCTCATTTTGGTCATTATTGCCTTGTCGGCTACATGGTTTTGCAATGCAAAGCCTATGTCCGACATTGGCTTCACACATATTGACACGCAAAGCGGATTGCCTTCAAACTGCGTTCGTGACATCAAGCAGGATTCACAGGGATTCATGTGGTTTGCAACCGATGGAGGGTTGGTGCGTCACGATGGCAGGGAAATGAGAATTTTCGACATTTCTACAACTAATTTCCCAGGTGACAGTATTCATGGATTTCACGACAATTTTATCGCTACAATATATGAACTGAATGGTGTTCTTTGGATTGGAGAAGAATCGGGACTTTATCGTTATGACCCGCACACCGAACTGGTGCAAAGGGTGCAGGGACCCTATTTCGACCTACCTGTTCAATATATAACCGGGGACCGGGAGGGCAATCTGTGGATTGCGACGGCGACAGTTGGCATCATCCGATACAATCCCGAATTCGGAACATCACGGATCTATCAGGTGGAGGATTGGAACAATATCGCCTCAATGATTCTGGTCGACAGCTCGAATAATGTTTGGGCCGTCAGCAACCTTTCTCCTAATGGATTAAAGATATATAATAAGGCATCCGACCGATTTGATAATGTCCGGATTAAAGATTCATCAGGGTTGAACATTGACACTTCGGCTCTCTCTATCAGTGAGGATTCCGACAACAATATGTGGTTGGGAACCATACATGAAGGACTCATCTGTTTCGATCCATATAACAGAAAGATTCTTGATAGAAAGTCTAATCCTTGGTCGAGAAATATATCCCACATTCATTCAATTATAGAGATAGAGCCGGGAATTATCGCTTTCGGTACGAATAGTGGTTTAGGGCTCGTCGACAACCGTTCGGGGGAGATGAAAATGATTGTCACCGATGAACTTGACAAATATTCTCTTTCCAATAATTTCGTCTATCCAATCACTCTTGACGAAGAAGGAGGGCTTTGGGTGGGCACTTTCTACGGAGGAGTCAATTATTTCCCACCTCAATTGAAACCTTTCGCTCAATATCTTTCAAGCGCTTACAAGAATTCGGTCAACGGAAACGTGATCTCTCGATTTGGAGAACTCAACGACGGAAGAATCGCAATTGCTTCCGACGACGGAGGACTGTCGCTGCTGAACCCGGCAACAGGAGAATTCACGACTCCTGATATTTTTCCACGGCACCACTCAAATAATATTCATGCACTTGCCACCGAAAATGATAATCTTTGGATTGGAAGTTACGGCAACGGCATTACCATGTGGAATGTAGCTAACGGGACGACAAAGAACTATACTTCAGTTATTGATCATCAGGGAAAAGACATTGATAATTTGAACTGTTATGCTCTTTATTTCGATTCGAAGGGCGATCTATGGGCCGGAACAATGGCCGGAATTAACCGAAAAGAGTTAGATGCTGATCGCTTTGTCAGAGAAAAAGAGGTGGGAACCACCGTTATCGACATTAAGGAATCTCCGACCGGTGAATTACTGTTTGCTACTCAGGGAGCAGGACTTATCGTCAAAGAACCCGATGGAACATGGGTTAATTACCGTGCCAACGACAATAGCGGATTACCCCACGACCATGTCAATTCTATTGCAATCGCTCCCGATGATAAAATTTATATTGCAACTTCAGGAGGATTGGTAGAATATAATCCTCAGGCTAAAAATTTCTCAATAGTTGAAACGGGAATCGAGAATCCTGTTGTTTTAAGTGTGCTCAGCGACCAACACACCCTTTGGCTTTCAACTCCAAAAGGGCTTTGGAGGGTAATTCCGGGTGTAGAGAGCAACCTTTTCGGAATCAACGATGGCATAACCGGAGATCAGACTGCGGCTAATACTCTTTTCAAGAGCAGCGACGGAAGAATTTACGCCGGATCTACCCATGGGTTCACTGCTTTCTATCCCTATCAACTTAAAAATAACCCCTATATTCCTCCTCTAGTACTGACCGGATTGAAAATTAATCACGAAGATTTTGAAACCTATAGTTCCAACGGGCAAGAAGTCAGCATCAATGATCTGCAGGAACTTGAGATGCCCTATGGAAATAATTCGGTAACTGTTAAGTTCTCGTCTTTAAGCTACGTAAATCCCGAGGATAACCACTATAGATACAGACTTGAGGGTTTGGAAAAGGATTGGATTGAAAACGGGAACCAAAACAGTGTCACCTACACCAATCTTTCTCCGGGTAGTTATATGCTTAATATTCAAGGCTCAAACAACGACGGACTGTGGAATCCTGAAATAAGGCAACTGAAAATAACGGTCATGCCTCCCTGGTGGAGTTCCTGGTGGATGAATCTCATTTATCTCGTAATTATTTGTGGAGGTATCATTGCCGTTTGGCTTTGGCTGAGCCGTAGAACTAACCGTCAACATGCCATCGATGTTGAAAGACTCGAGCGAAAAAAGGAAAGAGAAGTCTATGACGCGAAGATGAGATTCTTCACGATGATTGCTCATGAAATCAGAACCCCTGTTTCACTCATTAAAGGGCCTCTGGAGAAAATTCTAAGCAACAGCAGTTCATTGACAACCGACCAAAAGGAGGATCTTGAGGTAATCTCACGAAATAACATGAGGTTGCTCAATCTGGTCAACCAACTGCTCGATTTCAAGAAAGTGGAACATGCCGACCTTGTCAATGAGTTCATCCCGACCGACATTCCTTCTTTGATTCAAAACATTGCCGAACGCTTTGTTCCTTCCATGGAGAAAAAAGGGTTGACTCTTCGGATCACAGGAGAAACCGATCCTTTCAATGCCGATATTGACACGGAGGCTTTCACAAAGCTAATGAGCAATTTGCTCAACAATGCCAGGAAGTATGGCAAATCGTCAGTGACGGTTAACATTCAACAGAATCCGAATAAGGATGTATTCGTCATTACTGTTGCCGACGACGGACCCGGAATTCCCACCCATGCTATGGATAAGATTTTCGATGCGTTCTACAGGCCTAAAGAGGATATCATCTCGGAAAACGGATACGACAGTGAGGGGGGATCGGGCATCGGACTGAATATCGTCAAGAATGTCACAGAAGCCCACAGTGGAAATATTTCTGTATATAATTCTCCAAACGGTGGTGCCGTTTTCCAGGTTACACTGCCACTTAAACAGGAAAGAGAACCCAAGATACTTGGACGGGTTGATGTAAACGGAGAAGAAAAACCCCTCATGCTTTTTGTCGATGACAATCTCGACATGGTTCGTTTCATCGAGAAAAGTTTTTCTCAGGAATATCGGGTCATTACGGCACGTGATGGTATAGAGGCGTTGGAAATACTGAAAACATCTAATCCCGATATTATCGTAAGTGACTGGATGATGCCCAAGATGAACGGGCTGCAACTGTGTCAGACTATCAGAAACAACAGCAGTATCAGTCATTTACCATTTGTCATGTTGACGGCCAAAGCCGACGATGTTTCAAAAACCGAGGGAAATGACATTGGTGTCGACGGATATGTGGAAAAACCGTTCTCGGTTAGTTTGCTCGGATCTACGATTCGCAATGTCATCGGCCGACGACGCCTCCTACAGAAAAAATACACCAGCCAGCCCTTGGAACCACTGACATCGGTGGCCCTCACTCCAAATGATGCCGATATCCTCAAGAAATTGGAAAACATCATTAAGGAAAACATCGCGAATCAATCCCTTTCGGTGGATTTCCTTGCCGAGAAACTTCGAATCAGCCGTTCGACTCTCTACAACAAGATAAAGACATTGGCCGATATAACTCCTAATGAATTGATTCAGCTGACCCGATTGAAGCGTGCGGCTGAACTTCTGCAGGAAGGTAATTTCAGGGTTAACGAAATATGCTATATGGTTGGGTTCAACAGCCCCTCCTATTTTGCAAAATGTTTCCAGAAACAATTCGGGGTGAAACCTAACGATTTCAATAGGCTCTCTCCCGGTGGAAGTGCATAAAACATGTTATAAAACAAGTCACAATCAATCAATAATCTATTATCATTAATTTTAAACTCGAAAGAAAATAATTAACCAATCTGATAGAATGAAAAGTTTAAATCTTGCAGCCCTTGCTCTTGCAACCATTACCATAGCCTCGTGCGGAGGGCAAAAAAAAGAAAACAACCTGACGGCGTCAGGTATTGACCCGGTCAATTTCCAAAGTGAATATAACGGAAAGAAAACCGGACTCTACTCGTTGACTAATGACAACGGAATGGAAGTTTGTGTGACAAATTTCGGAGGACGCGTTGTTTCAATCCTGGTTCCCGACCGTAACGGTGAAATGAAGGATGTGGTTCTAGGATTTGACAAGGTCAGCGACTATTTCCCCGAAAACAATCAAACCGATTTCGGAGCTGCTGTTGGTCGCTATGCAAACCGCATAAATCAGGGCAAACTCGTTATAGACGGGGAGGAGATCCAGCTCCCGCAGAATAATTTCGGACACTGCCTGCACGGTGGACCAACAGGATGGCAGTATCAGGTCTATGATGTAAAGGAAGTTACCGATTCATCGCTTACTCTTGTAATGAATTCGCCCGACGGTGACAATAACTTCCCTGGAAATGTCGTAGCCGAGGTAACTTATGTGGTTACCCCCGACAATGCTCTGGACATTCGTTATAGCGCAACTACCGACAAACCGACTGTGGTTAACATGACAAACCACAGCTACTTTAATCTTGACGGAGACCCGTCGACACCAATCACTCAGAACCAACTGAAAATCAATGCCTCAAATTTCACTCCGGTTGACTCTACTTTCATGACTACCGGTGAAATCGCTTCGGTGGATGGAACTCCCATGGACTTCCGACAGGCTAAGGCTATCGGTACCGATATCGATAATTTTGACTATGAACAGTTGAAGAACGGTAACGGATATGACCACAACTGGGTGCTCGACACTGAAGGCGACGACTCACAGATTGCAGCGGTTCTTTATTCTCCGAAATCGGGGATTATACTTGAAGTTCTTACCAACGAACCCGGAATTCAGGCTTATTCAGGAAATTTTCTCGATGGATCGGTAACAGGAAAGAACGGTATCGTTTACAATCAGAGAGCCGGGATTTGCCTTGAAACACAGAAATTCCCCGATAGCCCCAACAAGCCCGATTGGCCACAAGCTACGCTTCTCCCCGGAGAAACCTACGACAGCCATTGCGTTTATCGCTTCTCGGTGCAGAAATAAACCCGACTAACCACATTTAACCACTTTTCAACTATAACATTTAAATTTTAAAATATGGGAACTCTTGACTGGATTGTCATTGCGCTTTTCTTCCTTCTGCTCATCGGGGTTATCTGGTGGGTGATGAGACAGAAACAGAATAATGCTTCCGATTATTTCTTGGGAGGTAAGGATGCAACCTGGATTGCTATCGGTGCTTCTATCTTTGCTTCCAATATCGGATCGGAACATCTTATCGGGCTCGCCGGAGCCGGGGCTTCCTCAGGTATGGCAATGGCTCACTGGGAAATTCAAGGATGGATGATTTTGATTCTCGGTTGGGTTTTCGTGCCCTTCTACAGCCGTTCAATGGTTTACACCATGCCTGAATTCCTTGAAAGAAGATACAACGGAACATCACGTACTATTCTTTCTTTGATTTCATTGATAAGCTATGTGCTGACTAAAGTTGCAGTAACTGTCTATGCGGGTGGTCTAGTTTTCCAACAGGTTTTCGGGATCGAAACTCTTTGGGGAATGGATTTCTTCTGGGTGGCTGCTATAGGACTCGTTCTGATTACTGCTATATATACGATTGTCGGCGGTATGAAATCAGTCCTCTACACTTCGGTGCTGCAAACACCTATCCTATTGCTGGGCTCGCTCATAATTCTGGTTCTCGGACTCAAAGCCCTCGGAGGTTGGGATGAAATGATGAGAATCTGCTCTATAGAAGTTGTTAACGACTATGGCGACACGATGACTAATCTTATTCGTGATAACCGTGACCCGGAATATCCTTGGATCGGAGCTCTCGTGGGTTCAGCAATCATAGGATTCTGGTATTGGTGTACCGACCAGTTCATCGTTCAGCGCGTTCTTTCGGGTAAGAACCAGAAAGAGGCTCGTCGAGGTACGATCTTCGGAGCTTATCTTAAACTTCTTCCTGTTTTCCTGTTCCTTATTCCGGGTATGATAGCTTTTGCTCTCTCTCATCAGGGTATTGAAGTTAACGGTCAGGTTTTCCATCTGAGCACACCCGATGCTGCGTTCCCGACGTTGGTGGCAAAACTGCTTCCGGCAGGTGTGAAAGGTTTGATTGTCTGCGGAATTCTCGCTGCCTTGATGAGCTCGTTGGCTTCTCTGTTCAACTCCTCAGCCGCACTATTTACAATTGACTTCTATCAACGCTACAAACCCGACACTGACCCAAAGAAACTCGTTCGTATCGGCCAGGCCGCTACAGTTGTTATCGTAGCTCTTGGAATTCTCTGGATTCCCGTGATGCGCTCGGTTGGCGATGTATTATATAACTATCTGCAGGATGTTCAGTCAGTCCTCGCACCGGGTATCGCTGCTGCCTTCCTCATGGGTATCTGCTGGAAACGCGCTACTGCTGCCGGAGGTACATGGGGACTTGTTGCAGGATTGTTTATCGGACTCTGTCGTCTGAGCGCAAAGGTTTGGTATAGCAACGCTGCTGTTCTCCCCGGAGAAACCAACTGGTTCAAATGGCTGTTCTACGATGTAAACTGGCTCTTCTTCTGCGGATGGATGCTCGTTTTCTGCCTACTCGTTGTTTTCGTTGTTTCGCTTTTCACCAAGAAACCCGAACCCGAGAAAATACAAGGACTGGTATTCGGAACTTCGACCGCCGAACAACGCCTCGAAACCCGTCAAAGCTGGAACGCTTGGGACATCATCAATACTGTTATAATTCTTGGTATTACAGTAGCTTTCTACTGGTATTTCTGGTAAATCATTATGCTTGAGGAACTGAAACAAAAAGTCTTCCAGGCAAATCTCGACCTGGTAAAACATGGACTCGTAATTTTTACATGGGGAAATGTCTCGGGGATTGACCGTGAAAAAGGACTCGTGGCAATTAAACCCAGTGGGGTCGACTATGACACCATGAAACCCGAAGATATGGTAATCGTTGACCTCGACGGAAACATCGTGGAAGGAAATCTAAGGCCTTCCTCCGATACTCCGACACATCTTGTTCTTTATCGAGCTTTCAAGGAAATCGGAGGCGTGGTTCACACCCATTCAACCTATGCTACGGCGTGGGCACAGGCCGGAAAGGATATCCCGAACATAGGAACAACCCATGCCGACTATTTTCATGACGCTATTCCCTGCACCGATTCAATGACAGAAAAAGAGGTGAAGGGAGATTATGAACTCGAAACAGGTAATGTGATTGTTCGACGATTCGAGGGTATCAATCCGGTACACACTCCCGGAGTACTGGTGAAAAACCACGGACCGTTTGCGTGGGGGAAAAATCCGGCCGACGCTGTTCACAATGCCGTTGTGATGGAGCAGGTAGCAAAAATGGCCTACATCGCTTTCGGTGTCAATCCGTTGCTGACCATGAACCCTCTGCTCGTTAAGAAACATTTCAACCGAAAGCATGGTCCCGGAGCTTATTACGGACAAAAAAAATCTTAAAACTTTAAATCATTATATAGCCATGTACGAAAATTTGGAAATATGGTGGGTCACTGGTGCCCAGCTGCTTTATGGTGGTGATGCTGTCGTTGCTGTCGACGCCCACAGTAAGGAAATGGTTGACGGACTCAACAAATCAGGACGACTCCCGATTAAGGTGGTTTATAAAGGAACTGCTAACTCGTCGAAAGAAGTGGAAGACGTTATGAAAGCTGCTAACAACAGCAATCAATGCGTTGGAATCATCACCTGGATGCACACTTTCTCACCGGCTAAAATGTGGATTCATGGTCTGCGTCAATTGCATAAACCACTCTTGCATCTCCACACACAATATAACGCTGAGATACCATGGGATACCATGGACATGGACTTTATGAATCTTAACCAGAGCGCTCATGGCGACCGTGAATTCGGACACATCTGCGCAAGAATGAGAATACCTCGGAAAGTTGTTGTGGGACATTGGACTGAACCGGAAGTTCAGGATCACATAGCAGTGTGGAGCCGCGTTGCCGCTGCATGGGCCGACGCTCAGGATATGCTGATTCTACGTTTCGGTGATCAGATGAACAATGTTGCCGTTACCGATGGTGATAAGGTTGAGGCTGAGTTGCGTTTAGGCTATCACGTCGACTATACCCCCGTCAGCGAACTGATGGAACACCTTAAGAAAGTTGACGAAAAGGATGTGGATGCTTTGGTAAAGGAATATTTTTCCTTATATGCCCACGCTCCCGAAATGGAAGACCCGAAATCCGACGATTACAAGGCTGTTCGCTCGGCTGCCAAAGCCGAAATCGCCATTCGTTCCATCTTGAAGGAAAAAGGCGCTAAAGGATTCACTACAAACTTCGACGACCTTGGAACTAACGACATCAATGACCCCAATTTCCTCGGATTCGATCAGATTCCCGGTTTGGCATCGCAGCGTCTAATGGCCGAAGGTTACGGATTCGGAGCTGAAGGAGACTGGAAATCGGCAGCTCTCTATAGAACTCTTTGGTTCATGACTCAGGGAGAACCCGGTGGATGCTCGTTCCTTGAAGATTATACACTGAATTTTGACGGAAAGCAAAGTTCAATCCTGCAGGCTCACATGCTGGAGGTTTGCCCGTTGATTGCCGAAGAAAAACCACGCCTTGAAGTCCATTTCCTTGGAATTGGTATAAGAAAGGCTCAGACTGCCCGACTCGTCTTCACTTCGAAACCGGGTAACGGCGTGACAGCTACAGTGGTTGACATGGGTAACCGCTTCCGTCTGATTGTTAACGACGTTGAATGTATCAAGTCAAAACCGCTTCCGAAACTTCCCGTGGCATCTGCTCTATGGATTCCGATGCCCGATTTCGCAACAGGAGCGGGAGCTTGGATTCTCGCCGGTGGCACTCATCACAGCTGTTTCTCCTATAGCGTGACCCCTGAATACTGGGAAGACTATGCTGAAATCGCCGGTATTGAGATGGTTCACATCGATCGTAATACCACAATGGAAGGGTTCAAGAAAGAACTCCGTTACAATGAGGTTTACTATCTGCTGAACAAGTCGTTGCAATAAGAGTTTTGAACGATGGCTAATAATACCACGTCATTTATAGAAGAGGGTAAGGCCGTGCTCGGCATAGAGTTCGGCTCTACCCGAATTAAGGCTGTGCTCATCGATGACCACAATAATCCGATTGCCCAAGGTAGTCACGAATGGGAAAACAGGTTTGTCGATGGACTTTGGACTTATTCTCTCGACGACATCTCAAACGGACTTCAGGATTGTTACCGAAACCTGGCCGAAGATGTAAGAAATCGATGGAATTGCGAGATTACCTCGTTGGCTTCCATCGGAGTGAGCGCCATGATGCATGGATATATGCCCTTTGATAAAGATGGCAAACTACTTGCTCCATTCCGCACATGGAGAAACACAAACACCGGTGAAGCTGCCGAATTCCTTTCAAAACTCTTCAATTACAATATCCCCTTGCGGTGGAGTATCTCCCATCTCTATCAAGCTATTCTCAACAACGAAGCCCACATTGACCAGATTGATTTCCTGACAACTTTGGCAGGATACATTCATTGGCAACTCACCGGAGAAAAAGTAATTGGAATCGGGGATGGCTCAGGGATGATTCCTGTCGATCCTTCTACACACAATTACGACGCCTCTATGATTGCTAAATTCAATGCGATTCTTGAGGAAAAGAAGTTACCTTATCGACTGGAGAACATATTGCCTGAAATCCTGGTCGCAGGTGAAAGTGCCGGAAACTTGACCGCTAAAGGGGCTCTACTTCTCGACCCGACGGGAAAACTGAAACCGGGCACGCCAATGTGTCCTCCCGAAGGTGATGCCGGAACCGGAATGGTGGCAACGAATGCCGTCAAACAGAAAACTGGAAATGTTTCGGCCGGTACATCTTCATTCTCCATGATTGTTCTTGAGAAGGACCTCAGCCAACCCTACGAAATGATTGATATGGTAACCACTCCATGTGGAAGTCTCGTGGCTATGGTTCATTGCAATAACTGCACTTCCGACCTCAATTCATGGGTTGCGCTCTTTAAGGAATACAGTGAACTGATGGGAATCAAAGCCGATATTGGAGAAATTTATTCCCGACTATACAATCATGCCCTGACAGGAGATCCCGATTGTGGAGGTCTTGTTTCCTATAACTACTTCTCAGGGGAGCCATTGACCGGAATGAAAGAGGGACGACCACTGTTTGTGAGATCGGTTAACGACCGATTCAATCTTGCAAACTTCATGAGGGCTAACCTCAATGCTGCAATCGCTTGCTTGAAGATTGGCAACGATATACTTTTCAATAAAGAAAATGTGAAGGTCGACCGGATAACAGGACATGGAGGATTCTTCAAAACTCCCGGAGTTGGGCAAAGAATACTTGCGTCGGCTCTCAATTCTCCGATTTCAGTGATGGAAACCGCCGGAGAAGGAGGAGCTTGGGGAATGAGTCTGCTCGCCGGCTATATGATTTGGAATAGCACGGGTAAAACATTGGCCGACTATCTCGAGGAAGATGTGTTCAACGGAAACGATGGAGTAAGCATAGATCCACTGCCTGTTGATGTGGCAGGATTCGACGCCTATATCCAAAACTACACCGACTGTTTGCCTGTCGAACAAGCCGCCACCCAACACAAATCCTGATAAATAAAAAGCCCCGCGGTTTCCCGCGGGGCTTTTTATCACATGATGGCGGATACCTGACATATCGGAGCGCCGTGCCATGACCAAATAATGGTCTTAATGTCGTGTTAGTTCAATAATAGGCTAGAACGGAATTGGACAAGCTGTTCGAGCCGGTTTTTTATCGTTACTTCATCCATATCGGAGGTTTCAAAGAAGTAGTATTCTTTATTTTCTCCATTCTCTGTCTCCGCAGTATAATAATCATAGATAAACGGGTCTTCGTCCTTCATGAGGTAAATCCTGTTGTCACGATACCACTGGTAGTTCTTTCCTTTGTATACGAAATTTATATCCGAGCCTTGAAAAAGGTTAGTACCCTCGACTCTGAAGTCGTCGGCAACAAAGATGTCGAATGTCGAAAGGAAGCTGTCGCGACGTTTAGCGTTGAGAAAGACACCTGGACCGCTTGGGTATATGGCATAATGGTTGTGATAATCCCGTATCCATCCGTTGCCTAATTTATTGAGTACATGGGCGAGAAGGGTTGTGTTGCTCAGTAATTTCAGAATATGCTCGTTAGTGTTGGGATTGTCCGAGTCTTTTAAGATTTTCACCGAATTGTCACCCATGAGCAGCGTATGGAGTGGCGCGGCCAATTTCTCGTTTTCGAGATAGTAACGCCACGACGAAACGTCGTTTCGGAAGGTGTAGCGTCGCAGATACCATATCTGAGTTTGGAAAAGATCTGGCGTAATGTTGCTAAATAGAGATTGTAGAAGGCCCTCATTATCATATTCGGGATTCAACGCTTTATCGTTACTGTCTAAGTTTTCCCGAAAATAGCATCGAGCGAAGGAATATTTTATGTCAAAATCGTCCCAGTTGACCTTCCCATCGTCATCTTGATACAAGAATCTTATATAACCTCTGAAAAAAGAAAAAGCCTCGGCATCAGTAATTATCTCTTCCCATGTCGAGAGTGTTTTCCCTCCTGATTTAATGGGTCCCTCGTATTCTCTTATGCGATAGCGGCAATTGTCGTCTTTCGTTAATATTTGTCTGGCTTTCTCAATCTCGGAATTTAATCTTTTTTCAATATCGTTGGGATTGTCTATTATATCAGTATCATACAAGCACTCCAGGACGTTATGACTGTCAAGGGTTTGAATTATTTCTATTGCGTTTCTCACTAGAGCGGGAGTTCGAAGGTTGACTCGGTTGTTATTGTCGGTCCCTGAAATAAGATTATATACCACTCTCATCCATCGTTTAAGAGAAATATTGTCGGCCTCTCCGTCAAGTAGATATTTCACAACTGCGTAAAACAATACGCGCTGCTGTTGCGTGAGAACAGAAATCTCAACATTGTCATCTATTTCTGACCTGTTTAGATACCGTGGGATGAATTCAAAAGGCTTGTCGTTTTCCCAACTAACCCCCGGGATAGTGTAATCCTTACTGTTCAGCTTCAACATTTCTGCATATCTGTTAAGAACTTTCTCCAGATCGGTAAATGTTGAAAATGGAATTTCTCCATCGTAGAACCGATAAGGAGAAAGGTCGGCGTATTTCGATGCGATGTCATCGTTAAGATAACGATAAGACATGTTCTCGTTCTCAATAGTATTACTCTCTGTGCCGATTTCGGTTGTACCTTTACCGACTTTCAAGATATATTTCCCTTCTTTCTTGGCGACAAAAAGGGAGTTCCAAAAGAAACGTGAAAGGAAGGCAAAATATATATCATCTATACTGTTAAGGGAGGACCTGTTGTTCCAGAATATTGATGTCCATGATGTGTCGAGATTGATGGGTATACCCGAACTGACGTCAAGAAGATTTTTCCAATCCTCATCATGGTCGGCCTTCGCAATTGATAGACCTTCGACTTTCTCCTTCTCACGATACCTGATATAACCGATCAGGTCGGCCTTGAAATTTTCAAAAGCGGTGAGCTGTTTGCCTCGGGCGTTCATCTTGATATAGAGATCGTCCGAAAGCCCGAAATCTTTCAATGGTAGATGATAGAAAAAGATAGGACAATGGTCGGAGATGAGTATGTTCCAGTAGTTTTCGAAGTCCTGCTGAACAGCATTATTAAAACATTTCTCTATGCCGTCGGAAAGAGCGTTTTTCTCTATCGTTTCCTGTTCGTCTTTTTGGTCAACGTCTTCCAGCGATATGTTTGTGCCTGTCAACATCAACAGCATTGCTGCAATAGTAGGATCTTTGAGCCAATCTGTGTAGAACCAAGTCTGGGTCTCAATGTATGTCTTAATGTCCGAGTCGTGTTTCCAATCTTTGAAGTTGTGGGAGTTGCAAAGTTTCTTACAAAACTCTCTTGACGACATCCTTGTTTCATAGGTGAATTTCTTTAAAACGGCCTCAGCCTTTTCCAGTTGTCCGGCTCTTAAAGCTATATACCAATGTAACAGCCAGAGTGTAGTGAGTCTTTGTTGACCGTCAAGTGGTTGCATCGTGTCATCTTCATTCGCACCGTATACGAAATCAAGTTTTAGTTCTTTCTGATTGTATGGCAATGTACCGTTCAATGCATTCCTCAAGGAAATCAAGAAATTCTTTCTCAGATATTCTTGTCCCGGCCGTCCTTGGGCGTAATCACGTTGCAGGATAGGGATCTCTATATCGTGCTTTTGCAGATATTTCCAGAAAGTCGTTTTATTTTCACTCATTGTCGTCAGTCTTTGATGGGTTCGGTATCTGCGGATTTGCCGGGGTGAGCATATCAATGCATTCTTCTATGTCGTTAAGATAACCTTTAGCGTCTATCTGTCGGTCCCAATAGTTGTTATCACTGGCAATAGGAGAGTAATATTTCATAAATACCTGTTTTGTAACTGGGGGGACAAAAGTTGAATGCCGCTTTTTTTTAGTAGCTAATTCCAATTTACCATCTTTTAAAGTAGGGATGTCGGTTTCTTTACCGCGGTCTTTGTCAATTATTATTCGGCGTTTTGCCGAGAAGATTGCATTCCCGTAGCTGCGGTTGGTATGGGAGTCAAGCAGGGTATAGTTCCAGATCATGTTTTTGTCATTGGTCTCCCATTTAGCAATTTGAGGGAGGCGTCTCTTTATCTCATTAAATATCTCGTCGAGCGACTGCTGTTTTTTGTTTTGAAAATATTTTCCAATCTTTTCTTGCAGTTCTTCGGAAACGCTGAGATAGACATTCACCAGCCATTCCTCCTTGGTTTCTGGATTTTCTTCGGTGTTGGTGGTGTTGGAGTTGATGTGTTCTACATCCCAATTTTCTTTCTTTAAGAGATTGAACGGAAAACGATACATATCGGCTCTAGAGCCTTTTATCTTCACCTTATTGTGGTTGATTGAGGTCTGAATATTATGAAAAAATAAAAGGTCGAAGGCATCGCGCTGATTATTATAGACTCGGTCCACGGGCAAACAATGTCTGATCTTGTCCATAATTTTTGCTTTAACTTTCTCTTTGAAATTCACCTTGTTTGACACTTCCTCCCATTCCCTCACGAATTGGTGCAGGTCTTTGTTCTTGTAGTACATCAAGAAGCCCATATAATGATATAGTTCTATATCGTTATACCATTCCAAAAATGTATTGAAATATTTCTTGACATATTCCCAGCATTCGTTAATGGCAACTTCGTTATTGTTTTTTGCGAAATATATGTAAAAATATCGGAAGGTGGCGTAGTCATCAGTCCCACACTCCTCTATTTCATTGGGAGTGAGTTGCAATAGATTTTGCACCTTGATAATCTCGAGTATAAAATCTATTCTTGTGGGTTTGGAATAATCTACACTGTGCAGAAAATGCCAGAACGAATCATCCTGGAGAGTGCTCTCTATTTTATCCCATTCGGTCGCTATTTCTTGTTGGCGAAGCTTGATGTGTTTTTTTGTTTTATAATCAAAATTGCTGCTGTTTAACAACAAGGCTTTGATAAGCTCAGCGTTGGTAAGAGAGATTTTACCTATATTCAACCGGGTGAAAACTTCAATAGGATTTTCATCCACGGCCTCATACCATATAATTCGGGCGTTGATGGCCTTGTCGCGGGGTGGATCGAAATTGTCGAGCTTATATTTAAGAAGAGTGTCGGCAAACCCTGTGACATTGTCTTCCTCTTTTCTCCGCTTCAGAATATAGAGATATGCCTGAGAGATGTGAAGGTGGTCTATTGTGTCGTCCTCTACAGCGGTAATACTATCTACATTGTCGAGAAGTTTATTCTCTATATTCATCTCCCGTTCAAAAACCATTTTATAGAACGAAGTCGGAAAATTATTGATTTGGAATACATCCTTGTATGAATTCAGAATCAATAGTAAAGTAGTTAGCCTTTGTTGACCGTCGATAACTTCAAACCAATCTTTGGTGGGTTCAAGTCCCTTTGAGGTCTTGTCCTCGTGGCTCATCTTTTTGACCACTACAGGTTGCAGACAATAAAATTCATAATCTTTCTTGTCATCTTTCTCTGTGAAATCCTTTAGGTCGTCGATAAGATCTTTCACTTGTTGAAGTGTCCATCGGTATCCGCGTTGATAGGAGGGTATGAAGAAATTTTTTCCCACGAGTTCTCGCAATGACATTATTTTAATCCTGTTGTCGGCCATTTTTACTTGATGGAAATTTATGTTTTGTTTCAGTATTAGTTCTAGAGGTTATTCCACTGACTTGACATGCAATAATAATAGTTCTTAACACTTGATAGAGCTTCCTAAGTTTTAGATTTCTTCGCTTTCTCCTAACAAAAATATTCAAAAAACATCATAATCCCGAATGTCTCTTATTCTTTAAGAATGTTTTGCTTTCCGTTTTTGATAGCAGATGTATATTACAAAATTAATAGTTATCACTAATTTCTTTGAACTAATCTATAGTCCGTGATAAAGATATATTGATGAGATTTGGTGATTGAAGATTTGTATAGTCGTCGTTCACGATGGCTGCATTTGAATAGATTGTTGAACCTATTATTTCTATGCCATGACTCTTATGGATGTGTCCGAAAAGATGAGCCTGAGGAGATAGTTTCGTAACTGCTGTGAGTAGTTCCTCCGAACCCCAATTACGATCGTCGTCAAAGTCCAGAACCCCATAAGGAGGACAATGAGTTATTAATACATCCGTGTCTTCAGGTATTTTTTCATAAAAACGATTCTGTTTTCCGAACATTGAGTCACCCATAAATAGAGGTATTCCATAAAATTTAACTCCCGCAATCTCAACTCCGGAATTATACAGATAATGCACGTTGTTATCAAGCCCGTCTATGTTGGCTCCATAAAGACATTCATCATGGTTACCACAAATAAAGATTTTATGTTTGTGTGGCAAATCACAGAACC
>JAFLTL010000029.1 GCA_022510505.1 Muribaculaceae bacterium | reverse complement strand
CGAGATTCTAAACCGTCAAGATCGAAGCGTTTCGATAACGCTTTTATGTCTGAAAACTTATTTGAAAGGCTCTCTTGCCTCAATATGCTTTCATACACAAAAATAATTATTTTATTTCAATCACAAAATTAAAATTTATTTGCTTTTATACAGTCGTCCGATTAGTCCGAGTTTCTTTGTAACTTTACAACATGCTTGATAAAAATTTAATAAAACTCCTTGAAGAGAAATCGGGAATTAAACTTGATTCATCTTCGGCTTGTGAACATCTGGTGTTTGATATAGAATCAGAAACAGGAGAAAAGTTAGGGTTTACAACCCTTAAACGACTCTTGGGTTTCACTTCCGAGAAAGCAGAACCAAGACTATCTACGCTGGATATACTGGCCCGATATCTTGGTTTTAATTCTCACAAAGAACTGAACGATACAATTAATAATAAAGGAGATTCTGATTTTGACAGCAATGCAAAGTCAGTTCTTTCATCTCGGCTTCCTACAGATACTGAAATAAATCTTTCCTATTACCCTAACCGTCGATTGAAACTTAAGCATATCAGGGATGACGAATTCATTGTATTGGAAAGCATCCACGGCAGTCTACAGAAAGGCGACAGAATTTTTGTTGATATGTTCACAACCGGTTTACCAATGATGGCACGGAATGTGATAAGAGAAGGCAAAAGCATCGGAAGATATGTGGCCGGTGAAAAATTTGGAATCAGTCTTTTTTAATCCTGTTATAATATTCATTCTGGCGCGGAAGCCATTCTTTTTCATTATAATCAGCAATTTCCCAGGTTATATACATTATGATTGAATCTTCAGAAATATTAGGAAATATTTCTTTATAAAGAGCTAAATTTTCATTTTTAATTTTTTCAAATTTACTCAATTCCAAGATTTTTGTGAAATTTTCATAGGTATATGATCCGACCCTTTCCAATGAATCAATCATTTTATTGGCAGGGAGATAGGATAACTTCAAATTTTCTCTGATTTTCTCCTGAAGTTCATTTTCTATATTAAAAGCCGGATGTATTACAGGTTTTTTATTTAGCCGTAGTAGTCCTATCGTGCTAACTATAATTAATATTCCAATGACCAACCAAAAGCTTAAATAAAGTTTTTCTCTTTTATGAAAATATGATTCTATGTCTGATTTAGACTTCAGATCAAAATCCGGTTTAAGCAGCTTGTCTTTTAATTTATAAATATTTTTATCTATTTTTCCAGCCGATAGTTTAATGATAAATTCGATAATTTTCCCCAAGGAGTAATAGTCATCTTCTTTTTCTATTTTCTTACCTTCAGCCACTGCTTCAGAAGAAAAAGATTTTGAAAAACCTGTTGTCAACTGATGGGAATCCGTGTGGCAAAATCCTAAATCAAGGATAATAACTCTTTCTCCATCTCTTGACATCATTATATTGGAGGGTTTCATATCTCCATGAATAATTCCATTTTGGTGAAGATAATCCAATGCCTCCGTCAATTGATAAATAAATCTTTCTGAATTCCTTTTATCTGAAAAGAACAAGGGATGATTTTCTATGAACCGATCTAACGTTAAACCGTCGATCCATTCCGTGACAACATATTCTTCAGGAGAAAATATCCCCTCCATAAACACATATCTTGGTAGGTTAGAATGGGATAAAGATAAGCCAATCTCATTTTCCTTTCGGAAAGCTGCCCTCATTCGGGCATTATTTTCAAATTCCGGTCTTATCTTTTTGACAAAATGGAGTTTTCCATGCAGGCGCATCTGATAACATAGGCATGTGCCCCCTTCCATATCTTCAATCATTTTAAGATAAGGCGTTTCCATAAATTCCTTATTATCAAAACCTGACTCCTTGTTCATCGCTTAACAATTAAAGTATACGCACTTATTTGTAAAATCAACTATATAATTTTTTAGGTGGAGCTGCCGTTGTCTGAGCGGTCGATGTTACGATAGCCGATTGCCTATAATATCTTACCCTCACATAGTTGTTCAGATGAAAACATCAGATCCCAATTTTTACTCTATACTACATTGCCATTGTCTATACAGAATTTCTTGATTTTTTTGGATCCAAATATTTATATATTGAGGATGAAGATGAGTTACAATAAATCCCTCAATATTGATTTCCTTGTGTGGCGGCACTTAACAGTATATTTACTTTACAGTTCCCTTTGTCTTCTACTTTAATAATTCTTAGCGTCTCCATTTTTACTTGAAAGATCCCCAGGACGAGCGGTCGAGGTTGCGATAGCCGATTGCCTCGGCAATATGATGGCTTTTAACATCATTGGAACCGTCTAGGTCGGCTATAGTGCGAGCCACACGAAGAATGCGGTCATAGGCACGTGCCGACATGTCTAAACGTGTCATCGCGTCGCGAAGCATTTCAAACCCTTCTTTATCGGGTTGGGCATATTTCTTCAGCAAACGTGTACTCATCTGGGCATTGCAATGAATGTCCTTCTCATCCTTAAAACGTTCGGTTTGAATCCGGCGTGCCTCTACAACTCTCTCTCGAATATCCTTAGAACTTTCACCCTCGGGCGCCTTCGCCATGTCGTCGAACGAAACCGGAAGAATCTCCACCTGAAGATCAATACGGTCTAATAAAGGGCCTGAGATTTTTCCCAGATACTTGTTAACCGCACCCGGCGCACAGGTGCACGCTTTATGGGGATGATTATAATAGCCGCAAGGACACGGATTCATTGAGGCCACGAGCATGAACCCGGCTGGATAGTCTATAGAGTATTTAGCACGACTGATGGATATGTGACGGTCTTCCAATGGTTGTCTCATAACTTCCAGAACCGACCTGTTGAATTCGGGAAATTCATCGAGAAACAAAACTCCGTTATGGGCAAGTGAAATTTCACCAGGCATAGGGTTAGTTCCGCCACCAACCAAGGCCACCGGGGAAATTGTGTGATGAGGACTGCGGAAAGGCCGTTGTGTCATCAGTTTCGATCCCTGCTTCAGTTTCCCCGCAACCGAATGGATTTTTGTCGTCTCTAATGCCTCTCTCAAAGTAAACGGTGGAAGGATTGAGGGCAACCGTTTTGCCATCATCGATTTTCCCGAGCCGGGAGGACCAACCAACAGGATGTTGTGACCGCCCGCACAGGCCACCTCAAAAGCCCGTTTTACATTCTCCTGACCCTTCACTTCACTGAAGTCGAACTCGTAGAATCCCTCAGCACGTGCGAACTCAGCTCGTGTGTCAACAACAGTCGGAGTCAAATCTACCTCACCATTTAGAAATTTTATAGCTTCTCCCAGATTATTTATTCCGTATACATCCAGATTATTGACAACGGCCGCCTCTGTAGCATTCTGCGACGGAACTATCATTCCCTTGAAACCGTTGTTCCTTGCCATGATTGCCATCGGCAGGACACCTTTTATAGGCAAAAGTGATCCGTCGAGAGATAACTCACCCATTACAACGTAATCACCGAATGCTGCCGACGAAATCTTTTCGTTGGCAGCAAGAATACCCAGCGCAAGAGGAAGATCATAGGCCGCACCCTCTTTCTTGACATCGGCCGGGGACATGTTAATAACAACCTTACGACGCGGATTGTCGAAACCAAACTGCTTGATGGCCGATAGAACTCTTTCCTGACTCTCCTTTACGGCTGTGTCGGGAAGACCCACAACTGTCAAACCGAAACCCTTGTCCATTAGGGCCTCTATCGTCACCGGGATAGCATCGATTCCTTGAAGGGCCGCACCGTAGGTCTTTACTAACATAAATCTATTTCCTCTCTTTACTCAATTCTTTGACTGCCGGAGATATATCTTCACCTCGGTAAATTATTCGTCCCGATGTATCGGCTACTATAACTACGGTCTTCTTGCCGGGAAACAACATCCCGCCTGTCACAGGATGCCACATCCTGTCCCATGGAAGACTGTCGCTTCTGACTCCTCTCTTCCATTGGGCTGTGTCGGCGATGCCACGATCTATCTCTATAAAAACAGTTTGTCTCTTCTTTGTTGTATCTCCCTCAAAAAACTTCTTCAGATTGTCGTCAATCTTCTTGTCGCGTTGAGTCACGTTGGGACTGTACAAAACCATTTCCTGACCGTGGGTAGCTATCACCCTCAAGGTGTCCTTCGTGTCAAACAACCTTATTGTGTCGGGGAGTTCATTAAATGTTGAATCATTTAAAGATGTAAGACGATCAAGAAAACCCTCAGCAATGTAAGTCGGACGTGCCTTGGCGTCTATCATCCTTAACAGCTCCTGGGATTCTTCATCATCTCCCGGCCGATAGTAGTTCATCATCAAAACCGTTGAGACAAAACTGTTACCATTATTGTAAATGAATTCCTTTACCGCTTCGTTGACTCCTTTCGAATCACTCGACGCTATCACCTCGGCGTTGTCACGTAACCATTTACTGTACTGTTCTGACTGCTTATTACCTTCCATAAAGGTACCGCCAACCTTTCCCATCTCAAACTTGGCATTAACCGTTTCCCCGTTCTTGATGATGATAATGCCAAGGAGCATTCTGCTGTTAGTGAAAATATAAACCGGCGTCAAATCTCGGCTCTTGCCCTCAAACATAAACTTGCCATCCAATGCCGCTGTTCTTGTTGACCGGAAGGATCCGTCGCCGTAGTATATTACATTCAAATTCTGGGTAGTCATTCCTTCAACAGTTCCGTTGATGCGGAATGAATCGCCACCTCCACAACCTGTCAGGAAAACCAGAAGGGCAAATAAACCTATTATATTATATTTAAAACCCATATTACAAAGTTACTAAAATTCCTGTCATTCAAACCAATTGGATTAGACCTGCCAAGTCATACTTCTTTTGTTCTTCCAAAAGAAGCTCCCTGATTTTTTCACGTGAAGAAATTTTATCATTCAATACTTTTTCAATACCCTCCAACATTGAATCGACAGTCTTTTCCTTTGTTAGGCATCCGTTAATGCCATCAACTATCATCTCCACGACACCTCCCGTTGGAAACGACACCGTGGGAAGTCCACATGCCTGAGCCTCTACTATCACATTGGGATAATTATCGGCCAAAGTGGGAGTAATGAACACATCGGCTGCATTATACAAATCCACAAGCTTATCCGGATCACTTATTCTACCCATATTATGAACCTTCGACACATAGTTTGGCAATTTGCTCTTAAGTCCGCCGTAAATAACAAATTCCACTCCCTCATGATGTCGCTTAAGAATCTCGTCGATATATTTCCAACCTTTATAAGGACTGGAAATTGTCTCAGCACCAAAAAGAACAAG
The DNA here is from genome assembly GCA_022510505.1 of Muribaculaceae bacterium. GTDB lineage: Bacteria > Bacteroidota > Bacteroidia > Bacteroidales > Muribaculaceae > JAFLTL01. The sequence continues at coordinate 20,823 of JAFLTL010000029.1, read as the reverse complement.
CTTCTTATCCAATGGCAGGCCCAGTCTCATCCTCGCCTCCTGCTTATTTCTGATATCAAATTTTCCGGTGTCAATCTTATTTCTTACTACCGAAACCGGACAATTCCCCATCAGTCGACTCTCTTTAATCCTGTCGGCAAGCCAACGGCTCGGAGTAATGGCATGAAGTTTTTCAACCCCTACCCAATCTTTCATTTTTTTGTCGAACTGTATCCTCGCAATATCGGGAATTTTCAATCCTCTTATCATTGGACAAGAAAAACACAAGTCCTTGTATTTGTCACAGTCCATAGCATGATGACAACCACCGGTTATCGGCCACATGTCATGCATGAACCAAAACACCTTCTTCCCCGATGACAAAATCCTGCCGATATCCTTTACAGATAGGAACCAACTGTTAACCCAATGGAATATTATGACATCGGCTTCTTTTATAACAGGATTTCTCGACAAGCGGTTCCCTAAAACACTATAGGACCATGTTCCATAAGGCTTGAACAGAATCTTGAATATCTTATAAAAGACCTTGCGGAGGAACACCGAAATTTTCGAATCAATCTTCACTATCGATGAATCACCGTTTCGGCGATCCAAAACAAGCATCTTCGAATCGATTCCAGCCTCTCTCAAAGCAAAATGGTGGCGCAAAGCCGCTATGGCCGCACCACCACTTGAATCACTATAGGAAACATGAACAACCTTCATAGGCCCCCTACATATATTTCTTAACTGTCTTGGCAACTTCGGCCGGATCATCTATTCTCTCAACAAGCTCTCCTTTGCGATTTATCACAAAGAAAGCCGGTAATTGACCAACATTATATTTTGAAAGATACGTAATCCCGTCTTTGGGGCTGTTGTAAACCGTCACCCATGGAATGTTCTTTGCACTTTGACGCCATTGAAATTCGTCGGCATCAAAACCAACCTGATATATTTCCAAACCCTTGGGTGAAAGCTCTTCATAAAGTTTTCCCAATTCAAGATTCAGCGCAGGAGAAAAATCGGCCGTATACATCGTGAAACTCAACAGAATTGGACCTTTACCGGTCAAACTTGTCAAAGGTCTTTGAGCCCCCGTCTCGTCCATTAGATCTATCTCTATAACCTCCAACTCTTTTACCGACAATGTGTCGGGGAGTGCCAGAATATTTTCGTTCCCACTTGCACGCGAACCAAGATAAAGATCCTTGACATAGGCCGTCCTCGGATCGTTAGGACGTTGCTCTACATAGGCGTTGGCAACCGCACCGATAATCCTTAGATCACTGCGATTGCTACTGTCAAACACCGGGATACCGTCGGCCCCACGACTGTTTATGACATAATAGGCCGTGGCACCTGAAGGATTTCTCAAAATCAACTCGGCAAGTTTCCGTTTGGTCTGCTCGGAATTCACAACATCATTGGTATTCAACAACGCATTAGCCTCATTCATCAATTCAGCTTCCGTGCTTCCACTGAGTTCATAGCTCTTACCAAAGTTTGCTGCCGTTGTCTTAAAAGACACTGTCTCGATTGAATCAACCGGGAAATAGGCATTTCGCCCGTTCAAAGTCAGTCGGTAGATTGTTGGATTTGCCGGAGCATCTTCCTTAAATTTGAAAGTCCCTTGTTTTGAAAGTTTAGTTGAATCAAGAGCATACCAACGGCTGTTGAAGGATGCCTCGAGATATATTTCCTCCTCCGACGCGCCTTCAACCACGCCTTTTATCTCCCACTTGGCTTCGCGCTGACATGAGGAACCAAGAATTCCTATAAACAGGAATATAAGATACGACAACTTCTTCATTTGATTTTCTCGGCTATCGCCGCTGCTATGTGAGACATTTCTGCTTCGGGCAATTTGCACTTGGGGCCTAAAATATTCAAGTCATCATTCGAATCCATCGGAACCAAATGAATGTGGGCATGAGGAACATCAAAGCCTATTACCGCAACTCCTACGCGCTTACATGGCATTGCTTCCTTTAAGCCTTTTGCTACTTTCTGGACGAATTTCATAAGTTCCCCTAACTCCTCCGAATCCATGTCAAACAGATAGTCGGTCTCTTTGCGGGGAATCACCAGAACATGACCGGGACGAACCGGATTTATGTCTAGAAAAGCATAATGCTTGTCATCCGATGCCACTTTATAGGAGGGGAGTTCTCCCGAGGCTATGCGTGAGAATATCGTTGCCATTAGAATGATATTTCAAGAATTTCAAGTTTCATAATACCCGAAGGAACCTTCACGTCAACCACATCGCCAACCTTATGACCCAATAAACCCTGTGCTATCGGAGTCGACGACGCTATTTTCTTTTCCTTCAGATTTGCCTCGCTGTCGGCGACAATCGTATATTCTATATCTTTTTTGGTCGTGTGATTCTTAATCTTTACTTTGTTCATGATTTGAACCGTCTCTGTATTGAGCTTACTCTCGTCGATTATTCGAGCATTGGCAACAAGATCTTTCAGTTTCGAAATCCTCATTTCCAACATACCCTGGGCCTCTTTGGCCGCATCATATTCAGCGTTCTCCGACAAGTCTCCCTTATCGCGAGCTTCAGCTATAGCCGCTGAAATCTTTGGACGTTCAATTGATTCGAGATAGGCAATCTCCTCCATTTTTTTCTTATAACCATCCTTGGTCATGAATGTTATTGCCATGATTTTTCTTCTTTTATTAGATTTATTAATGTTCAGGTAAATTAATGAGATAGTAAAAAGAAAGAATCCCGGCATTTACCGGAACCCTCATAAATTTCTTATCTCTTTTGCACTGCAAAGTTAAATTTTTTTTCTATAATCACAAAGCATTAAATCAGTTTGCGAAATCTTTCAACTGCCCGGCTTCCGAATTTTGCCAATGATTTTTCTATTCTTTCAATTGATTTCTTTTCCATATCTCCGTTCTTGGAGTAGAATTTATCGGCATAACAAACTAACCGTTCAAGCAGTGTCTCGGGCATATAACTCCTGTCTAACGGCAAATCAATCCCCGAGGCCACGATATCCTCGCGGCTAAGTCCGGTCCCCGTGTGACGTTCACAAACGCGAGCATATTTCTCGTCAACACCTTCTTTTCTCAATAATTCGGCACCCAAATAACCGTGCTTTAAATAAGGCTCCGTGCCACGACATTCAATCCCCGATGCATCGGTCAGAAAAATACCTATATCGTGAAGCATTGCGGCGGCTTCAACTTCTTTTTCATCCAAACCGAGAGTCCGCTCTCGATTGATAGACATGGCAAGATCGGCCACCGACCGACTGTGTTTCAAATAAATATCCCGCAGTTTAGAACCTGCGGGATAGTATTTGTCTATTACATCTTGATAGTTCATTGTTTTATTCAACGATCGTGTTCCAACCGTGAACGTCCTCTTCTTCACCAAGCTGTATCGATCTCAGTTTGTTATAAAGGGTTGTTGTGATTGGACCGGCTTCACCGTTGGTTGAAACAATATATTTCTTTCCTGTGTCCAGATCATCAATCTCTGCAACCGGCGACGCAACTGCTGCAGTTCCACATGCACCTGCTTCCTGAATCTCACTCAACTCCTCTACCGGAATTTGACGTGCCTCCACTTCTATGCCCAAGTCACGCGCAAGTTCCATCAAACTCTTGTTGGTGACTGAAGGCAGAATCGATTCCGAAGCCGGAGTAATATATTTGCCATTCTTGATTGCAAAGAAATTTGCTGGTCCACATTCATCGACATATTTCTTTTCTCTGGGATCCAGGTAAAGCACTGCCGAATATCCCAACTCGTGAGCTTTCTCCCCTGCGTCAAGACTTGCGGCATAATTGCCGCCTACTTTCCAACGACCTGTTCCCTTGGGAGCAACGCGGTCGAAGTCTCTCATAATGCAAATATTGGTCGGTTTGAAACCTTCCTTGAAATATGGTCCCACCGGGGTGACAAATATCATGAACAAATAATCTGAAGCCGGTTTGACACCAACTTGAGCTGTCATCCCCAATTCTATGGGACGTATGTATAGCGAAGCACCGCTTCCATAGGGAGGAACAAAACGTTTGTTAAGTTCTACAACCTTTTTCACCATTTCCTTAAACAATTCCTCAGGAACCGGTTCCATTAGAATTCCCTTTGCAGACTCCCTGATTCTCCTTGCATTCTCATCCAAACGGAAAATCCTGATTTTTCCATCCTTTCCCATAAAAGCTTTCAAACCCTCAAATATCTCCTGACCGTAGTGAAGGCAAGTCGCTGCCATGTGAATATTGATGCTGTCACTTTGTGAGACCTCTATCTCGCCCCATTTGCCATTGTGGAATCGACATCTCACGTTATAATCTGTGGGAAGATAACCAAACGACAGGTTTTTCCAGTCAATCTCAGGTGAATTTAATGAACTCATATTCTTTTGCCTTAAAAATTGTTTTGCAAAAATACTACTTTCCAATGAGATAGTAAGTCAATTCGAAAAAAAGTATTTAACTTTATACCATGAAACAAAAATAAAATACAAGATAAATTCTTTAGTATGGAAAAAAGCAAAAAAGAGAAAAAAGTCGTAGACAAGAAGGGAACAGCCGACGGATCTCTCAACGACAAGAAACTTAAACTCGACGCTTTAAACCAGGCCATGAAAAAAATTGAAAAAAATTTTGGAAAAGGGGCCATCATGAAACTCGGTGACGAAAGCGTCGAACAAGTGGATGTCATCCCAACAGGTTCTATCGGTATTAATTATGCGTTGGGAGTCGGAGGGTATCCGAAAGGCCGCATAATAGAAATTTTCGGACCTGAATCCTCCGGAAAAACGACCCTGGCAATTCATGCTATTGCCGAGGCTCAAAAACAGGGCGGTATCGCTGCTATAATAGATGCCGAACACGCCTTCGACCGCTTCTATGCCGAAAAACTTGGTGTCGACACCGACAATTTGATTATAGCCCAGCCCGACAACGGAGAACAGGCGCTTGAAATCGCCGAACAGCTAATCCGTTCATCGGCTATCGATATACTTGTGGTTGACTCGGTTGCCGCATTGACTCCTAAGAGCGAAATCGAAGGCGACATGGGCGACCGGAATGTTGGAGTTCAAGCCCGACTGATGTCGCAAGCCATGAGAAAATTGACCGGAGCCATTTCGAGAACCAATACATGTTGTATCTTCATTAATCAGCTTCGCGATAAGATTGGAGTAATGTTCGGCCCTTCGGAAACTACACCCGGAGGTAATGCACTGAAATTCTACTCTTCAGTACGAGTCGACATTCGTCCATCTACTACCATCAAGGACGGAGATGAAGTTTATGGAAGAAAAACCAAAGTCAAAATCGTAAAAAATAAGGTTGCACCTCCATTTAAGAGAGCCGAATTCGACATAATGTTCGGAGAGGGTATTTCTCGATCTAGCGAGATTCTCGACTTGGCTGTCGATCTCGACATCGTTACAAAGAGCGGTTCATGGTTCAGCTATGAAGGATCAAAACTTGCTCAAGGAAGAGAAGCCGCAAAAAGTGTCATAGATGACAACCCTGAACTGGCCGATGAACTCGAGGCCAAAATCATGGAGGCACTTTATAAGGCTGACCATCACATCAAGTCATCAAAGGATGAGGACGATGTCGAGGATAAGAAAACATCTTCCAAGTCAAGTTCATCCAAAAAGAAGGTCGACGAAGATGATGACTTCCCCGATTTTGACGATGAGTTGCCCGATGATTTCTCCATTGAAATAGACCCCGACGAATAAAAAATGATTTAATATTATAAAAAAGGGTCGCTCGAAATACTTCGGGCGACCCTTTTTATTATGTAAGTTGTAATTTATTCAGCTTTTGGTGCTTCAGTTGCAGCAGGTGCTTCAGTTGCAGCAGGAGCTTCAACCTCAGGTTGTGCAGGAGCTGCTGTTGCTTCAGCAGGAGCTGCAGCCTCAACCGGAGCCTCAGCTTTCTTCGCCGATGAACGACGTGAACGACGTGTGCGGCTCTTCTTGGCATCAGCCTTAGCCTTCAACAATGCTTCATTATAGTCCACCAATTCGATGAAACACATCATCGCATTGTCACCTAAACGGTTGCCAGTTTTAAGGATACGGGTGTATCCGCCCGGACGATCAGCAATCTTCTGTGAAATTTCACGGAAAAGTTCGGTCACCGCATATTTGTTCTGGAGATGACTGAACACCAAACGACGGTTGGCTGTGTTGTCTTCCTTTGCACGGTTGATTAACGGTTCGGCATATACTCTGAGAGCCTTAGCCTTTGCCAAAGTGGTGAATATGCGCTTGCGTTGAATCAACGCAACTGTCATGTTGGCAAGCAGAGCATCGCGATGAGCCTTCTTACGGCTCAAGTGATTGAATTTTTTATTGTGTCGCATCGCTGGATTTTACTCTTTTTCAAGTTTATACTTTGAAGTGTCCATGCCGAACGAAAGATTCAAGCGAGCCAGCAAATCGTCAAGCTCGGTTAGAGACTTACGTCCGAAGTTACGGAACTTTAACAAATCATTCTTATTATAGGTTACCAATTCTCCGAGTGTCTCTACTTCGGCACTCTTCAAACAGTTCAAGGCGCGAACCGAAAGTTCCATGTCTACCAACTTCGTCTTTAGCAACTGACGCATGCGAAGTGCATCTTCGTCAAATTCCTCGCTGGTCTCTGTCTCCGGATTGTCTATGGTAATCTTTTCGTCAGAGAACAACATGAAGTGATAAATCAAAACCTTGGCAGCCTCCTTCAAAGCTTCCTTTGGATGGATGGAACCGTTGGTGCTGATCTCGATTATCAATTTCTCATAGTCGGTCTTTTGGTCGACACGGAAATTCTCAACCGTATACTTCACATTCTTGATGGGAGTATAAATCGAGTCAATTGCTATAACATTGACATCGTCAGTTGCTACCGGATTCTCATCAGCCGGAACCCAACCGCGACCCTTGTTGATTGTCAACTCAATGTTAAAACGTTTGTCGGGACTCAAATGACAAATCACCAAATCGGGATTCAGAACCTCAAAACCACTCAAAGCCTTACCTATGTCACCAGCCTTAAATTCAGGACCGCTGACCGGAATCACAACACGCTCGTTGTCCAAGCCTTCTGTTTTTTGCTTGAAGTCTACCTTCTTAAGGTTCAAGATGATGTTTGTCACATCCTCCTCTACACCAGGGATGGTGTCGAATTCGTGTTTTACTCCGTCAATCTTGATCGATGCAATTGCATAACCTTCAAGAGCCGAAAGCAATACACGACGCAATGCATTCCCCACAGTTATTCCGTAGCCAGGCTCCAACGGCTTGAATTCAAATTTGCCGTAGAAGTCATTGGCCTCCAGCATGAGGACCTTATCGGGTTTTTGAAATGTTAATATTGACATGTCGTTATGGTTAGAGAGAGTTTTTATTTAGAGTACAGCTCGACGATCAATTGCTCCTTGATGTTCTCGGGTATATCCTCGCGTGAAGGCACGTGAAGGAATCTACCGGCTTTGGCTGTCTCATCCCACTCTATCCAAGCATATTTGCTGTGATTGAATCCTGCGAGAGACTCGGTTATCACTTCCAAACTCTTTGACTTTTCTCTAACACCTACTACATCACCCGGTTTTACAGCATAGGAAGGAATGTTGACGACCTTTCCGTTTACTGTGATGTGACGGTGAAGGACTTGCTGACGTGCAGCCGCACGTGTGGGAGCTATACCCAAACGATAAACCACATTGTCCAAACGACCTTCAAGAAGCTGCAGAAGAATTTCACCGGTGATACCCTTCATGCGGCTCGCCTTGTCAAAGAGATTGCGGAATTGTTTTTCTAAAACACCATAAGTGTATTTGGCTTTCTGCTTCTCGCGTAGCTGCGTGCCATATTCCGATGTCTTGCGACGCTTGTTCTGACCGTGCTGGCCGGGAGGAAAATTGCGACGCTGGAGAATCTTGTCTTCTCCAAATATTGGTTCGCCGAATTTGCGGGCGATTTTTGTCTTGGGACCTGTATATCTTGCCATTGTATTTTTCAGTTATCGTTAATGATTATTTAGCGATTTATTTGAAGATTGCCTTATTCACTCTCCGATGGTCAGGGTCGAAAGAACGCTCCTGAATTCCCTCCTCACATTCAAAAGAACTTGTGATGGCTTCGAGAGGAACAGCCGCGGTCATAGAGAGGTGAATTTATGACCCAAATCCTGCTACGGTTCCTTCACACGATGCTCTGTTCAGAGATGAATCACTCCCATATTAGCGGTGGAGCGACTATTGTCATTCGATGGAGAGTCTTAATCTAAGGCCTGATCAAATTTTTCGCTTTCGGCAAATTTGTATCCTTTTTCTTTCGAAGAAAATTAGACACGACGACGTTTCGGCGGACGACAACCGTTGTGGGGTAATGGAGTAACGTCTACGATCTCCGTTACTTCGATGCCCGCACCATGAACAGTTCTGATTGCCGATTCACGACCGTTACCCGGACCCTTGACGTAGGCTTTCACCTTGCGCAATCCAAGGTCATAGGCAACCTTTGCACAATCCTGAGCAGCCATCTGAGCTGCATAAGGTGTGTTCTTCTTGGAGCCGCGGAATCCCATTTTACCCGCTGAAGACCATGATATGACCTGGCCTTCGCTGTTGGCGAGACACACGATGATGTTGTTGAAAGAAGAGTGTACATGCAACTGCCCGTCGGCACTCACTTTGACATTTCTCTTCTTGGCTGCGACTGATTTCTTTGCCATAATTTTGTGACTCTGTTTTACTTCTAATCCTTACTTGGTCGCTTTCTTCTTGTTAGCTACCGTTTTCTTGCGACCCTTGCGGGTTCTAGCGTTGTTCTTGGTGCTTTGACCTCTTACTGGCAAACCCAAACGATGACGGATGCCACGATAACAGCCGATATCCATCAAACGCTTGATGTTCAACTGAATCTCACTTCTGAGGTCACCCTCTACCTTGTGGTCGCTAGAGATGACTTCACGCACCTTTGCAGCCTGTTCATCGGTCCAATCCTTAACTTTGATGTCCTTGTCAACACCTGCCTTCGAAAGAATTGAATTGGCTGCGCTTCGACCTATACCAAAGATATAAGTCAACGCTATTTCACCTCTTTTGTTTTGAGGGAGGTCTACTCCCACGATTCTCACTGCCATGTTAATTGACTGTAGATTTTAGTAATAATGACATTTTCTTCCCAATTAGCCCTGACGCTGCTTGTTCTTGGGATTCTTCTTGTTGATTACATAAAGACGTCCTTTGCGACGAACGATCTTGTCGTCGGCCGAACGTTTCTTAATTGAGGCTCTGACTTTCATGTCTATGATTATTGTTCGTTTCTTTCCTCTTTTGCGAATGAACGGTGCAGTTTCGTCGACTACTTATAACGGAACGATATCCGGCCCTTGGTGAGATCATAAGGAGTCATCTCAACTCTGACTTTGTCCCCCGGAAGTATGCGAATATAATGCATTCTCATCTTTCCCGAGATGTGGGCTGTCAACTGATGACCGTTCTCCAACTCTACACGAAACATTGCGTTCGAAAGAGCTTCAACTATTACACCGTCTTGTTCAATCGCTGTTTGTTTTGCCATATCTTATTCTTCAAAATGAATTTTAATCGCTTTCTCGCCTAACGCATCCTCGATGTATTTGAATGTCGTCATGATTTCCGTTTCATTAGGATGAACTGCCACAGTGTGCTCATAATGAGCCGAAGGTTTACGGTCCTTTGTTCGACATGTCCATCCATCTTTCTCTATCACGACATTCTTACTACCCAGATTTATCATGGGCTCTATTGCCAAACACATGCCACTCTTTATCAAAGCGCCTGTGCCTCGACGCCCGTAGTTAGCTATCTCGGGGTCCTCGTGCATGCTACGACCAATTCCGTGGCCACACATTTCTCTGACAACACTGTAACCTCGCTTTTCAACATAGGTTTGTATCGCATTCCCAATGTCACCGATCCGGTTTCCGGCCTTGCAGGCTCCGATCCCTTTGTATAGCGACTCCTTGGTCGTCACTAACAATTTCATCACTGAAGGGTCTATCTCTCCAATCGCAAAGGTATAGCACATGTCACCGTTGAAACCGTCGAGTTCAACTACTGTGTCTATCCCCAATATATCGCCCTCCTTCAGCCGATAGTCCGATGGGAAACCATGAACTACCACCTCATTAAGTTCGATGCACAAAGTCGCCGGAAAACCACTGAAACCAAGGCATGCCGGGCGACCTCCCTGCGACTGGATAAACTCTCTTGCTACGTTATCGAGATATAGCGTTGAGACTCCCGGCGACACGTGCTTCGCAACCTCTCCAAGCGTTCGGCTAACGAGGTCACATGCTTTACGCATTTTCTCGATATCCCCGGGGGTCTTCAAATAAATCATTTCACTCTTTTCAATATGCCATTGAGCCAGTTGTGCGACCTTTAATCTTGCCCTCTTTCATCAGGCCGTCATAATGGTGCATCATCAAATGACTCTCTATCTGGGTCAAAGTATCCAGTACCACACCAACCAGAATCAGTAGGGAAGTTCCACCAAAGAACTGTGCGAAATTCTGGCTGATTCCAAACAATCTTGCGAAAGCTGGAAGGATTGCTACTATGCCAAGGAAAATGGAACCCGGCAAAGTGATGCGCGACATGATGGTGTCAAGATATTCAACTGTCTTCTTTCCGGGTTTCACACCAGGAATATATCCGTTGTTGCGCTTCAACTCGTCGGCCATGGCCGAAGGTCTAACGGTTATTGCCGTGTAGAAATAAGTGAAGGCTACAATCATTATGAAATACGTGAAGTTGTACCAGAAACCATTGATGTCGCTGAAGGTTCTGAAGAAACTTGTGCTGTTTTCGGCTGCTCCGAATCCGGCAATCGTTATGGGTATGAACATAATTGCCTGGGCGAAAATAATCGGCATCACACCCGCAGCATTAACCTTCAAAGGTATGTACTGACGTGCACCACCATATTGGCGATTGCCAACAATTCTCTTGGCATACTGAACAGGCACTTTTCTTGTTCCCTGAACTAAAAGAACCGCACCGACTGTTACAGCAAACAACAGAATCAGTTCAACGATGAACATCACCAAACCGCCCTCATTGCCGCTGGCACCGGGCATGCGCGAAGTAAATTCATAGAACAAGGCCCCCGGGAGACGGGCTATGATACCAACCAAGATGATAAACGAAATTCCGTTACCAATTCCACGATCGGTTATCCTTTCACCCAACCACATGATAAACATCGAACCGGCTGCCATGATAATGGTCAGATAGGCACCTGTCCAGAAACCCATTGCCATGGATCCACCTGCCTGGCTAACCTGAATTTGAAGGTTGACAAGATAAGCGGGACCCTGGAGCAACAGAATCAAAACTGTCAGGTAACGTGTGTACTGATTCAGTTTCTGACGGCCGCTCTCACCTTCGCGTTGCATTTTCTGGAACGATGGCAAAACCATTCCCAACAGCTGAATTACGATCGATGCAGTAATATATGGCATGATTCCCAAGGCAAATATCGATGCTTGTGAGAATGCGCCGCCCGAGAACATGTCGAGCAACTGCATCAAACCGCTGCTGTTCGTGAATTTCGACAGGGCGTCCAGCTCACTGGGAGAGATTCCCGGCAATACAATGTAACAGCCCAATCTATACACCAAAACCAACAGAAGAGTCGCCAAAATCCTTTGACGCAACTCCTCTATGGTCCAGATGTTTTTTATCGTTTTTACTAGTCCCATTGCTCGCTATTAAAGTTTTGTGGCTGTTCCACCGGCTTCGGTTATCGCCTTTTCAGCTGCTGCCGAGAATGCGTTAGCCTCTACAGTGAGAGCACGGGTTAGCGATCCATCGGCAAGAACCTTTACCAACTGCTTCTTGTTGATAACTCCTGCCGAACGGAGATCTTCCAATGTTATCTTTTCAAGATTACGAGCCGTTGCAATTGCATCGAGAACCGAAAGATTGATGGCTTTATATTCCACACGGAATATGTTCTTGAAACCAAACTTCGGCAAGCGACGTTGCAAAGGCATCTGACCTCCTTCAAAACCTATTTTGCGTTTATAACCTGAACGCGATTTGGCACCTTTATGACCACGAGTGGAAGTGCCACCCTTTCCGCTACCGGGACCACGACCTATGCGCTTGCGGTCGCGTACCGAACCCGGAGCCGGCTGTAAATTACTTAAGTCCATTGCTTGATGACTTTTTCCTTGTGATTTATTCAGCGTTGGTCACTGTGACCAAATGTCTAACTTTTCTAACCATGCCCATGATGGCAGGATTATCTTCATGAACCACAGTGTGATTCATTTTGTGTAGCCCAAGAGCATCTAATGTGCGTTTTTGAACCTCGGGACATCCGATGCGACTCTTTGTCTGAGTTATTTTGATTTTTGCCATTTTCGTTGTTGTTGACGGTTAATGATTGATTGATAAATAAGATGATCCATTAAGAATTTATCCCTTAAAGACCTTCTCAACCGTAACACCACGCTGCTGGGCTACCTCCGACGGAGAACGCATTTCGCTCAACGCTGCCAAAGTTGCTTTTACCAGATTGTGGGGATTTGACGAACCTTTGCTCTTAGCAAGAACGTCGGTTACTCCAACACTCTCCAAAACGGCACGCATAGCACCACCGGCTTTTACACCAGTACCGTGGGATGCCGGTTTCAATAATATGCGTGAACCACCAAATTTGGCTTCCTGTTCGTGAGGAACCGTCCCTTTGTGGACCGGTACTCTAATCAAATTCTTCTTGGCTGCTTCTACACCTTTAGCAATGGCTGCCTGAACTTCATTGGCCTTACCAAGACCCCAGCCCACGATGCCATCCTCATTGCCTACTACTACTATTGCAGCAAAGGTGAAGGTGCGACCTCCTTTGGTAACCTTCGTAACACGATTGATGGCTACAAGGCGGTCCTTTAGCTCGATATCGGTTGTGCCCTTGACGCGATTATTCTTGTTTGCCATGTTCGTTTAGAATTTTAAGCCGCCTTCGCGAGCCGCGTCGGCGAGTGATTTGATACGACCGTGGAACAGATAGCCGTTACGGTCAAATACTACTGTTGTTATGCCGGCATCGAGAGCCTTGCGAGCTATCTCCTTGCCAACCTGAGCAGCTACCTCCGATTTGGTACCTTTGGCTTCCAAACCTTTCGATGAGGCCGACACCAATGTGTTTCCTGCCTCGTCATCGATCAGCTGAACATATATCTGTTTGTTCGAACGGAACACCGTCATGCGAGGACGCGACGATACACCACTGATCTTGCCGCGTATCCTTGCTTTGATCTTGTCCCTTCTATCTTGCTTCGTTTTCATTGAAGTTTCAGTTTATGACCGGTTATTATTTCGCGCTTGCACTCTTACCGCTCTTGCGACGTACTACCTCGCCAACAAAACGTATTCCTTTTCCTTTGTAAGGCTCAGGTTTACGCAAGGAACGTATTTTGGCACATACCTGACCAAGCAATTGCTTGTCATCACTCTCCAGGATTATCAAAGGATTTTTGTTTCGCTCGGTCTTGGCTTCTACCTTTACCTCAGGAGGCAATTTCAAATAGATAGCGTGGGAATAACCCAAGCTCAACTCCAAAACCTGTCCGGTTGCTGTGGCACGATAACCAACACCAACCAGTTCAAGCTCCTTGCGATACCCTGTTGAAACACCAACTATCATGTTGTTTATCAACGCACGATATAAACCGTGTTGAGCACGGTGTTCGCGGTCATCACTCGGACGAGTCACCACTACGTGACCGTCTTCTACCTTAACTTCCAGTTCAGGATTGAAACTCTGTTTCAATTCTCCTTTAGGACCCTTCACCGTGATGGTGTCGTCCTTTATAGTTACTGTAACTCCCGAAGGAATTGCTATTGGGGCTTTACCTATTCTTGACATCTTCTAAGTCCTCCTTAATTTATCAATAAACATAGCAAAGCACTTCACCGCCTATCTTTTCCTCGGAAGCCTTCTTATTGGTCATAACACCTTTCGAAGTTGAAAGGATTGCGATACCAAGGCCGTTCAATACGCGCGGCATGTCCTTGTAACCTGTATACTGGCGAAGACCCGGTCGAGACACACGCTTCAAACCTTTGATGGCGCTAACATGGTCCTTCGGATCATATTTCAGAGCGATCTTTATTACACCCTGAGTGTTGACTCCGTCTATAAACTTGTAGTTAAGTATATAGCCCTGGTCAAAGAGAATCTTGGTGATCTCTTTCTTCAAGTTTGAGGCAGGAATCTCTACTACGCGATGATTCGCATGGATTGCATTCCTCAATCTTGTCAGATAATCTGCTATGGGATCAGTCATTGTTTTTGTGTTTAAATTGATCGGGATAAATACCCGACAATATTTAATGGCTTGTGTCGCGGCATACCACTTGGCATGGTGACTGCAACACGTGGATTTTTGAATTAGTTCACTTTCTGTGAGATTACCAGCTTGCCTTCTTCACACCGGGAATCAAACCCGCTGATGCCATTTCCCTGAACTGAATGCGGGAAATGCCAAACTGGCGCATGTAGCCCTTCGGACGACCGGTTATGCTGCAACGGTTGTGCAGTCTAACCGATGATGCATTCTTGGGAAGCTTCTGCAAACCCTCATAGTCTCCTGCCTCTTTCAAAGCTTGTTTCTTTGCGGCATAACGGGCTACAAGTTTCTGACGCTTTACCTCACGGGCTTTCATCGATTCTTTTGCCATATCGGAACTCCTTATTTTGCGTTTTTGAAAGGAAGACCAAACTGTTTCAACAAAGCATAACCCTCTTCGTCGGTGTTAGCCGATGTAACGAAAGTAATGTTCATTCCGTTCAGTTTGGATATCGAATCAATATTTATCTCTGGGAATATGATCTGCTCGGTTACGCCCAGCGTGTAGTTACCGCGGCCGTCCAGCTTGCTGTCAATCCCTTTGAAGTCACGGATTCGGGGCAAAGCCACGCGAACCAGTCTCTCCATGAATTCATACATCTTGTCACGACGCAATGTAACTCTAACACCAATAGGCATCTTCTTTCTGACCTTGAAGTTAGATATGTCCTTGCGTGATAACGTCGCAACAGCCTTCTGTCCTGTGATGGCTGTCAACTCATTGATCGCATTGTCAATTATTTTCTTGTCTTGAGTCGCTGCTCCCAAACCTTGATTGATTACTATCTTTTCAAGACGTGGAACCTGCATGGGGGTCGTGTAGTTGAACTCCTTCGTCAACGCAGGAACAATGCGCTCCTCATAATCTTTCTTGATTGTGTTCTGGCTCATTGCTTAATCTCCTCTCCTGATTTTTTTGAGTAACGTACTTTTACCCCGTTTTCTCTTTTAATTCCAACGCGTGTCGGCTTACCGGTCTTGGGATCAATCAAACTCAAATTGGAAATGTGAATGGGAGCTTCCATTTTGATGATACCACCCTGGGGATGTTTCGCACTCGGTTTGGTGCTCTTCGACACGATGTTGATTCCTTCTACTACGGCACGCTGCTTGTCTCTGATTACACGCAGCACACGACCTGTTCGACCGCGGTCTTCACCTGAACGAACATATACTGTGTCGCCTTTTCTTATCTTTATATTGCTCATAACTCTTTCTTTCAAGTTGTCCACTAATTAAAGAACTTCAGGCGCTAATGACACAATCTTCATGTTCGTACCACGCAATTCGCGCGCTACCGGACCAAATATACGTGTACCTCTCAACTCACCAGCATTGTTTAACAACACACATGCATTGTCATCAAATCTGATGTAAGAACCGTCGGCACGACGTATCTCTTTCTTTGTCCTAACGACTACCGCTCTTGAAACGGTACCCTTCTTAACATCTGAGCCGGGAATAACACTCTTCACCGACACTACTATTATGTCCCCTACCGATGCATAGCGCCGACCTGTGCCCCCTAGAACATGAATGCACAGTGCTTCTTTCGCGCCGCTGTTATCGGCAACATTGAGGCGGGTTTCGGTCTGTATCATTGCTCGATTACTTAACTTTTTCTACGATTTCTACTAAACGCCATCTCTTCGTTTTGCTCAAAGGACGCGTCTCCATTAAACGAACTGTGTCGCCTATGCTACACTCATTCTTCTCATCGTGGGCATGAAGCTTCTTTGTCTTGTTCACAAATTTACCATATATCGGGTGCTTCTCTTTCCACTTCACCGTTACAGTGATTGTCTTGTCGGCCTTGTTACTCGATACCACGCCAACACGCTCTTTTCTGAGATTTCTTTTTTCCATTGTCGGGTTGGATTACTTGGTGGTTAATTCACGTCGACGCAACTCGGTCTTTACCCGTGCTATTGCACGACGATCCTTTTGAATGCGGGCCGGACTGTCTATCGGACTAACAGCATGCTGTGCACGCAAAGAACGATAGTCATGGACCATTTTTTCCAATCGCTCCTTCAAATCCTGCGTTGGGAGTTCTTTGATTTCTTCCTGTTTCATGACTCTTTACACATTTTGAGAAGGATCATAGTCACGACGCACCACAAATTTCGTGGTGACAGGTAGCTTTTGAGCCGCCAAACGCAACGCCTCTTTTGCTACATCGTAGCTAACTCCCTCGACTTCTATTATTATACGACCCGGCGTTACAGGGGCAACAAATCCCTCGGGGGAGCCTTTACCTTTACCCATACGAACCTCGGCAGGCTTCTTGGTTATAGGTTTGTCAGGGAATATTCTGATCCATATCTGACCCTGGCGTTGCATGTAACGGGTAACAGCGACACGGGCGGCCTCTATCTGGCGACCTGTGATCCACTTTGAATCAAGTGTCTTGATGCCAAAGGATCCAAAGGCCAGCTGATTGCCACGCTGAGCGTTGCCCTTCATGCGACCTTTTTGCTGTCGGCGAAACTTAGTTTTTTTAGGTTGTAACATCTCTTATCTTAATTTTTGGATGCTTGGTTAATTTTCATCATCAACGATTACCGCCACGCTTGCGGAAACCACCACGACGATTGTCTCGACGGTCCTCTCGACGCTGGCTTTCCTTTGTTGTGGTGCCGGTTATCGGCGACAAATCACGCTTGCCATAGACTTCGCCACGACAAATCCATACCTTCACTCCAATCACACCAACCTTGGTGTGAGCCTCGGCCAAGGCATAGTCTATGTCGGCACGGAAAGTGTGAAGAGGTGTACGACCTTCCTTGAACATTTCAGAACGAGCGATTTCAGCACCGTTCAAACGACCCGATACCTGAATCTTGATACCTTCAGCACCGGCACGCATGGTGTTGGCTATAGCCATCTTTACTGCGCGACGATAAGCTACCTTACCCTCGATCTGACGTGCTACATTGGAAGCTACAATCTCGGCATCCAGCTCAGGACGCTTAACCTCAAAGATGTTTATTTGAACATCTTTCTCGGTTATCTTCTTCAGCTCTTCCTTTAGCTTGTCTACTTCTGTTCCACCCTTTCCGATAATCAAACCCGGACGGGATGTACAAACCGTGATGGTTATCAATTTCAACGTCCGCTCGATTATGATGCGGGATACACTTGACTTGGCTAAGCGAACGTTCAGATATTTGCGAAGCTTGGCATCCTCGAGCAGAGTGTCACCATACTTCTTGCCACCAAACCAATTGGAATCCCAACCGCGAATGACACCAAGACGGTTACTGATTGGATTTACTTTCTGTCCCATGGATTCTTTCAGTCTTCGTTGTGATTTTTAACGTCTTTTTCTATGCTGTCAACTACTACCGTTACATGGTTCGCACGTTTGCGAATCCTATAGCCACGGCCCTGAGGTGCCGGACGCAAACGCTTCAACATCGGTGCCGGGTTGACAAATATCGTGCTGATGTATAATTCGCCCGATTCGGCTTTCTTTTCATTCTTCGCTTCCCAGTTTGCTATCGCTGAACGCAGAAGCTTCTCTAAACGGGCAGCGGCCTCTTTGTTAGAGAACTTGAGGATGCCCAAGGCGCGGAACACTTCCTTACCTCTTACCATGTCGGCAACCAAACGCATCTTGCGGGGCGACGACGGAATATTGGTAAGTTTAGCAAACGCTATTTCACGCTGCTCTTGCTTCCGCTGGTCTGCTGCTAATCTTTTTCTTACTCCCATTGGTCTTTTCTAACTGTTTTTGGGTTTATTATTTTAAGCGTGCCGACTCAATTTATTTCTTCTTGTTGCCGGCATGTCCGCGGAAGGTGCGTGTGGGCGCAAATTCCCCTAATTTGTGACCAACCATATTCTCTGTAACGTAAACAGGAATGAATTTATTCCCATTATGTACAGCAAATGTATGACCTACAAATTCCGGGGCGATCATCGAGGCGCGGCTCCAAGTCTTGATTACCGATTTCTTGCCGCTCTCGTCCATTGCCGAGACTTTCTTCTCGAGCTTTACGCTGATGAATGGTCCTTTCTTTAGTGATCGACTCATGATGATTTCTTAGTAGTCAAGTTGTTACTTCTTTCTACGCTCTACAATATACTTCGAAGAGGCCTTCTTCGGAGAACGTGTCTTCAGACCTTTTGCATACAAACCTGTACGTGAACGTGGATGACCTCCCGAGGCACGACCTTCACCACCACCCATCGGGTGATCTACAGGATTCATTACTACACCACGGTTGTGGGGACGACGACCCAACCAACGGGTTCTACCGGCCTTACCCGAACGCTCCAACGAGTGCTCGCTGTTTCCAACTACACCTACCGTTGCCATACACGTTCCAAGGATGCGACGAGTCTCACCTGAAGGTAATTTCACTACAACATAGTTGCCATCGCGAGATACAATCTGCGCAAATGTGCCGGCCGAACGTGCCATGATGGCTCCCTGACCGGGACGCAACTCAATGTTGTGAACAACTGTTCCTACCGGAATCTTCATCAATGGAAGCGCGTTCCCAACTTCTGGAGCAACCTCCGGACCACTGACAACCTGCTGTCCTACTTCCAGTCCGTTTGGCGCTACAATATAGGCTTTCGCTCCGTCTACATAGTAAAGCAATGCGATGCGGGCCGAACGATTCGGATCATACTCGATTGACTTTACAACTGCAGGCACACCGAATTTGTTTCTCTTGAAGTCGATCAAACGATAACGACGCTTGTGACCACCACCACGATAACGTGTTGTCAAGTGACCTGATGAATTGCGGCCACCGGTGCTCTTTTTACCGACTGTAAGAGATTTCTCTGGCGTGGTGGCAGTGATGACTCCTTTAAACACGCCAATAACCTTGTGTCTCTGCCCTGGTGTGGTGGGCTTGAATTTTCTTACTGCCATTGTCTATTAAATATTACTGTAAAAGTCTATGCTTGAACCTTGCGCCAAAGTAACTATCGCCTTTTTCCACTGAGGGGTCTTACCCTTGACGATGCAAGTCTTTGTATAACGACGCTTGTTCTTACCTCTTACAACCATCGTGTTCACGTCGGAAACCTTCACGTTGTAAAGGCTTTCTACCAATTCCTTGATCTGGTATTTGTTGGCTTCAGGTGAAACACGAAATGTGTAACGATTGTCATTCTCTGTGAGGCGATTCGCCTTTTCAGTTACTACGGGTTGAATTCTGAATTCCATGATGTTCTAATGCTCCTCCCGCGCTTAAAATTGGTTAATCACCTCCAAACCACCTTCAGTGAGAAGGATGGTCTTGTTGTTTAATATCGAATAAGTGTTGATGTCCTTAGCACCCATCACGGCTGCACCGGGAACGTTTCTTGCCGACAAATATACATTCTTATCGGTCGAAGGCATGATTAACAACACTTTCTCAGGAACCTGAAGGTTCTTTGTGATATTCAGGAATTCCTTGGTTTTGGGAGCTTCCAATGTGAAATTCTCCAAAACCTTTATCTGACCTTCGTTGGCCTTAAGGCTCAAAGCACTCTTGCGTGCCAGTTCCTTAACTTTCTTGTTGAGCTTGAAACGATAGTCACGAGGACGGGGACCAAACACGCGTCCACCACCAACAAGCACCGGCGAATTAATGTCACCTATACGGCTGCCACCACCGCCTTTTTGCTTGTGAAGCTTGCGAGTTGAACCTGAAACCTCACTACGTTCCTTTGATTTGTGAGTACCCTGGCGCTGATTTGCCAAATACTGTTTCACATCAAGGTAGATTGCATGCTCATTGGGATCGATTCCGAAAACTTCTTCGTTGAGGGTAACCTTGCGGCCCGTATCCTCACCCTTTATATTATATACTGAGAGTTCCATAGCTTACTTTTCCACCATTACGATTGAGCCCTTTGAACCAGGGATCGATCCTTTAATTACCAATAAGTTATGCTCAGGTATCACTTTGACTACCTGTAAATTCTGAACGGTTACACGCTCGTTGCCTGTTTGACCGGCCATGCGTGTTCCCTTGAATACCTTTGCAGGATAAGAACATGCACCAATTGAACCGGGCGCACGAAGACGATTGTGCTGACCATGGGTCTGCTGGCCTACACCACCGAAACCATGACGCTTTACTACACCTTGGAAACCTTTTCCTTTTGAAGTACCAACCACGTCCACAAAGTTCGTGTCGTTGAACAAGTCTACTGTGATCGTGTCACCGAGCTTATATTCTTCTCCGAAACCTTTGAACTCGGCCAAGTGCCGCTGAGGTGCTACTCCGGCTTTCTTAAAATGACCAATCTCCGGCTGAGTCAAGTGCTTCTCCTTCTGAGATCCAAATCCCAACTGAAGAGCATTATAACCATCGGTCTCTACGGTCTTTACCTGAGTAACAACACAGGGGCCAACTTCGATAACAGTGCACGGCACATTGCGGCCGTCGGCACTGAAAACGGATGTCATTCCGATTTTCTTTCCAATTAATCCTGGCA
>JAFLTL010000028.1 GCA_022510505.1 Muribaculaceae bacterium | reverse complement strand
GTGGGGGTCGAACCCACGACCTTCGGAACCACAATCCGACGCTCTAACCAACTGAGCTAAGCTCACCATCTATTGTCATTATTTCTTTTGACGTTGCAAAATTACATAATTATTCCATTAAATCAAAATAAAAAAATGTCCTTCTCTCGAAGGACATTTTAATGGTTTCCAATAGGTACAATTTCTAAGGTAAAAAAGATTGTCTTTTGTTTGATTGCAAAGATGGGATTAATTTCAACTCTCACCAAATTATTTATAATGTTATATAACACTCTTTTATCGCATAATTTGTCAACATAATTAAAGGTCATGGAATTTAAGTGGATAATCAAATTACTTCTTTTAATCATTCTTTTTTATAATTTTTCTTAATAAACTCGACTATATCATTCGCAACTGTATCTGACGCTACACGCTCTCCAAGACGCTCTTTTATAGACTTGTAACCTTTCAGCTGCTGTTCCCGTATCGACTCATCATTCAATAACATGGACAATTTTGTATGAACAGCATCGGGAGTGCAAAAGTGCATTACCAATTCCGGAATCACTTCCTCGTTATCTATCAGATTGGGCAATGAGAAATATTTAACCTTTAAGAAGCGACGACCCAGTTTGTACATGAGTCGTGACCCAGAATGACGGTACATCATTACCTGGGGGATTCCAACCAGCGCCGTTTCCAACGTTGCTGTTCCACTGGTCACCAGTGCGACATCACTATGCGACAACGTTTCCAGGGTCTCTCCGGTCAATCGGGGCACACCTGGCGCTAACTGTTCATACAATTCGACCGGAAGGTCCTTCATTGCCGTGACTACAGGTTCATAATCAGCAAAACGTCGTGCAACATCTACCATAATGGGAAGATTGGATTTTATCTCCTGAACACGACTTCCGGGAACAAGAGCCAAAATCGGCTTGTCGGATGGTAATCCGTGACAGAGTTTGAATTCTTTCTTTGATACTTTCTGGAATTCCTTTATCCGACGGTTTATCTCTTCTACCGAGGGATTCCCCACATATTCAACGTCCCAGTCATGTCGAGATGCAAAATATTCAGGCTCGAAAGGCAGAATACTGTATAACCGCGTGATCGTCTTCTTCATCATCTTCACCCGATGTTCTTTCCAAACCCAAACCTTCGGTGATATGTACCAGAACACCGGTAGACCTAACTTCGACGCCATCCGGGCTATCTTTAGATTGAACGATGGATAGTCCACCAAAATCACGGCATCGGGGCGTTTTTCTTTCAACATTCGTTTGACCTTTCTCAGATGAGAAAATATTATAGGAAGCTTCTTTATAACCTGAGAGAAACCCATTACCGACATTTCGCGAATGTCAATTAAAGGTTTGGTTCCTGATACCTCTTCCATTTTCTCGCCACCCAAATAGACAAACTCAGCTTCGGGATCACTCTCTATAATCGCCCTCATCAGTTCCGAGGCATGCAACTCCCCCGAAGGTTCTCCTGTTGAAATAAAATATCGCATGCTCAAATGTAGCCAATTAATTTTTCATTTTCAAAAAATTATACTATATTTGCACCCGCCATTACCAATTGACGTCCTACCAACGTCATACAAACAAGAAATCATAATCCTCACTGAGATGAAAAAAGATATACATCCTTCCAACTACCGTGAAGTAGCATTCAAGGACATGAGTAACGAAGAAGTGTTCATCACACGTTCAACCGTTGCAACTCGCGAAACCATCGATATCGATGGAGTAACTTACCCTCTTGTGAAACTCGAAATCACCAGTTCTTCACACCCTTTCTTCACAGGTAAGCAGAAGCTGGTTGACACTGCCGGCCGCGTAGATAAATTCATGAGCCGCTACGGTAACCGCAAGAAAAAATAAATTTTTATTCTTCTTCCATAACAGAATCGCGTCAATCGATTTAAATCATTGACGCGATTTTTTAATAACCATTATTTCATTGCCATGAAAAAAACAACTATCCTTCTATCATCAATCCTTTTCCTAACCAGCGGCCTGATGGCACAAGTGAAGGTCTCCATCCTAGGTGACAGTTATTCCACATTTGAAAACTGGATTCCCGAAGGAAACGAACCATGGTATGGCCCGGCAATC
This sequence comes from Muribaculaceae bacterium, assembly GCA_022510505.1. Taxonomy (GTDB): domain Bacteria; phylum Bacteroidota; class Bacteroidia; order Bacteroidales; family Muribaculaceae; genus JAFLTL01. The sequence continues at coordinate 25,683 of JAFLTL010000028.1, read as the reverse complement.
GGAAACGATGTCAAGCAAGTCGAGGACACATGGTGGTTTCGTCTGATTGAAGACAACGGTTTGCAACTTGAAAAGAACGATTCATGGTCGGGTGCAACAATCAGCTACACCGGTTACGGAGGCGAGGACTATTCACCGCGCTCATTCATAACACGGGCCGACCGTTTGGGAGACAATCCCGATATCATCTTTGTGTTTGGAGGAACTAATGACGCATGGGCCGGAGCGCCAATTGGAGAATTCAACGGAACCGATCTTTATAGTGTAAGGCCTGCCATCAGGGAACTCTTCCGTCGACTAAGGGCAAACTACCCCGATGCATTGACAGTTGCCATCATCAATACTGAGCTGACGCCACAGGTAGAGTCCTCGTTGCTGACGATAGCTGCCGAAGAAGATGTGCCGGTAGTGCGACTCACGGCCATCGACAAACAAAGCGGTCACCCGTCAATCCACGGCATGTCACAGATAGCTGCTCAGACTTGGAAAGCAACAGCACCACTACTCTATGAAAAACTTCGTAACCGCTGAACGATAACGGGGACCGATATATACAAAGAAGGGATTGAGTATCGAACTCAATCCCTTCTTTATTTTTACTCCGAAGTGTCTTATAGGTGACACACGGTAGATTCCATTAATGTTCGGGTACCAATGTGATCAGGAGTTCCTTCTCATCCTTCGGGTCGGTTTGAACCGTTATCTTGTTTTCACGAGCTAACCAACCGATGGCTGCATAAACTTCCTTGTCTTTCAGTTTGGTAATCTTCTTGATCTGTTTGATGCCAAGAACATCTGCCTCGTTTAGAGCGTTCCAAAGAAGGCCGGCATTAACGCCAATTGTGTCTACGTTCATTTTAGTAGAATTTTTTGTTAGACTTGTTTATAAATAAAACAATTCATAGAGCGTGAATGATTTATTTCGGGTACAAATTTAATAATTTTTCACAATTGAACAATTATTTTTTTGATTTGCCGTTTATTTGTCAAGATCTGGTGCTAAACGGTAGGAGAAAATCGAAACGGTCATGATAATCAAACTGAGTATGATAAACGCTATCGCAGTAGAATGGAGAATATTTCCCTGCCCCACAAGTGGTGAAACAGTCGCACCAAAAATATAACCTGCCATACCAAGAACAGCCGATGCATCACCAGCCATCGTGCGGCCTTCATTCATAGCCAAAGTATTGCTGACAGTGAATATCATTCCCAAACAGAAAACCATTGGCAACAACAGCAACTCATAAGCCCAGAAACTATGGGGCAGCATGAAAAGAAAAACAGCCTCGGCAATAGTCGATGCTAGGAGTCCGTAAGATGCGTAATAGGCTGCGTTCTTAAGCACATGAAACTTCAACGCCAACATTGAACCTCCGGCCACAAACAAGGCATTAGCCCCCATGATGAGTCCAAAGACCGTTTGAGAGAAACCGAAATGATTCTCTATTATAAACGGTCCGGAAGATATATAGGCATATAGTAATCCCAGTGCCGAACCTTTCAGTAGAACATGGGTCAGGAACTCCCGATTCTTCAATAAAACCTTGTAATTCCCAAAGGAAGCCCATGTGCTTCCCTTATAACGTTTGTCGGAGGTCAGCGACTCTTTCAATTTCGGTGAGAAAACCAACAGCAGCACACCGAAAATCGTCAGAGCGACAAACACACCCTTCCAAGTCCAATGGTCGGATATTATTCCTCCAACAACCGGAGCCGATGCAGGAGCTATACCGTTGATAGCACCGACAATAGCCATTGTCTTTGCCAACATTCGGCCCGAGTATAAATCGGCTGGAATGGACCGGGCAAGGAAATAGCCGCCCGAAGCTCCTATACCCTGAAACAATCGGCAGCCCAGGAAAAAATGTATGGTAGGCGAGAAAATACTGATTATCGATGCGATACAAAAAGCCACTAAGGTTCCTATCAGTAGAGGCTTACGACCATATTTGTCACTGATAGGACCCAGAAAGAACTCTCCCGCTGCCAGCCCAATCATTCCCATTGTCAGACCCATTTGAACCGTCGGCACCGAACAATGGAAAAACTTCATCATCGAAGGTAACGACGGCAGATACATGTCGTTAACAAATGATCCGAACGCACTCAGTGCTGCAAGGTATATAACAAGAAAAACAAAATTCATAAACTATTGGAAATGATTTATGAGGATAAAATTAAAAAAAATCTTTATCCTACACAAGTCATTATTTTCCTCTTATATACCCATAAGATTCTAGCCTGGTTGAAGGAAATTCCTGTCTAAATTCAAAAGACTGTTTTGATTACCTCCAAAACCCTCTTAGGTTCCTGCATTACTGTATCGCAAAATCAGCCTCACATGGATGTAATTGTGATAGTTCACTCCGACAATTATTCACATTAGATAGAATGTAAGGTGAACTTGATCATGAAATATCACTTGATGATACAGAGTATCTGATTGGTTATTTCATCGAGTTCGCAGCGTCCGTCTAACCAAATTACATCATGATTTTTTTTCAGCCAGGTTAATTGCTTTTTTGCATAAACTCTGGTGTTCCTTTTTATTTTCTCAATCGCTTCCTCGCGGGTATATACTCCGTCAAAATATAAGAAGAGCTCTTTGTAGCCTACTGTATTCAATGAATTCAGATGTCGCTTTGCATAAACCCTTCTCGCCTCCTCCTCCAAGCCCTTATCAATCATCAGGTCTACCCTTCGATTTATACGTTCAAATAGCACCTCCCTTGGCAAATCAATTGCAAATGTTTTTATTGCAAATGGGCGCTTTTTCTTTTGACCCGTTCTAAGTTCACTAACCTGCTTTCCTGATTCAAAAATAATCTCCAAAGCATGGGCAACACGTTTAAGATTCTTTCGGTCAACCTCCTCATAGTATACTGGGTCTAACATTTTCAATCGACCCAACAAACCATCCTTACCCTCGCTCTCCTTTATTTGGGCAATAGTATCCCTTACATCGGTCGATATTGTAGGGATTTCGTCGATTCCGTTGACAACCGCATCGACATACATCATCGAACCTCCACACATGATGAAATTCCGTTCGCTTAACAGCAAATTCAGGACATCCCTCTCAAAACATGATGCACTATAATAGTCCTCCAAGTTGAGGAACCCTACTAGATGATGAGGAACAGCCGCACGTTCCTCTCTTGAGGGTGCGCCTGTTCCAATAGGAATATCCTTGTAAATCTGACGCGAATCGGCCGAAATAATTTCCATTCCGGTTCGCTTTGCCAGTTCCAACGCCAGGGCAGTTTTTCCCGAGGCAGTCGGACCGGTTATAACAGTAAGTGTCTTCAATTTTTCTCAGCGACGAGTCGAGAAATCTCAACAATAACCCGCGAGGCCTTCTCCATCGACTGAATCGGCAGGAATTCGTAACGACCGTGAAAGTTCAATCCGCCGGCGAAAATGTTAGGACACGGCAAACCTTTGAAAGAGAGCTGGGCTCCATCAGTACCTCCACGAATTGGAACAACTTTCGGTGTCAGGCCAACTTTTTTCATCGCTTCCTCGGCTATGTCGATTATGTACATGACCGGCTCAATTTTTTCACGCATGTTGAAATATTGATCCTTTATATCTATCGAAACACAATCGGGGAATTCATTATTGATTTTCCTGGCAAGATGTTCCAGCTCCTTTTTCCTACGCTCAAAACGGTCACGATCATGGTCTCTGATGATATAGGTCAAGACCGTCTCCTCAACATCACCCTTTATTGAAGTTAGGTGATAGAATCCCTCGTAACCTTCGGTGTGTTCGGGAGTCTCCCAACGTGGTAACATGATGACGAACTGGTTGGCGACCCTCATCGAGTTTAGCATCTTATGTTTTGCATATCCCGGATGAACATTACGGCCTTTGAAAGTGACTTTCGCAACTGCTGCATTGAAGTTCTCAAATTCAAGCTCACCGACCTCACCACCGTCCATCGTATAGGCCCAGTCGGCTCCGAACTTATCTACATCGAATTTATGTGCTCCTTGACCTATCTCTTCATCTGGATTGAAAGCGATTTTTATGTCGCCATGAGGAATCTCAGGATGCTTCTGGAGGTATTCGACCGCACCAATAATCTCAGCAATACCGGCTTTATCATCGGCTCCCAGAAGAGTTGTTCCGTCGGTCACGATAATATCATCTCCCTTATAATTCCCCAATTCCGGAAAATCCTTCGGGGACAGAACGATGTTCAGTTTCTCATTAAGGACGATGTCACCACCCTCGTAGTTTTTGACAATACGAGGATTGACATGACGGCCGCTCATGTCGGGCGATGTATCAAGATGAGCTATGAATCCTATAACAGGAACATTTCTGTCCTTTATATTGGAAGGAAGCGTTGCCATAAGGTATCCGTTCTCATCGAGCGAAATATCCTTTAGCCCCATCGATTTCAGTTCCTGTTCCAAAAACCGGGCAAATATCATTTGCCCGGGTGTGGATGGAGTCAGATTCGTCAGTTCATCGCTCTGAGTGTCAAAAGACACATATTTCAGAAAACGATCGGTTAGAGTCATGACGATCCCTGATTAGAGTGACTCTACTCTTTTGAGGTTCTCCTCGTCGTTGAGGTTATAATACACGTTGCGGAGATAAATCAATGCATCGTGCATTTCATCAGGATCCAAAGCGTAGGCTTTTTCCAAATATGTAGATGCCTCTTTGAAGAGAGGATTTACTTCGTTCTGGCGAACCTGCTGGTATTCGTTCATTGGAAGCTGAGAAGCCTTGTCGTCAATTTCAAAAGCCTCGTTGCAAAGAGAACGGCCAACATAATAGAGAGCCTGGGCATATTCCGGGTTCAATGTGGCAGCCTTTTTGTAATCCTCGAGTGCCTCTTTTTTGTTCTCCAAAGTTTCTTCTAACACACCGAGAACGAAATAAAGATTTGCATTGTCGGGCTGATCGGCTATAGCCTCATCAAGCATATTACGAGCCTGGTCATATTCTTTAGCCTCGATTTTCGAGTTGATGATCAGCTGAAGATATTTAGGATCTTCTGCACCATACAAAGGATAGGCAATTTCCGACAGACGGGTTACTTCGGCCGAGTTGCCAAGTGTAGCTGCCACTGCGATTGCATAGTCATATACATTTTTCTTGTCATAACCCATTGACATAGCCCTGTCAAAAGCTTTCAAGGCGTTTTCCAACGAATCGGCTTGCCAAGCAGCTAATGCCTGGTTATAAGCGATCTCACTCATGATACTGTCGGGCTGAGTGGCCAATTTCACGTTTGCCAAAATGGGGTTTTTCGGTAGATTCAAATACATGTCCCAAGCATCATAAGCACCGGCATAGTTCTGGGCTTCCCACAAATAGACACCTGCTGTGTTGAGGTCATTATAGTGGTTCTGGAGCTGTTTCGCTATGTCCTTGCTATATTTAGTTTTGGCCTTACCTTTAGCGTCAATGACGGTGTCAAGAGGAAGAGCGGTTACAAAATAACCCATACCCTCAACGATGGATGTTCCTGCAAGATTCTTGTCGATTTCGCGACCCAAAGCTAGCTGAGTAAACAAATCATCATAGATTCCGACACCTGCTTTACCGGCGAGGTACCAAGTCAAAGCCTCCGAACTTGTCTCGGGATTGGTCAAAGCCGGTTTGATGCGATTCAAATCGTTCTGATAGTTAGGTTTCTGAGCCTTAAGGTCGTGTTCTACTTCCTTAACCACATCGGTTTGAGCGAATGCAATGCTGGCAATAGGAATCAGCAGAGCCGCAAGAAGAGATTTTTTCATAATATTTTAATTTAAGTTATAATTATTATTCCTCAATTATTTCGTTTTCATCATCGGCTTCCTCGATGATGTCATTCGGATCGATTTCAATGGTTTCGGTTTCTTCATCAGGATCTGTGTCAACACAACAAACTGATGCAATCACGTCACCACGACGGTCCAGATTGATGATTCTGACACCCTGTGTCGCGCGTCCCATAATCCTCAGGTCAGCACATCTTATACGAAGAGTGATACCCGACTGATTGATGATTACCAGATCGTTGTCGTCGGTGACAACTTTCAAAGCTATTACACGACCGGTTTTCTCGGTAATCTTCATCGTTCTGACACCTTTTGCTCCGCGCGAAGTCACACGGTAAGCTTCGAGATCAGACCTCTTACCGTAGCCGTTCTCCGAGAGAACCAAAACACTGGGATCCAAATCCGACGGAACTGCTACTAGTCCGATCACCTCATCGTCACCTTCGTCAAGTTTCATTCCGCGAACTCCACCGCTGGTGCGGCCGCTAAGCCTCAACTGATCCTCATGGAAACGAATAGCACGACCATTCTTGTTGGCTAACATTATCTGGTAATTACCATCGGTCAATTCAACTCCAACCAGTTTGTCGTCATCATCAATAGCCATGGACTTAACGCCTTTGGCGGCTATCGAGCTAGAGTAATTTACCAATGCGGTTCGCTTGACCACACCCTTGCGAGTCGCAAACACGAGATTGAGTAACGGATCCTTTACATCCTTGACCTTGATGACCGATGTAATTGCATCGTCGGGGTCAATATTCAGTATATTCTGAATTGCCCTTCCCTTTGACTGCTTCGTTCCTTCGGGTAGGTCATAAACCTTCAAGCGATAATGCAATCCCTTCTTGGTAAAGAAGAGAAGGTTGTTGTGCATTGAAGCCGGATAGATGTACTCAATGAAATCTTCCTCACGGGTAGTGCTGCCACGGGAACCCATACCACCACGATTCTGCGCCTTGAATTCCGAAAGAGGAGTGCGTTTGATATATCCCATGTGGGAAAGAGTGATAATCATCTCGTCGTCAGCATAAAAATCCTCGGCATTGAAGTCCCCGGCTACATAATCTATCTCGGTTCGGCGCTCATCACCATATTTATCACGAATTTCAACCAACTCATCCTTTATAACCTGCCGACAAACCGAGTCATCATTGAGGATGCTCTCAAGACGGGAAATTTCAACCTGTAGGTCCTCGAACTCCTTGCGCAACTTGTCTTGTTCCAGACCGGTTAGCTGGCGGAGACGCATTTCAACTATTGCAGCGGTTTGTTCGGGTGAAAGACTGAATCTCTGTTGCAGGGTTTCACGTGCTTCTTCAGTAGAGGCAGAGCTCTTGATTATCGCGATGACTTCATCAATGTTCTGAGATGCTATAATCAAACCACTTAGGATGTGAGCCCTTTCGGTTGCCTTTCTTAGTTCGAATTTTGTTCGACGAATCACGACCTCATGACGATGATCGATGAATGACTGCAGAAGTTCTTTAAGGTTAAGTGTCTTAGGACGACCACCAACAAGGGCAACGTTGTTCACACTGAACGACGACTGCATCTGAGTCATCTTATAGAGCTTATTGAGGACAACGTTGGCATTTGCATCGCTGCGAAGTTTTATCACAATGCGCATACCCTTGTAGTCACTCTCGTCGTTAATATCGGCTATACCTTCGAGTTTCTTTTCGTTCACCAAATCGGCGATGTATTCAATAAGGTCCGATTTGATTACATTGTAAGGTATTTCCTTAACAACTATTACTTCGTGGTCTTTCTCCGTCTCTATTTCGGTCTTCGCTCTAATGAGGATTCGTCCCCTACCCGTCTCATAAGCATTCTTGACTCCCGAATAACCATAAATGGTACCTCCTGTGGGGAAATCCGGAGCAACGATAATCTGCATCAGCTCCGGAATAGTCATCTCCGGGTTGTCAATCAAAGCCAAACAGGCATTAATCGACTCAGTCAGATTGTGAGGCGGCATATTCGTAGCCATACCAACTGCTATACCTGCCGCACCGTTGACCAAAAGATTCGGAAAACGTGTGGGCAAAACAACAGGTTCCTGACGTGAATTATCATAGTTAGGCTGGAAATCAACTGTCTCGCTGTCGATATCTTCCAGCATTTCCTCTCCCATTTTTTCTAAGCGAACCTCGGTGTAACGCATGGCCGCCGGACTGTCGCCATCTATAGAACCGAAGTTTCCGTGACCGTCAACCAAAGTGTAGCGTAATGCCCAAGGTTGGGCGAGACGCACTACCGTCCCATATATAGAACTGTCGCCATGAGGATGATATTTACCCATTACCTCACCGACACAGTTAGCGGATTTCTTGTGGGGATGATTCGATGTGTTACCCATTTCGTTCATTCCGAACAAAACACGACGATGAACCGGTTTCAGACCGTCACGAACGTCGGGCAAGGCGCGCGACACTATTACCGACATCGAGTAGTCGATATAGGCCGATTTCATTTCATTCTCAATGTCAATCTTTATGATTCGATCTTCATTGAGGTTTAGATCTTCTGACATGTAAAACGTAAGATTTAAATCAACAAACAAAGATACAAAAAATAAAGGAATGAGACACTTTCTCATTCCTTTATTTTAAACTCGTAATTGCTCTTCATTACCAGATGAAGAACTTTAGGTGGTTATCTCTTCAGTCTATTGATGTCTTCTTTTAGGTGCAGAACGTCACCGGTTTTCTTCGACGAACCTTTGACCGCTGCAGTCAACTTGTCCCTAATGTCACGAGAGGATGCGCCAATCAGAATATCATAGTCACCCTCGTCTACGACCCAGGAAGAACTTGCTTCATCGAAAGAAGCTAAATCGGCTGGGGTAAGGCTCAGAACGACAATTTCCTCCTCGCCCGGAGAAAGTTCTTTGGTCTTGTAGAACGCTCTCAGTTCCTTGGAAGGCTTGTTACGTTCTTTCGAATTGGGATCGGAAACGTAGAGTTGAACAACTTCTTTACCGACATGTTTTCCAACATTTTTGACCGGAACGGAAACCTTGATGATCTCCCCGTCATTATCAATCTGCGGAGTTCCATATTCGAACTCAGTATAGGACAAACCATAACCAAAAGGATAGGAAACTTCCTTGTCGAACGAATCAAAATAACGGTAGCCAACGTAAATATCTTCCTCATAGTTAGTATAATCGACATCCTTGCGGTTTCCGTTTTCAAGAGTCTTATCAGTAATGTCGATGCTCGATTCCTGGTCGACGGGGAAATTTCTGGTGGAATAATGGTCGTCAAGAGACTTGGGGAATGTCATGGTCAACTTTCCTGAGGGATACTTGTCACCTTTGAGAATGTCAACGACACTGTTGCCACCCTCCTGTCCACCTTGCCAGGCAAGAAGTATTGCATCGGGCTTATTCTTCCACGATTCTGTTTCTACGACACCTCCCACATTCAAAACTATCACAACCTTCTTACCAACATTGTGAAATGCTCTGGTAACATCGTCGATTAGCTGTTTGTTTTCCTTTGTCAATGTAAAGTCGGTTGATTTACGGTCAAAAAACTCTCCCGAATTTCTTCCAATAGTGATAACAGCCAAATCATTTGTCGACGCGATGTCATCAAGTTCACCTTTGGAGAAGTTCATTTCCACAGGACGTTCACCACTAAACATCACTTTAGACCAGTTGGAACCGTTGATAGCCGCCTGACGTTCTTTCTCAGATGCGATATGTTTATCATATGCATTCTTGACCTTTTCATCAACCGTATAACCCGCATTTTTAAAACCATCAAGCAACGAAACAGTGTAGGCACGATTAACATTTCCCGAACCTGTTCCACCCGGAATCCACTCATAAGAAGTCACGCCAAACAATGCAACGTTCTTGGTATCATCGTTCAACGGAAGGGTATTATTGTCATTCTTCAACAACACCATTCCCTCGGTAGCACTCTGTCGAGTCACTTTGGCATGGGCTTCAAGATCGGGCTTATTAGAGTATTTATAACCTTTGAAACGGGGAGTTTGAAGTATTAATTCAAGAATTTTGCGAACGTTCTGATCGAGGACAGCCTCATCGAGCTCCCCATTCTGAACGGCACCCAGAATAGCCTCACCTTGCTTTGCATAGCCGGGTTGAAGCATTTCATTTCCAGCTTTCATCTGTTTAACGGCATCCTTGCCGCCAAACCAATCGGTCATGACAACACCGTCATAACCCCATTCATCGCGAAGAACTTCGGTCAAAAGTTCAGGATTTTCCGAGGTGTATTCACCGTTTACATAATTATAGGAGGACATCACTGTCCATGGCTGGGACTCTTTGACAGCTGTTTCAAAACCCTTCAGATATATCTCACGCAGAGCTCTCGGAGATATTCTTGCATCATTTCCCATTCGGTTCGTTTCCTGGTTATTGGCAGCAAAATGTTTTATCGAGGTGCCAACACCGTTTTTTTGCACACCTTTTACATAGGCAGCCGCAATTTTCCCACTGATCAAGGGATCTTCGGAATAATACTCAAAATTTCTTCCGTTTAAAGGATTTCTATGAATATTCAAAGCCGGAGCAAGAAGAACATCTACTCCATACTCCAGGACCTCATTTCCTATTGCATTACCAACTTCCTCGACCAGTTCAGGATTCCAAGTCGATGCAAGGAGAGTGCCAATCGGAAAGTGAGTGCAATAATAGGTCTGCTCATCTCCTTCTCGCGTCGGATTGATGCGTAAACCTGCGGGACCATCGGCCAATACAATTGCCGGGATACCCAATCGCTCAATGGGATAAGTTGTTCCAGCCGCACCGGGCACGATACTGCGTGTTTCACCTATAACGGCACTGTCACCATCTTCAAAACCCTCCATACCTGTTCCTATCACGAAATGGACTTTTTCCTCCAGGGTCATTGCGTTGATTACGTCATCGAGGGAGTCTTTTCCCAACTGTGGGGTCTTGTTACATGAAACTATTGTCATTACAAGAGCTGATAATAATACAGTTTTCTTCATAGCATCAGATTTTGACGTAAAGTTACAGAATTTATTTTTAATCTACTGCAAACCGTGTTTTACTTCTTATGTCTTTTGAAGATGAACCAACCGATGCCTCGAACATTCCAGGCTCAAGCCTCCAACCGTGGGACTCGACATCGAAGTAGCTCAAGTCCTGAGGAGACACCTGAAAAACAATTTCTCTTGTTTCTCCCGGTTCCAGATAGACTTTCTTGAAGCCTTTTAGCTCTTTGACCGGGCGCGGAACTGAACATTCCGGGTCTGAGATATAGAGTTGTGCAACCTCGGCTCCGGCAATCTTACCTGAATTTGTCACGTTAAGTCTCAATTCTATCAATCCGTTTTCAAGCAAATCGGTCTTTATGTCGCCATACTTAAAGTCGGTGTAGCTCAAACCATGACCAAACGGAAACAATGGGGTGAAATTATTCTTATCCATACCGCGATAACCAACATAAATGCCCTCGGCATATTCATTATCGACAAATGGTGTTCCGTCATTGCGTGGCTTCCCAAGATAAGATCCATGTCTGTGTGACTCAACTTGATCTAATGTTTGTGGAAATGTCATGGGCAACTTGCCTGAAGGATTTACTTCTCCCGATAGAACCGAAGCTAAGGCGTTACCGGCCTCACTGCCGAGATACCATCCCTGCAATATCACCGGAACTTGATCAACCCATGGCATTTCTACCGGATTTCCTGAGATGTTGATATAGATTGTTTTGGGGTTTACTTCTGCTACAGCCTCTATCAGTTTGTCCTGATTGTAGGGAAGCTTCATGTCAGCACGGTCTGAATCCTCACAATCCTGACCCGCCGATTTATTTAGGCCGCCAATAATTATGACATAATCAGCATTGGTTGCCACCTCTCTAGCTTCCTTAATCAGTTCCATCTCGCTGCGGTTGTCACTGAGATCCTGACCTGTTACAACACCGTTATATTCCCCGGATGGGTCACCTACATAACCTCGAGCATAAACAACATTGGCTTTGTCGCCAAAATGATTCCTGATGCCTTCCAGTGGACTAATTTCATATTTTGCCTTAAGAGAGGAACTTCCACCACCCACAGTCATCATCTTAATTGCATTCTCACCAATCACTGCAATCGTAGGTTTATTCTCGGTTGATAATGGAAGAATGTTTCCGTCGTTTTTTAGCAACACGATTCCGTCACTACCTATTTTATGGGCAGCCTTCATGTGTGATTCCGACGCCATGGAACCATAGGGACGTGATGAGTCCATATTAGTGCGGAACATAAGACGAAGAACTCTTCGGACTTTATTATCAAGTTCCTCGGTGCCGACCTCTCCCGACTTGATTTTTTCCAGATAAGGATAAGCCATGAAATAATTGTCATAGGCATTAGATGTGCCTGCGGATAAACCATTGGTCCAACTTCCAAACTCCAAATCCAGACCGTTTGTAATGGCCTGATCCGTTATGTGAGTCCCTCCCCAGTCGGAAACTACTACCCCATCGAAATCCCATTCTCCTTTCAGAACATCGTTCAAGAGACGGGAATTATGACAATTCCATTCATCATTATATAGATTATAGCTTCCCATTATACTCCATGCATGACCTCCTTCAACTGCAGCCTTAAAAGCCGGAAGATAAATCTCATAGAGGGTGCGGTCATCTACAATCACATTTGTCATGTGACGGTTCACTTCATTATTGTTTAAGGCATAGTGTTTCACACAAGCTGCCACACCGTTATCCTGTACCCCTTTTACATAGGGAACAACCATAACGGACGCTAGATAGGGATCTTCTCCCATATATTCGAAATTTCTTCCGTTTAGTGGAGTTCTGAGGATATTCACACCGGGGCCCAACAAAATGTCCTTTTTCCTGTATCGAGCCTCTTCACCGATGCTTTTACCATATAAATAAGATACTTCGGGATCCCATGTCGCAGCTAGACATGTTAGAGCCGGAAATGCTATACATGAATCATTGGTCCATCCAGCCTGCTCCCATTCGTCCCATAGAACTTCGGGACGTATCCCATGAGGTCCGTCAGTTGTCCATAATTCTGGTATTCCCAAACGGGGCACACCGGCTGAAGAAAATTTCGACTGAGCATGAATTACTCCAATCTTCTCCTCGAGAGTCATTCGTGACAAAGCATCTTCGACTCTATCTTCCAAGGGGGCTGATGGATCAAGATAGACCGGCGTCGTCTTTGATGACACGCTTAATGAAAACAGTAGTGTGACTGTGGGAAGAAGTATCTTTTTCATTTTATTTAAGTCCTAATGAATTTATATAGCTTAGATTGGGATGACAGTTCTCGAACTTTATGCTATCGAGAAGTTGTGTCAAAGCTTCCTGTGCAATCTGGTGATTCACTTTGGCCTCACGAATCTCGGAATAAGTTTCATGAGGACCTTCAGCATAACTTACTATAGTTTTCCAGCTTTCGGGCAATCCGAAACCGTTCATGCAGGAATCATAGCATTTCTTGTAAGGCCAGAAAGTGTAACCGATATTGTTATCCTTCATCACCGCCACAAAATCAGCCTGCCATTGATCGGTATTATGACCAATTTCACCCATATACATGGGACGGTTGGAACGATTGCGGAATTCTATGTAATTACCTATCGCCTCAGCAGTAGCCGGACCACCATAGCGATGACAAGTGTACATCACCTGAGGGTCATCATTAAAATCATCGGGATTGACAGGACTGAAATTTGAGTTCCATTGCGGCGCACCGATCAATATAATATGATTAGGATCGACTTCTCGGATAGCTGATATGCACTGCTTATAAACATCCATCAATTTACCGTTCAGTTCATCCTGATTCTCGAAATAGGTTGCGACGGGTTCGTTGATCAGTTCGTATCCCAGGATTACCGGTTCGTTCTTGTAATGGTCGGCGATCTCACGCCAAATGCCATAGAATTGTTCCTGAGCTTCGGGGCTCTCCATCAACCAGGGGTAGCCATAGGAGTCGTCGATGTTGTCACCGGTTTGGCCAGCCGGAGCGTCGTGCATGTCGAGAATGACGTAGAGATTGTCCTCACGGCACCATTCGACCACACTGTCGAGACGTGCATACCCGTCCTGGTTGCCGGTGAGGCCCATATAATCCTCGTCGGTGAACAATTTGTAATGGAACGGGACCCTTATCGTGTTGACGCCTTGAGACGCGATATAATCGATATCGGCTTTGGTGATATATTGGTCTTTGAATTTCTTCCAGAATTTCTTCATGAATTCAGGACCTGCGACTTCACAGAGCGCTTCATTGATTTTTCCCGCCGAGTTAGTGCGTCCGAATCCGAACATATACCCTTCGGGGTTGAGCCAGTTGCCAAGGTTGGTTCCTTTAATCAGCAATTTCTCGCCGTCGGGTGTTATCAGGTCATGTCCATCGACCTTGACAAAATCCACATCCTGGGGTTTATTCTCTTTCGAAACGCTACATGAAGTCCAGTACATGCCGGCGATGGCACATACAAGCCAAAATATATTCTTTCTCATCGTTTTTAAAATAAAGGGGCGCATGCATAGTGGGATTACATACGCCCCATGGTAAACAATCGGTTTGAGTATAGTACTAACAGTCAATCTTCATGTCTACCGATTATTCTATGATTAATGTTCCTGGAAATGTAAGCCGGAAACTTCTATTTCAGTATCGGCTGGATTTCCACCAAAGTCAAGAGTCAGAACCCATGGTACATCGGCATCAATACCGGAAAGATTTTCCCATTTGAAAGTCGTTGCCTTACCTGCTGGACAGGAAACACGGTCTTCCATATAGAATGTACCGTCGTCACCATCGGGGTGGAACTTAACAGTCACGCCATCGATTGCATTTGAGCAGTTGAACGTAATCTTGAAATCATATTTATGGGATGAATCTGTCATGATATCGGTAGCAATATGCATCTGGGCTTGCCACTGATTCATTGTCTCGGTAGGAAGATAAATCCAGTAACCATCATCGGTTCTTTCATATTCATAATCTGGAAGGCCTGACCAATCATTACCTGTAGCATAGTAGAGACCAGTAACGTCGTAACCCTTCCACATGTTCTTCGCATCGTCCCAAACAGCCGGTTTAGCAGTACCATCATCATCAGCTGCATTTTTGAATACGATATCAGAAACTTCTATATCACTGTCAATCAAACCGCCAAAGTCGAAGGCAATCTTAAGAGTTCCGTCAAATCCCGGCTGATTCATGAAGTAAATCACATTGTCACCGGCTTTGATGTCCTTCTGAGCTCCCATATCACCGAACATTACATCGTCATTGCCATCCATTTGGACTTTTACAGTAACCTTCCCGGCTAAATCGCTGTAGAGGTGGCATGAGAAATCATAGTTCTGGTCGGCTTGTACAGGAATATTAGTACCTACATGAACCTGTCCTTGCCACTGAGAATTACCCATTTCCGCAGGAGTGTGGAGGAAAATAACATCATTGGAAACCTCTACATCGGGTTGTGGGTTCAGTTCGCCCCAGTCATTGTTGGCAAACCATGTGCTCTGTAAGAAGATGTCGGCTACTTTCCACATATTGACATCACTGTCATAGACAAAACCGCCGAAGCTTTCGCCACCGCCTTCTTCACCACCGCCTTCTTCGGGGAAGACAGTTCCGTCGTCGTTGGCATGATCTTTAAAGACGATGTTGGATATTTCGAAATCAGTGTCCGGATAACCTCCGAAGTCAAAAGCAATCTTCAAAGTTCCGTCAAATCCCGGGAGATCGCTGAAATGGAACACATCGCCACCGGCTTTGAAAGGATAAGGACCAACTGAGAAATAGGTATCGTCATCCCCGTCCTTCTGAACTTTAACAGTCACATTACAATCAATCTGACAGTCAACATAGCAGGAGAAGTCATAATTGGTGTCGGAAGAAACAGGAATGTCAGTTACAACATGAACCTGTCCTTGCCACTGAGAGTTACCCATGTCGGATGGAGTGTGCAACGCAATCACTTCATTGCTGACTTCTACCGATGGCTGAGGATTTAGTTCGCCCCAGTCATTGTTGGCAAACCATGTGCTTCCCAAAGCCACATTTGCCGATTTCCATAG
This sequence comes from Muribaculaceae bacterium, assembly GCA_022510505.1. GTDB lineage: Bacteria > Bacteroidota > Bacteroidia > Bacteroidales > Muribaculaceae > JAFLTL01. The sequence continues at coordinate 9,818 of JAFLTL010000028.1, read as the reverse complement.
ATTGAACGCTGAATCATATTTATATCCGTAGAAAGCATTGGGATCCTTCATATCTTTGTCGATGTGGATCACTGCTGTTCTAACACCTTCCGATACTCCATTACGGTTACCTATTTGGAGTTCAACGTTATAATCACCTTTGTTTTTAATGACGCCGGTTACTACGTGGCTGGTAGAACGAACCGAGGGAGTCTCCGGATTTCTTGTATTGGCATACACCCTCCATACCGGATAAACACCCTTAAGATTGTCAACCGACAAGGTAAAGGTGTTGGTTGTCTGATCCACCGACACGTTGATATTGTAATCGCTAGCCTGGGGTAGTCCGTTAGGATCCACGGTTACAATCTTGTCTTCCGAGCAACCCGTCATGGCAAGAACCACTCCGAGCAACGCTGAAAGTCTAAATATATTTTTCATTTTCATTGATTCTAAGATTTAATGCGTGGATTAATATGGATTTTGAACAATTGTGCCATAAGCCTGGTCTATTTCATTCTGGGGGAAAGGAATATACTTCTTGTTGTCAGTATAAGTCCCTTTACGTCCATCGGCGATTTCATCATCTGGAACAAGAATCTTAGTTCCCAAACCGCTGCGAATAATATCCCAGTAACGTTTTCCTTCGCCTAAGAATTCATTCTTTCTTTCATTGAGGATATTCTCAAGATTAGCTGTTTTTGAACCGAGACCGGCACGAGTACGTACCTGATCGAGCCATCCTTGGGCATCACCGCTTCCAGCTCCGCGAACAACGAGTTCAGCTGCATTGAGAAGAACTTCGGAATAACGATACAAACGAAGATTGTTATTATAATTCAACAGAGCATCAGCTATGTTTCCTGCATTTCCTCCGATAATAGGTGAATACTTTGCTAAAAAGTGGCCCGTATCCTGATAACCAATCGTATATGAACCTTCTTCAGGAGTCCATACTGAAGCGGCCAAACGAACATCACCACTTTCGAAAGCATCGACAGCCGATTGACGAACTGTGCAAAAGCCCCAACCCGATCCGTCATGTATGCCGTCACGCATATCATATCCACGGGCACCTATCATGGCAGGAACAACAGTTCCGCCGGCAGTTCCACCCCAGCCCCAGTTACGGGCACCATTGACATCAGAATAGTTGATCTCATAGATCGATTCACTACACCACTCGTTGGCAACATCCCAGATAGCTGCATAATCAGGATGAAGACTGTATTCGGAAGAGTTAATGATTTCCTTCATGTATTCCAAAGCTTTACCGAAACGAGACTGGTCGTTCTGATACATTACGATTTCAGTATAGAGCATGTAAACGAACGGAGTCGTGATACGACCCAAATCTTTGGTCTCTGATTTCCATTTTAATGGATTATTGGCAAGAATGCTTTCAAGATCACTGATCATGAATTCATAAACCTCGTCAGCAGAATACTGGGTACCCAGATAATTTCCCGAAAGATTCTCAGTATAGTAAACAATGTTTCCCCACCAGTGCCAGAGTTGGTTATAGAAGAATACGCGCAGGGCCAGACACTGAGCCTCATAATATCTGCGGTTTGCTTCAGTCATGTCAGGCACATCGAAGTCATTCATATAATGGAGGGCATCGTTACAACGTTTAACTCCAGAATAAGCGTTAGAATAGTTACAGTCAAGAACGTTCGTTGGGTTGATAGTGAAATTGAACATTTCTTTCCACATCGACATGTCATTAACATCACCTCCACCGGGATAACACTGATCGGTCATCATTTCGGGATAGACATTCAAGCCGGTATAGTTGTTGGCGTAGTCAAACCAATGCATTGGATCATAAGCTGCCACAACTGCTTCCTGAATTGCTGCATCGGTTGAATAATAAACCTCGACGGTTTCGTCCTGATTCGGCAGGACCTCCAGCCAGTCGGTTCCGCAAGAAGTAATTGCAGCACCCGATGCGACTACCGACAGACCAAGAAATATATTTTTAATTTTCATTGTTTCTAATTTCATGGTTAAATTATTGATATCTATCAGATAGAAATGTTAAATCCAACAGTGAATACACGAGCCTGCGGGTAAACTCCATAGTCAATACCGATTCCTGTTCCCGAGCCAATTTCCGGATCAAATCCACGGTATTTAGTAATTGTAAACAGGTTCTCCGCACTTAGGTAAAGACGGAAATTGTCAAGACCTATGCGACGAATCCACATCGATGGCAAATTATAGGAAAGAGTGATATTCTTGAGACGGCAGTAGGCACCATCATGCAGATAAATGTCGGAAGACTGCCAGTTTCTTGCATCTCCCATCTTGTAGATAGGAATTTTGTTTGAAGTACCCTCTCCGGTCCAGCGGTCGAGCATCCAGCCCGGCATGTTTTTGGCAGGTGTATCGCCACGAAGTGAAGCATCATAAATCTTGTTACCCCATACCCCTTGGAAATAGGCTGTCAATGACAATCCCTTCCAATTTACTCCAAAGTTGAATCCGTAAGTCCAGTCGGGCAAACCTTTACCTAACATTGTGCGGTCATCAGTCGAAATTGTTCCGTCACCGTTGCTGTCAAGATAGATAACATCACCTGGGTTAGCGAAATATGTGTTACCGGCTTCGAGACCATATTGTGCATTGTACGCATCAGCCTCAGCCTGAGTCTGGAAAATTCCGGCAGTTTTGAATCCGTAGAAATAAGGGAACACCATACCGTTTTCAGCACGGGTAATCGTGCCGGCTGTAGGGTTGTTATCAAGATTTGCGTAACCTTCGGTATTACCGTATTCAATCAACTTGTTCTTAAGGTATGTCAAGTTACCACCAAAGTTGACTGTCCAATCTCCGAAATTACGGTTCCAGCGAAGCTCCAATTCAACACCAGAGTTGTCCATCTTACCAACGTTACCTATAGGCTTGGATTCACCGACATAAGTGGGAACCTGCATGGTCATCAGCATACCGGTGGTGCGTTTTTTATAATAATCAATTGTGAATTGGAGGGATGAATTCAAAAATGCGAAATCCAGACCAATGTCAGTCTGAGTCGATTCCTCCCAACGAAGGTCTGGGTTTGCCAAACCTGAAGCTTTTGAACCCATTGTCTGACCCGAACCCTCAGGACCAAAGTAGAAGTTATTGCCGGTATTTGTCAGCACAGTGTAAGCAAAGTCACCGATTGATTCATTACCGTTCTTACCCCATGATACACGAACTTTTGTAGATGTCCACCATTCGGGACGGGTTTGTAGGAACGATTCGTTTGTAGGATTCCATCCTAATGAGAAAGATGGGAATGTCGCCCATTTGTTGTTGGAACCGAAACGGGATGAACCGTCGCGGCGAACAGTTGCCTGTATCATGTAGCGACCCGCATAGTCATAGGAAGCACGACCGAAATAAGAAAGGAGGCGAGGCCATGCATTGTTGGGACCGGCCCATCCATTACGATTCTGACCACCTTCGGAGGTTCCGGCCTGAGCTTGTGCAACATCTACATAAGGTTTGTCATAATTAAAAAGGAAGTTAGCCGAAGCACCTAAATAATAACCTTTAGATTCTTTTGCCGACTGACCTATCACAACATTAACATGGTTTTCTCCAAAATTCTTGTCATAGGTGAGGACATTTTCTATCTGCCACGTGTATCCACGGTTCCAACTTGATGTAGCCGAAGCTTTTTCAGGATTTGTGTAATTCAGATTACTGTGATAGGATGCCTCACTATGTGATTCGCTTCCCCAGAAACTGAGATCGGCACCATAACTTATGCGATATTTGATAGCATCCCAAATTTGAAGTTCACCGATGAAGTTCGCTACAAACTTGTGGCTCCAGTTTTTACCTGCAGGGAAAGAGAATGCATAGAACGGATTGGTCAATTCCTGATAACCTCCACCCCACGCTTCCGGAACAGTATATAGACCGCCGTTCTCATCATAGCGTGGAACATAATTGGGGTTAGATGCGAAATAGTCCAGCTGTTGTTGAGCGAGTTCCCCGTATAAAGTAGGAGTCAGTAGCGGAGACATACCTAAAGCATTCGTAATCGGAGCTCCGTAGAACTGACCGTTTGCAATACCCCTTGAATGTATGCGGGCATAGGAAAGATTCGCGGTAAGAGTCAGGCTGTTCAAAAAGTTACGGTTCTTCGATTCATCAAATACTTTATAAACCGTATTAGAGCGTAGAGTCAAACGATTGTAATTGGATTGTCCCCAGTCACCTCCAACTATACCTTCTTGATCGTAGTAGCCCAAAGAAAGATAATAGTTGACCGCTTCGGAACCACCCGAAACCGATAGCTGGTGGTTTTGAACCGGAGCGCCATCGTTGAATAGAGCTTCCTGCCAGTCATATCCTTTTCCGTAGCTATAGGGATTTGCATATGGGGCATCCTGACCGATGTTGAGATATCCTTCATTCTTCATGATGGCATACTCCGTAGCATTCAACATGCGCAAAGACTTGGAATGATATTGCCATCCGTAGGAGAAATCATAGGTAACTTTAGCGCGACCGCTTGAACCATTCTTTGTGGTAACCAGCACGACACCGTTTGCTGCACGAGCTCCATAAACAGCTCCCGAAGCAGCATCTTTAAGGATTTCGATACTCTTGATATCGGTCGGATTCAGATAATCTATACCTCCTTCAATCGGCATTCCGTCGACTATATACAGAGGATCCGAATTGTTGATGGTTCCAATACCACGGATACGCACCTGCGAAGCAGATCCGGGCTGACCGTTGGATGAAGTTACGGTCACACCCGATGTCAGACCCTTCAAAGCATTGTCTACCCTGACTGGAGAAGTTTGGGCAATAGCTTCATCATCAATTTTAGAAATGGCTGCAGTCACCACGCTTTTCTTTTGTGTACCGTAACCTACAACCACAACTTCATCCAAAAGCTGGGAATCTTCCTTCATGTAAAGCTCAAGATTCGTAGCTTCACCTTTAACAGGATAAGACAACTTGTCATAACCCACATAACTGAGTTCCAAAACATTGCCGACCGTTGCCTGAATGGTGAACTTGCCGTCCACATCGGTTGCAACAGCACGATCGGTTCCTTTTTCCTTTACAGTTACACCCACCATGGGTTCACCGTCTTCTGCCGACATGACAGTACCCTGGACCGTAACAGTCTGAGCCGTCACCACCAGAGAAAACAATAGGCAGAAAAGCAATAAAAGTTTTTTCATGCTATTAATGTTTATGATTGGTTAATTGGTTATATTTTTACTGTTTTTGGAATACTCTGACATAATCAACCAGCATCGTGACCGGCAGTGCTGACTCGTCAACACCGTTCATGCCTCCCCAGTCTCCTCCCCATGCAAGATTCAATATCACATAAAAAGGTGTATGATATGGCCAGTTGCGATCACCCGAACCATCATTTCTATACGTCAAAAGAGGCTGACCGTCTACAAATGTTGTTATTACCTCAGGAGTCCATTCCATGGCATATACATGAAAACTTCCTTCAGCTCCAGGCAGTTTTCTGGCCGCTGTCACCTGAGTATTCTCAACGTGATAATGACCACGTGCATGAAGACTTGACGAAACTTCGTTGGGAACAACTCCCACCTCTTCCATTATATCCATCTCTCCGTCATCGGGCCAAGATTTAAAGTTTACGGGCATCATCCAGAAAGCAGGCCAGGTACCCTTACCGGAAGGAAGATTTATCCTTGCCTCTATGTATCCGTAAGTCCATCCGCTCTTTGCCATAGCATATACTCTTCCGGAATAAATTTTACCATCATTAGCCTTAAAACAGTTTATATTTAGGAAGCCGTTATTAATTTCGACAGTATTCTTTCCGTCAATAGGATTTTTTACATAATTCTGCAGTTCATTATTGACCCAACCCGATTTTTGCACTTCATAGGTCCAATCACTGTTCAATGATGTTCCTTCATTGAATTCATCATGCCATACGAGAGTATAACCCTCGGGAACTGTTATCTCGTCATTTAATTGTGAAATCGCTACCGGTACCACCAAACCATCGGCTTCTATATATAATGTGGCTTGACGCTCCGAAGAACTATCATTAGCATCCACCTTCACAGTCACTGTGGTTAAACCGGCACCTCCGTTTGATGGCGTAGCCTTACACCAGCTTTCCTCGCTATATGCTCGCCATGTAGTGTTGGAATTTACTGTAATAGTTGATTCTGATTCTTGACCTCCAAAAATGATTGATGAAGTCGACAGCTCGATTTTTGCTGCTGCTTTCTGGGTTACAGAAAGTTGCTTCGAAGATTGACCCGATTTCACAGTCAGTATACCGGTTCGACTTTCAAAACCGTCATTCTTTGCAATATTAACTTTTACATCGGAAGCCGAGTTTTTGACACCTCCTGAGGGAAAATGTGTGAGCCATTGGGAATCAGACGAGATACTCCAGTCACCGTCGCATAAAACATTTACAGTTATTTGTTGAGCTTCAGCGCTAAGGTTTGAACAATCCGATGAAGAAGAAATGGTAATATTTTTACCAGATGAACTCGATCCACCTCCACCTTGAGGCTCGTTACCATTGTCGTTTCCGCATGATATCAATGCGAATGTCAAAAACAAAACAGTCGAATGAACAAATTTCATGATTGTTAAACTATTACTAATTATTTTTCGCAAATATATATAATACGGCATATAAAACCATTGCATAATCAACTCACACAAATACGTCAATTATAATTTTTTACTACGTCATTATTACGCTTATAGTATGTATTTTATTGTTATGCAATGACTTAAATATTTTATGTTATACAACATAAAATACGCACTCCTTTATCTAATTGCAACAATTGCAGCTAACGCCGACCTTTCAGTTACTGAAATTTGCCAGAAAACCTGACAAACTTTCATCACGATCCAAACCAAGCTTCTTCCTCAACCTATAGCGCATTGTTTCAAGACCTCGTGTTGAAACGTTCATCAAAGGCGCTATCTCCTTTGTAGACAAATTCATCTTAAGATAGGAACATAGCATGATGTCGTTATTAGACAAGTCGGGATAAGTTAAACGTAGATTCTTTGTAAAATCATTATAAAGTAGATCAAACTCCTCTCCCGCTCTTTTCAGAATCTCCCCCGTGTCCATACCTACATCAATGCGACTCTGCAACGACTTGATGGATTTTCTGGCTTCAGTTGATAAACCCGAGCTTCTATAGATTGATTGGAGCTCCTGTTTGATTGACGAAAGAATCTCATTTTTATTAGCCTCTCCAACCAGCAGATTCGTAAGTTCCTGAGTCTTGCGGTTCAACTCAAGCTGAAGCTTCTCCTTCTCTAGCAATTCAATCTTTTCATTTTTCAGCTTCTCTTCGTGTTCATACAATTCTTGTTGACGTTGAAGCTCTTTATCCTTTTGAAGTATCAGTTTTGCATTCTGCCTCTCAAAACGTCGACGCAATAAATAAGAACCAAAAAGAATTATAGCCACTATCAGTAGTAAATATCCTGTCTTAGCTATATTTGTCTTATACCAGAACGGTTGAATTGTAAAATCTATGGAATCCTCTGAAGTTGTTCCGTCAACCTTGTTTGTCAGCAAATAGAAAGTGTGTTTGCCATCTGAAAGATTCGTATATTCCTTGACAGTTGAGAAAGAGGGTTCACTCATTGGTTCATTATCCAACCGGTATTGATAATTCACAATTTTATTTCTCGATAGAAAATCGTTTCCAAAACTAATCTTAATCGAATTATCGTCCGGTCTCAACACAATTTGATTTCTGACACCCATGAAATTTGAATTGAAAACTGAAGCATCGCCATTCGAAGTTACGGTCAAGGAATTTATCTTTCCGGGGTCTAAAGAAAGATCGGCCGATGTGAAAGTCTCACTGTCAAAGTCGGCAAAAGTGTATCCTGTCATTGAAGGCATTATAACTGTCGATTCATCTACGATGTCTATAATATCGCCATATGGTCGGGGTACTGACCAGTCACTGAGTAACGGAATTATTACCCGATTTCCGCTGGATAATTCATAACGAATTAATTCATGGCTACTCAATGCGAAAAGATTGTCTCCAAATTTCTTTATTTCAATGCAGGAATGTCGGTTTCCTAATATTGAATTAATTTCAATATTTTCACTTATCACATCCAAATTATGGTCATAACTAAAAATTCCCGACCTCGTTAAAATATAAGTTTCATTTCCAACCCTGTTGATCAAAACGTTTTGAGTCAACGGGACATTATTGGTTGTCAAAAGGTAACGTTTGTGACTTTTTACACTTTTATTAATGGGGTCAATCATTAATCGGGATATCCCTTCGGTGCCTTCACACATCCAAATTACAGTATCGCCCTCGTGAACAAAATTATATGGGCTTCCATCATAACCATCTATTTTGTTAAAATTTTTAAACCCCATTTCGTCAAAGTCCAATGTATAGATTCCATCGTAGGCACCAATTAAGAAACAGCTTCCATCAGAGGTCAATTTCTGAATATCCCAAACACCGTTTAGTCCCTCAATTCGTTTTGCACGGCCGTCATTTCCTATTTCAAATAGACCGTGGTCGTGACATAACATCAGTCGGCCGTTAATTTCCTTAAGACCCCATACCTGACCAGTCACACCGCGTATACTATGGAACTCCAAAGGATAGTTTATAGGTAGATCCAGACTGTAGAGACCTCTATTCGTTCCTACCCATAATTTGTTGTCATATATAATCGACACATAACCTAATCCGATAGAAAGCTTTGAATTGCTCAAAGTCTTCAACGGAAGATCTAAATAGAGTTGCTCCACACCACCGTCGTGTCCTATCCACAAGTTATTTTTCTTATCAAAACACAAAGAAAGTATAGTATTGCTTAATAGCCCGTTTGACTCATTATAGTTTTCAACCTCTCCCGATTCTCGGTTTATGATGAAAACACCGCGGTTGATTGTTCCTAATGCTAGATAGCGGTCGGAAATCGCACTACAAAAAATCTCGCCGTGATATTTCTCTTTCAGCGATGTCTCCGACATTACCCCATAACCATAGGAGAACACACCGTCGTTGGCTGTAATCAATAACAATCCTTGCCCCGATTCTTCTATTCCTCTGATTCTTTTTCCTTTTATGAGTCGGGTTGATTCAACATCAACTATTTTTGAACCGTCGAATTTCTTTAGACCTTGCTCGGTTCCAAGAAACAGAGAGCCGTCGATCATTGATGAACAGTCGATTTTACAGCCGCAATAAATTACTTTCGAATTGTGCACATCGTTCAGTTCATAAACCAAAATGCAGTTGTCACCTTGAAGAATCAACCTTCGTCCAGTTGGATATATTCCCCATATGTTACCAATCATGCGACGATCGTCAAGACAATCACTCAAGCAAACGTAGTCCAACTCACCGTTCTGTCCGGGATAGAAAAACCCAAACTCATTGATACCACCAACATAGATTCGGTCATGCTCTTCGCTAAAATTTACCGACCTTACCTCCGAACCATTATTCAATGGATATGTTTTCCATTGGTTTCCATCATAGGAAGCCAAATATTCATTAGTTGTCATAAACATCCAATTACTCAACTCATCGGATGTAATACTCCAAATCTTTGAATTAACAGTCGGTTGATCGGGAAAATTACGCGAATAACTGATTCCAATAGCATTAGAGGCAAGAGGAACAGTAAATAATAAAAAAAGAGATACTAATTTGGCAATTCGATTTAAGGTCATTGATGCAAATATAATATTTTTTTCAAAACTGTCTAAAACATAACGACCTAAAAACCTGGCATCTGTAGAGACGCGACATGTCGCGTCCGCATCCTTGCCCCATGATCCGCAGTGTCATGGCATG
>JAFLTL010000027.1 GCA_022510505.1 Muribaculaceae bacterium | reverse complement strand
TTGCCTTGGAAGGATTCGAACCCTCACAGGCGGAACCAGAATCCGACGTGCTACCTTTACACCACAAGGCAATGGAATGTTGAGTATGGTAAGCCTAGGCTAATACCCCTTTTCAACGCCACAAAGATAGAACCATTTTTTTAATCGACAAAGTTTTTGGCATTAAATTAACAAATCGTCGAGTGTTCGTTTTGGGACATGATGGACTTCGTCTTTGTCGCGATAATATTTGATTGCATCGGGATCGTCGGAGTTAATGTCATCAATTACAACTGTTTCAACAGGATATCCGAGTGCTAGAACATAATATGGTTCGGCCCATTGGGGCAGCTTGCAAACTTGTTTTAACTTCTCAAGATTGAACGACTTGATAATGCAGGCACCAATTCCTAATGAGGTTGTCCCAAGGGTTATAGCTTGAAGTTGAAGTCCATCGTCACAAAGCGGATTTGAAGTGATACGAGTGTCGAGACACTGCACCAGATAGGCTACTGGCCGCTCTCCTACTTTTGGACCTTCCCAATCCTTAAGATATCCAGCCCATTTCAGAAGCGGGAAAATTTCATTGCATGTTTTCTTGTCATTGATAGGAAGGTATTTCAATGGCTGAAGATTTCTACCGGAGGCGCAATAACGGCACAGTTCAACCAAACTTAATAATTGTTCGTTTTTGATAGGACGGCTTTCATCGAACCGTCGCACCGACCGGTCTTTTTCCAGCAAGCTTCGAAGAGTGTCAATTGTCATTATAATGTTAACTTTTTTGACTATAAAAATAACAATTAATCTTTAGAGATGAGGTTATATCATTAATATTAGTTCTATTTTTGTAGAAATAGAATAATTAATATCAAAAACCATGAAAAATCCCATCATCACTTTAGCCGCTGTTCTATTAGCAACACAAACGGCATTCTCAAGCGACGAACTTTCTTTGAGAATATACAGTGGCAAGCGCGACACCGTCACAGTTGAGAAACAAACGATTGTTGGAGTGACCGATCCCGGCGCTTCGGCAACAATCAACGGGACCAATGTGAAAGTCTATAAAACCGGATCATTTGGGGGCGAAGTTTCCCTCCAACCGGGAGAAAACGACATTACCGTCACAGTAAAAAAGGGAAACGCAACCGCGACGGAAAGTTTCAATATTTTCAGAAAAGAGAAGAATGATGTGGCAGTCAGGCCCAATTCGTTAGACAATGAAAAGACTATGAACTACGACTCCCCCATCTATGTCAAAACGACTCAGGGAGCCTATCTTCAGTTCGGAAATGGTGATGACCGTTTGGGAGGATCTAAAATGGGATTCCTGGTTCCCGACATAAACCTGAAAATAGATGGAGAGAAGGGAGAACTATATCGTGTCAGACTATCTCAGAACCGTTTTGCATATATTCCCAAGGAGTATACCGAACCGAGCACATCATGGACGCCGGTTGTAAACACCGGAAGCTGGAATATCACTAATCAAGGCACATTTGACAGGGTCTCAGTCAGTTTACCCACCAAACTTGCCTATCAATACAGAACGGATATTGACCCCTCGATGATAACAATTGACATATTCGGGGCTACCGACAACAGCAACTGGATAACTCAACGCACATTGAATTTGGGAATAATCGATTATGTCACTTATGAGCAGACTGAGGGTGATGTCTACAGAGTAATAATCAAACTGAAAGAAAAATATCAATGGGGTTTTTCAATCGGCTATAACGGATCGGCGCTTACGATTGATGTCAGACATCGTCCGTCGAGCCAGGGTTTGAAAGGTTTGAAGATTGGACTGGATGCAGGTCATGGTGGAGAATATCCGGGCGCCATCTCCCCATCGGGATTGAAAGAGAAGGATTTGAATCTGGACATAGTTCTGAAACTTCGTGACATGTTGGAAAAAGCCGGTGCTACAGTTGTATTGACACGTGATAGTGACACCGGACCATCGATGACCGAAAGAAAAAGAATCCTGAAAGAAGCAAACGTGGACCTATCGTTATCTATCCACAACAATTCAGGTGGCGGGGCACTCACTTCTCCCGGCACTGCAGCCCTATATAAACACACATTCGACCGTCCTTTGGCAGTGGCAATAGCGTCAAGGATACTGGAAATGGACGTACCTTTCTATGGACTTGTGGGTAACTTCAACTTTTCGCTGAACGGTCCAACCGACTATCCGAACATGTTGGTTGAAGGACTTTTCATGAGTTCCTTGCAGGAAGAAGAACTACTTGCCGATCCCGACTTCAGGACCAAGATGGCGCGGCAGATATTCCTAGGACTGGAAGATTACATGAAAGAAGTCAAAAACTCTTTAAAAAAATAGCAATAAAACATCAAGAGGCCGCGTTAAAACAATATAATGCGGCCTCTTAATCTTATAACCGTCTTAATCACGTTTCTGAGTTCATTATCTCTTTTTGCAAAAGGGATAGAGATCAGAGGCCGTGTGACCGATATAGACCATAAACCTATACCGGCGGTCACAGTGAGCATTCTTGGAACAACTCAAGGAACATTTACCGACGAAGAGGGAAAATACACGTTGGAAACGGCTGCAGCCGACACTGTAACTGTTTCGTTCACTTGCCTGGGTTATGAGCCACGTCAAAGGAGTATCGTGCATGCTTTTTCCGAGCAAGGTTATATAATCAACGCTACATTAAAGAAAAGCAACATTTCATTGAGTGAGGTAGAGATTACCGAATATAAAGCCCAAACCGACGGCATGCAATCGCTTGACGCTTCGATAGCGCGAAAAACACGTGATGCATCGGGAGGGAATATAGAGAGTCTTCTTGCTACTTTACCGGGCGTTGTATCATCATCGGAATTGTCGATCGGGTACAATGTCAGGGGTGGCACCTTCGACGAGAATGCCGTATATATCAATGGGATGGAGGTTTATCGTCCGCAATCGATAGCGAGTGGGCAGCAAGAGGGGATGAGCGTGATAAACCCTGAGATGACAGGAAACATCAAATTTTCCACCGGAGGATTCTCGGCTGAATATGATGACAAAATTTCCTCGATATTAGATATCACCTATCGTAGACCGCAGAAGTTTCAAGCGTCTCTTACTGCGAGTCTGATGGGCCTCTCGGCGCTTATTGGCCAATCCACCGAAAGATTTTCTCAACTTCACGGTTTTCGTTTTAGAAAAAACAGTTCAATTTTATCAACACTTGACGAACAAGGAGAATATGACCCCAAATTCTTAGACTATCAGCTTCATCTTCAAGGGAAATTGAATTCAAAATGGAACATTGGATTTTTCGGCAACATTGCTATCAATAATTACAAATTCACACCTATTTCACGGATCACAACCTTCGGGACTATCGATGATGCCAAACAATTTAGGATCTATTTCGACGGAAAAGAATATGATCGTTTTGAGAGCTGGCAAGGTCGAGCGAATCTAAACTATGTATGGAAAAAGAATGCCGACATCACCCTTAACCTGGGAGGCACATTACTGAACGAACTACTTACCCAGGATATATCGGGAGAATACTGGCTGGACGAGTCAGGGAGTGTTGAAAGTAGTGAGAATCTTGAGGGTGAATTAGGGATTGGAAAAACACTTCAACACCAGCGCAACCGTCTCAAGACCCGAATATTTGAAGCCAACATCAAAGGACACATAGCTTTTAACAACAATCATATAACCTATGGCCTTGGGGTCAACCACCGAAAAATCAGTGAGAACACACGGGAATGGGAAATGCATGATTCAGCCGGCTATAGTTTCATGCATCGTTCGCTTGTTTCTAATCAATCGGTCAATATGCTGAGATTTTATACTTTCATTCAAGACTCGTGGAGAATGAAAATAAGCGAAGACGGACTGCTGGGGATAAACGTTGGATTAAGATTATCCCACACCAATTTCAATCGTGAAACCATCTTGTCTCCACGTTTCCTTCTCTCATATATACCAGGAAGCGGGAGAGGCTGGGTTTTTCGTTTGTCGGGAGGCGTCTATTACCAGTCGCCCTTCTACAAAGAATTCAGGCAAACGTCCACGACCGACGGAACTTATTACTACACTTCGCTAAACAAAGAACTGAAATCTCCGAGAAGCCTTCAGTTTGTTTTAGGTGCCGACAAGACCTTCCGGGCGTTTGAAAGACTTTTCAAGCTTACAGGCGAAATTTATTATAAAAACATAAAAAATCTTGTTCCTTACGAAATAGACAATTTAAAAATCGTATATTCGGGAAAAAATTCGGGAACCGGAAATATAATGGGGCTTGATTTGAGATTATTCGGAGAGTTTGTGTCGGGAAGCGATTCCTGGATTAGCATTGGCTTGATGAATGCGACCCAAAGAGTAGATGGAGTCAAAAGTCCCATGCCGACCGACCGCCGTTACAATTTGGCCCTATACTTCACCGACTATTTCCCGAAGATCCCCAGGCTGAAATTTTTTTTGAGAGGAATTCTGAATGACGGATTGCCCGTGTTTTCACCTAACACCTACGGTGAGAAAGGATATTTCAGAATGTCATCCTACAAAAGGATAGACATAGGATTGTCCTATGCTCTGGTAAAAGAGAGAGAGGATGAATATTACAATAGTAGATTCATCAAATCAGCATGGCTTGGATTCGACATATTCAACTTGCTTGACATATCTAATGTAGCTGGCTACTATTGGATTTCCGATGTAAACGGGATTAATTATGCGGTTCCTAATTATTTAACGAAAAGACAATTTAACCTCACTTTATCAATAGAATTCTGATGAAAACAAAAATTAGCATATTAAAAATAATTCTTGTGGTATTGTTTGGTACAACATTACAAGGTCATGCAATCAATCCAAAGAGAGAATTCCGAGGTTCCTGGCTCCATACAGTGGGACAGAATCATTTCGCCGGAAGAACAACTGAAGAAAACAAATCTTATCTGACTGAGCAACTTGACTTGATGGAGCAGGCTGGCATCAATGCGGTAATATTTCAGGTCAGATGTTGTTCCGATGCATTTTATGATTCTAAAATAGAGCCTTGGAGTACATATCTGACGGGAAAGATAGGTCAAGAACCGGAAAGTTATTGGGATCCATTGGAATTCATGATTGCTGAGTGCCATCAACGCGGTATGGAACTACATGCATGGTTAAATCCCTACCGCTCATTCAACATCAAGGATACCATTCCTGCATCCCACATCACTCAAACTCATCCCGAACGATTCGTGGTATTCAACGAACGATATTATTTTGATCCCGGACAGCCCGAAAACCGGGAATACATTTGTGGAATAGTTGCCGATATATTGGATCGATATGACGTAGATGCCATCCATATGGATGATTATTTCTATCCTTATCCGGTAAAAGGGAAGGTGTTTAACGACAGCAAGTCGTTCAAAACTTATGGTAACGGGAAAGGTCTTAATGATTGGCGTCGTGAAAACGTAAACTTATTGATAAGCGACCTTTCACAGGTGATTCATTCGATGAAGCCATGGGTCAGATTCGGCATCAGTCCGTTCGGAATATGGCGCAACAAGGCTTCGGACCCCGATGGAAGCGAAACAAATGGATTGCAGAACTATGACGATTTGTATGCCGATGTAATATTATGGGCAAAGGAAGGTTGGATTGACTATCAAGTACCTCAACTCTATTGGGAATTGGGTCATAAGCGCGCACCCTCGGGTGTTCTTGCCGACTGGTGGAATGACCACACATTCGGCAGACATCTTTATATTGGTCAGGATGCTAAAGTTTGTATGGATCACGACGAGCTTGACACCAAAATCACAATGTCTCGTTTGCTTGACAACATTCAGGGGAATGTTTGGTGGCCGAGTGTAATAGTTACATCGAATTACAAAGACATCAATGATGCCCTAAGAAAAGGAGCACAGTCTACAAAAGCTCTGACCCCGCTTTATCCTTGGCTTTCCGGGGGAGACATTTTGTTTGAGCCCGATGCACCTACAAACTTAAGAATAAAGGATGGCAATGAATTAACCTGGAAAGCTCCCATAATGGCGTCAGAGACGCCTAGTGTCAACGACATAGCCGGTTTTGTCGTCTACAAGTTAGATTCTCCTTTCTTGGAAGAAGGGACCGACAACCCTGAAAACATAGTCGCAATCGTCAGGGGAAGTAACAGCGTAAAGATTCCTTCGACAATTGTGTCGGGAACATGGCTGACCGTCAGTTCATTTGACAGGTTGAACAATGAATCACAACCATCTGAACCCATATTATTCACGATAGATTAGCTTGAAAATTTCCATTATCATTCCGGTTTACAATGCCGAGAAGTATCTCAGCGACTGCATTGAGTCTGTGCTTCTACAGGATTATACCGGTGAGTTGGAAATAATAGCAGTTAATGATGGAAGTATCGACAAATCTGAGCAGATTCTGAATCGGCTTTCCCACATTTACCCACGGCTAAAAGTTATCTCCAAGAAAAATGGTGGACCTTCAAGCGCAAGAAATGCAGGGATCGAACAAGCTTCGGGTGACTGGTTGTTGTTCGTTGATGCCGACGACCTGTTATTACCAGGCGCTCTGAAATCATTTGCCGAGGTTATCAAAAACAACGACCAGGACATTATAATAGGGCTAATTACTAAAAAAGAAAGGAAGAATCACAGATTCACCAAGAAAAGTGAATTGGTAAAAGAGATAGGACCATTGGAGGCTGTTTTGTCGTCCCTGTATCAAAATAACACAAAAATTACTGTGGGTGCACCCGGAAAACTTTTCAGAAAATCTCTGTTTGAAAAAGTTCGGTTTGAAAATAGCCTCTATTATGAGGATTTGGATTTGATCCCAAGATTATTTTACAATTCATCTAAAATTGCAATATTAGAAAAAGAGGTCTATTATTATCGGAACAATAGCCAAAGTTTCCTGAATCGGTGGAGCGAAAAAAGGTTTGACGTGCTTAAGGCAACAGAACGGCTTAAGGAATGGTCAAGAAATATCGGTGAGCCGAAAATAGAAAGAGCTGTCAACGAACGAGCTTTGAGTGCAGCGTTCAATGTGCTATTACTGATGAAGAAGCATGGGATAACGAATAAAGAGATGATTGTAGAATGCAAGAGAATCATCAAAAAACAAAGATTAAAATCATTAACCGACCATAAAGTCAGATTAAAAAATAAATCCGGTATAGTGATTTCCTATGCCGGATTTCCGATGTTATATTTCATTGATGCTGTTATTTCTCAATTCTCGAAATCATCCTCATCGAAATCGAAGATAAAATCATGATCTTCATCCATGAAAATCGGATCATCAATTGATTCGGCGAACCTTGACAATTCCCGTCCTTCTCTCTTTGTTGGTCGGCCCAATCCTTTTCGGCGATCCACAAATCCGCTGATTTTAACAACCTCCAGAAGATCCATCTGGCTCTTCGGAGTTACATTTTCCATATATTCAGGAACCAACTTAGCTCCCAAACGATTATTTGACAAAGCTTTTACCTTAAAGGACCAGGTAACAGGAGGCTTTTTCACATGGATTATATCACCCGGCTTGATGACACGTGAAGGCTTTACGACGACCGAGTCAATCGCTGTCGGTCCTACAGATACACGTCCTTTTTTGCAGGAATCAGTGGCTACTGTTCGAGTTTTGAAAACCCTCATAGCCCAGAGCCATTTATCAACTCTTTCTTCACCCATTGGTTATTTGTTGTTGTAGTTACACATCGCGAAGTCTATTCCCGAAAGGCAGAAAGCCCGAATGGCATCAACGGCGGTTTCGATTCTCACTGGCAGTTTCTGTCGTTCATCAAGGGTGAATGCCCCGAGAACAAAGTCAGCTTGATGTCCTCTAGAGAAATCATCGCCTATACCGAATCGAAGTCTGGGATAGGAAGATGTTCCGATTTTGGCTGCTATGTCCTTCAATCCGTTATGGCCGGCATCACTACCCGATGCTTTGATTCTGATAGCCCCGAATGGCAATGCCAAATCGTCGACGACGATGAGAATTTGGTTCACAGGAATTTTTTCCTTGTCCATCCAATATCTTACGGCATTTCCGCTGAGATTCATATAGGTCAAGGGCTTAATGAGAATCAGTTCACAATTTTTTATTTTGACAGTGGTTCTCAAAGCGTACCGTTCATTGATGAATTCGGCAGAATATTCTTCGGCTAATTTGGTTATTATCCTAAAACCTATATTATGACGAGTGTCGCGATATTCGGGTCCTGGATTACCAAGTCCAACAATTAAAAATCGGTTCATTCAGAGTAAAAAGAAGGGATGAGGATGAAGCCGAGGCTTTTCCACATCCCAAAAGAGTTTATCGTTACAAAAATTTATTTTGCGGCTGCAGCAGCTGCCTGTGCACCACGAGCAGCACGAGTCAATTGAACAGCACAAACGACTGCGTTCTTCGCGTTAACGAGCTCAAGTTTGTCAAAATGCAGGTCACCAACAGCAAAAGATTTACCCAGACCGAGAGAATCTACATTTATAACGAGACGTTCGGGAATATCGGTATAGATAGCTTTAACCTTCAATTTCTTCATGTTGAGCTGAAGCTTACCACCAGCCTTAACACCCTCGGCATGTCCTTCAAGTTTAACAGGCACTTCCATAACGACAGGTTTTTTGTCGCTGACTTCCAGAAGGTCAATGTGAAGGATGGTATCCTTAACGGGATGGAATTGTATTTCTTTGAGAACGGCCATTTTCTTTTCACCGTTCACATCAAGTTCGATAGCAAAGATATCGGGAGTGTAGATCAGTTTGCGAACATCTTCGTTGGAAACTACGAGATCAGTTGTAACCAGACCTTTTCCGTTACCGATTTCAACGATTTTTTGTCCGGGCTGAAGTTTTCCCTTATAGGGAAGTTCAACGATTTCGCCACCATTGAGGACAACAGGAATTTTGTCCTCTTTTCTAATAGCCTTAGCGGCTTTCTTGCCGAGTTCTATGCGAGGTTCGGCTGAGAGTTTGTAAAGTTCCATAGTAGTGTTACTCAAAATTAAGTTTAAGGCTTCTTAATTTCCCATCACACGATGACGCCCATGAGCGATTTATGCAAGGTTGTCAAAAAGCGAGTGCAAAGATAATATTTTTTTATAAAAAAATATAGTTTATAGTTTACAGTTTACTTATAAGAGCTTGGGCAACTCCTTTATATGTTATGTATTGGATGGAATTGACAATTTTTTCAGGAATAGGATGGCTGAAACAAGTTCACCGGAAGCATCTCGAACCCACTGAGGAAGTTTTGTCAATTCTACATATCCTGCTTTGGTAAAAAGTGCGAGGGAAGGCAAATTTGCACTTGAAACAACAGCACAAAGTTGTTGGAGTCCCAGATGATCACGGGCAAATTTTTCAACCTCCTCCAAAGCCAATGTGCCAAGACCTTGCTTTCTGCAACGTTGTGCCACATATATCGACACAAACGACCGGGATGCAGATAATTCAATATCGTAAAGATCCACCACCCCTGCAGGCGAAAACTCCTCATGATCGAACATCAACCTAACATCGGTCGATGATAGAGCTATTTGATCATAATTATTCACATAATCCCATATTACCTTACGAGACAAAGGCAAACCGGTTCGTCCCTGTTCAAGACGATTTTTGTCGTTCTCCCACAGGTAGAGAGCGTCAACATCGGTTAATTCGGGTGCTCTCAGCATCATCACGAAGGAAATGAATCGTTAAAAGGCTGTCGGCCGAGAATGGAACGTCCGAGAGTCAGCTCATCGGTGTATTCCAGGTCATTTCCAACCGAGAGTCCCCGAGCGAGTTGAGTCACTATAACAGGTTTCTCTTCCAGGCGTCGGAAAATATAAAATGCAGTTGTCTCACCTTCCATAGTAGCACTCAATGCGATGATAACCTCCTTGATTTTACCGGTTGAAACCCGTTGGATCAGAGAATCAATCTCCAACTGGTCGGGGCCCACTCCGTCAATTGGGGAAATCAACCCTCCGAGAACGTGGTACAATCCTTTAAACTGTCGAGTGTTTTCGACTGCCATGACATCTTTCACCGATTCCACGACACAGATGGTCGAGTCATCACGGGAGGTGTTTGAACAAATTGGACAAACTTCAGTTTCAGAAATATTGTGACACACCTGACAATAACGAATACCTTCACGAAGGTCGATGATGGCTTTTCCCAATGCCACACCTACATCGGGATCCTGCCGAAGAAGATGGAGTGCGAGACGCAGGGCCGTCTTCCTTCCTATTCCCGGCAGTCGTGACAGTTCGGTCACGGCTCTCTCCAACAATTCCGAATCAAATTCATTCATATCAGGTGGACACTATATATTTAGTTTCTTCCATTTTTGAATCATCATTTGCATGTCTTCAGGGATTTCGCTGGTAAAGAACATTTCTTGTCCTGTTTTAGGGTGACGAAATCCAAGAGTTCGTGCATGGAGGGCTTGTCTGGGACAAGTGTCAAAACAGTTTGATACAAATTGACGATAGGAGGCACTGTCAACACCGCGAAGAATTTTGTCACCTCCATAGCGTGCATCATTGAAAAGAGGATGTCCGATGTGACTCATGTGGGCACGTATTTGATGTGTGCGACCTGTCTCAAGTCGGCATTTTATGACCGAGACATACCCAAGTGGTTCCACAATAGAATAGTGGGTGACAGCCGGCTTCCCAATTTCACTGTCAGGAGGATATACTGCCATTTTGAGTCGATCACGGATATCCCTTCCTATATTCCCAACAATAGTTCCATCGGCCGGATTCGGAATACCCCATGCGACTGCGATATATTCTCGACGAGTTGTTTTCTCAAAGAATTGTTTTCCCAGGTCAGTTTTAGCTTCAGGAGTCTTTGCAATCACAAGCAGTCCCGAAGTATCCTTGTCAATCCTATGAACAAGGCCAAGGCGCGGATCGTTCACATCATAATTGTCGTTATCTCGAAAATGCCAAGCCAACGCATTAACCAGTGTTCCATCGTAGTTACCGTGCCCGGGATGCACAACTAATCCGGCAGGCTTGTTAACTACAAGAACAGTATCATCTTCAAAAACGATATCCAAAGGAATGTTTTCGGGGAGTATTTCATTTTCGTAACGTGGGCGGTCCATGACGACCTTAACCACATCAAATGGTTTTACCCTATAGTTACTCTTGACCGGTTTTCCGTTTACGATAATACAATTGGCTTCAGCAGCCTGTTGTATACGATTTCGCGAAGCGTTAGGGATTCGTTCCACAAGGAACTTATCAACCCTAAGAAGTGTTTGGCCCTTGTCGGCCGTAAACGAGAAATGTTCAAACAGACCATTGTCATCGACGACATCTTCAAGCAATTCGTCGTCGAGTTGTGTTGAATTTTCAAGTTGAGAGATTCTGTCAGAGTTCATCTATTTCCTCTTCCTCGTCAACATATCCTTGACCAACATCGATAGTAACTGAAGCAGTCACCGGTACCCGTCGGTCAGGATTGAGAATTCTTCCGTCAACCGAGGCACCGAGAATCAAGTCTTTGTATTCCGATGGGATTCGTCTGATGATAACGTTTTTAAATCCAAGTCCTTCCAGCATCGAAACACCTTGGCGAAGCGACATATTGGTCAAATCGGGGATTTTCACCATCTTTGGGGAATAGGCAACGATTGTCAAATAGACAATACGACCCGGTTTAACCCTTGAAGTAGGATGGGGGTTTTGCTCGACCACCGTTCCGGGAGATAATGTCGAATCATAGATCGAGTCGGTTATTTCGGGAATCATTCCTTCTGATGTGAGTATGGCCGATGCCTCCACTGCGCTTTTACCTTTGACATCGGGAATGACATCCTCGACACCATGCAAAGTCCATTTCGCAAGGAACATCAGAATAATCCAAATCAAAAGAAGAGCTACTATAAAAATAAGTATCAGATTGAACAGGATTGGAAATCTATTCTTCCAGTTGGAAAACCCACGGGTTAAACCTTTCTTCTCTTCAGTGTCGTGCCATTCCTTTTTCATAGTGCAAAATTAATTATTAATTTTGCATTAATGGAGTTTTAGAGCTCAACACGATAAATTTATAAATCCATGTTAAGAAAGATACTTGCAGTAACGGGTCGTCCCGGCTTATATGAATTAGTCAGCCAAGGCAAAAATTGTCTAATAGTAGAGTCTTTGAATCCCGACAAGAAGCGTTTGCCGGTGTTCAACAATGAGAAAGTGATGTCTTTGGCCGATGTTGCAATCTATACTACCGAAGGAGAAGAGCCCTTAGGCACGGTTTTCGAGTCGATTTACAAAAAATTCGAGGGTAAGCCCGTTGACGTGAAAGAGCTTGAAAAGAACGGATCGATTCGCAATTTGTTTGGTGAAATTCTTCCCGACTTTGACGAAGACCGTGTAAGAACAAGCGACATAAAGAAAGTGTTCTCATGGTATAATGTTCTTCTTGGCGCGGGTTTTGAAAAGTTTGTAGACGAGGATAAAGAAGCTGAAAAAGATCAGAAAGAGCCCACGAAAGAAGAAGAGAAATAGGTCGGTTGAATTTCAAGCTACATTCCCAATATAAGCCGACCGGCGATCAGCCAGAGGCCATACGTCAGCTATCGGAAGGAATAAAATCGGGCATCCCTTCCCAGACTCTTCTTGGCGTGACCGGCTCTGGCAAGACATTCACAATGGCGAATGTCATAGAAAAAGTAAATCGCCCCACTCTCATATTGAGCCACAACAAAACACTTGCCGCTCAGTTATACGGTGAGTTCAAATCGTTTTTTCCTGAGAATTCGGTTCAGTATTTCGTATCCTATTATGATTATTACCAGCCCGAGGCCTATATACCGTCGGTCGACAAGTATATAGAAAAAGATCTGATGATCAACGATGAGATCGACAAACTCAGGCTTGCGACAACATCGGCACTTCTCTCGGGACGTCGCGACATCATAGTGGTTTCGTCAGTATCTTGTATCTACGGCATGGGTAACCCTGAAGATTTCAATTCGAGCGTCGCGGAGATTTATGTGGGTCAGCAAATAACCAGGAATGATTTTCTAAGAAAACTTGCCGACTCGCTCTATTCACGAGACGAGAGCGAGAGTTCTCGGGGCACCTTCAGAGTAAAAGGTGACACAGTCGATGTCAGATTGGCCTATGAAGAGATTACCTTACGCGTAGTGTTCTGGGGCGATGAAATAGAATCTATATCGACTGTTCACAACGTTGACGGCACTTCCTTGGGCACCCATGACCGGTTTAAGATTTTTCCAGCAAACATCTTCGTCACATCTCCGGCGAGAACCGCCTCGGCGGTCGAGCAAATAAAACTAGACCTTGACGAACAGGAGAATTTCTTCTATCGTGAAGCTAAGGAACTGGAGGCAAAAAGACTTCATGAACGAGTCAACTATGACCTGGAAATGATAAAAGAACTTGGTCATTGTCCCGGCATCGAGAATTACAGCCGATACTTCGACGGCCGGGAGCCGGGAATGAGACCATTTTGTCTTTTAGACTATTTTCCTAATGATTTCCTGACGATCATAGACGAAAGTCACGTCACATTACCCCAGCTGAGGGGAATGTATGGGGGTGACTTGTCACGCAAGATGAACCTTGTCGAATATGGTTTTCGTCTTCCGGCTGCTTTGGACAACCGTCCACTAAAATTTGACGAATTCGAACGTCTCACACCCATGACCTTATATGTGAGCGCCACACCGGCCGACTATGAGCTTGAGAAGAGTGAAGGTGTTGTGGTGGAACAGATTATTCGTCCGACTGGGCTTCTTGACCCTGCTATCGAGGTACGTCCATCCATGAATCAGGTAGATGATTTGATGGAAGAAATCCAACTGAGAGTCGAACGGAATGAAAGAGTTCTTGTAACAACGTTGACAAAGCGGATGGCCGAGGAGCTGAACGACTACATGATGAAGCTTCATGTCAAGGCCGCCTACATACACAGCGATGTCGACACGCTGGATAGAATCCAGATTCTTGACGATTTACGGGCTGGCGTAATTGATGTTCTGATTGGAGTCAATCTTCTCCGTGAGGGATTGGATTTGCCCGAGGTGTCGCTCGTCGCAATCCTTGATGCCGACAAAGAAGGTTTCCTCCGGTCCCATCGTTCGCTTACCCAAACAGTTGGAAGAGCAGCCCGAAACCTGAACGGGACAGTCATCATGTACGCCGACAAGATAACCGACTCGATGCAGCAAACCATAGACGAAACTACTCGGAGAAGGAATCTTCAGATGCAATATAATTCAGAGAACGGAATCACACCACAGGCAATCGTTAAGGCTAGAAACCGAATAATTGGCATTGACCGTGACGAGGATGATAGTTCTTCAACCAGGAGCCAAAACCATCATTTGTCTCGACCCGGTTATTTGAACGAATTCAGACGAGAAGTTGACATTGCTGCCGATCCTGTAATACCATACATGAGCAAAGCCGAGCTTCAGAAATCGATCAACCGTGCACGTGCTGACATGGTTGCGGCGGCCAAGAAAATGGAGTTCATAGAGGCTGCACGTTTGCGCGATGAGATTCTAAAGATGGAAAAACGTTTAAAAGAATTGGAAATAGCATAAAATATTCCAAAACAAACTATCGAAATGTGAATAAACCTTTAACATATTTAATCATTATCAAAAAAATGTAAAGAATTTGGTCACTGACTTAAAGCTTGCTTACTTTGTAGATCTCTTTCCAATTTTTATCATGTTAATGTTCAAAAGCAAATTTATTCAAAGGTTTTTATTCGTTTTCCTGCTCTTGTCGACATTTCAGTTGACCGAAGGTCAAATCTACCGGACCTTCACCTCGACAACAGTTGTGACCACGAGTTCCTACGTTCAAGTGTATGAATATAATACAGTTGAAAGTAAGCCCAATTTTCCCGGTGGCAATCCTGCCTTGATGAGATTTATCAATTCGGAACGCCACTACCCTGCCGAGGCATTTGAGAAAGGCATTCAAGGACGTGTGGTGTGTGGGTTTGTTGTGAATCCCGACGGCCACATCAGCGATGTCACGGTAATGAAGAGTATTGAAGAATCTCTCGACAAAGAAGCTATCAGAGTAATCTCCAACATGCCGCCATGGCAGGCGGGAACCATAGCCGACACTCCGGTTCCGGTGTTCTGTGTACTCGCCATACCCTTCCGACGTTAAATTCAAGGAGCGGAGGCATGTCTTTAACCAACCATAATCATCATGAATCTCAAAACCATTCAGCAGTTAAAGAAATTGGCCGACCGCTCAATCGACGACGTAAAATTCACAACAGGGCCAAAGGGACTCTATGACCCGGTAAAGTATGCCCTAGACGGGAGTGGAAAGCGGTTGAGACCCCTTCTTCTTCTTGTGATGGCCGAGGCATTCGGTGCTGATGCCGAAAAATATCTGCATCAGGCAGCGGCATTGGAGATGTTCCACAATTTCACATTGGTTCATGACGACATAATGGACAAGGCCTCACTGCGTCATGGAGTTGCTACGGTTTATCGCAAATGGAACGTTCCGACTGCAATTCTTTGCGGCGATGCCATGTTGACCTATTCCAACATACTGATGATGGACGGCTTGCCCCAGAGTGTCATTCACAGAGTCATGATGATTTTCAGCGAGACATCCATGAAGATCTATGAAGGTCAACAGCTCGACATGGATTTCGAGACTTCGGGAAAGGTAACGATCGATGAGTATATCGAAATGATCATGTTGAAGACCGGAGCTTTGTTTGGGTGTTCCACCGCAATTGGTTTATTGCTGAGTAAAGACGAGAAAACACCGTCGATGAACATTCTTTTCAAGAATGTTGTAAAACTGGGCTATCTGATTGGGGTCATTTTCCAGCTCCAAGATGACATGCTTGACACATTCGGAAATTCACAGACCTTCGGAAAAGTTATCGGTGGGGACATACTGAATGACAAGAAAACATGGCTTCTCATCAACGCATTGAATTCAAATCTTAAGAACGAAGTCAAGAGGGTAATAGCCAACAAAGAGTTGACAGGAGATGAAAAGATAAAGGAGATGAAGACCCTTTATGACAGACTTCAATTAAAGGAAAAAATCACGACAGAAATAAACAAGAACGTAAAACTCGCATCGGAAACTTTGGATTCAATCGGGGAAAACCTTGTACCGGGCGGGAAAGAATTGATTTGGGAATACATAAATCTCATTATCGGTCGTGAGAAATGAACCTTATAGACTCCCACACCCACCTATATTTCGATGACTTTGAACCATCGCCGGCCGAAGCTGTGGAGAGGGCATTGTCACAGGGAGTGGTCCACATGATTCTTCCAGGTGTCAACACATCGACTATAGAACCCATCAAAAAACTTCATTCAATCTTTCCTGAAAATACATCGATAGCGGTAGGACTTCATCCAAGTGATGTCAAGCCCGGAACCTGGAAAGAAGAACTGACCGAGATTGAACGCGAACTCAAGGAGAACCGCGACATGTATTCCGCAGTAGGCGAAGTAGGCATAGACCTACACTGGGAAAAGGATTATCTGGACCTTCAACAGCAGGCCTTTGAGAGCCAATGCCAATGGGCAGTACAATTGAACAAGCCTTTGATTATCCACAGCCGCGATGCCTTTGAAGAAACCTTTGAGGTTTTGAAAGGAGTAGAGGATTTGCCCGACATTGTTTTTCACAGTTTCAGCGGCACACCGAATGATGTGGAGCGAATTCTCAATCTTTTTCCAACGGCTCATTTCGGCATAAACGGCATCGTCACATTCAAGAATGCAAAGATAAAAGAGGTGCTTCCCGTTATTCCCAACGATCGTCTGATGATTGAGACCGATGCTCCCTATCTTGCTCCTACACCCAAAAGAGGGCAACGTAACGAAAGCGCGTTTCTGATATACACGGCAGCCTTTATAGCCAACGAAAAAGGAATGTCATTGGAGGAACTCGGAGATTTGACCACAGCCAATGCCCGACGGTTTTTCAAAATAAAAGGATGAGATGAAAAATACCGATAAAACGGGATGCGTTCTGTTGGCTGACATACTGCATCATCATGGTGTTAAAAAAGCCGTTCTATGTCCTGGAACGCGCGATCTGCCTTTGATAATGGCATTTAATCGACATGATGGAATATCCTGTCTTTCAGTAATAGATGAAAGAGCGGCTGCATTCGTTGCATTAGGAATTTCAGAAATCACTCGCGACCCTGTGGCGCTGGTTTGTACATCGGGTACAGCTGTGTTGGATTTTTCACCGGCTGTTGCTGAAGCCTATTATAAGAATATTCCATTGATAGTTATATCGGCCGACCGGGCCTCAATGTGGATAGATCAGGAAGATAGCCAAACAACTCGCCAATTCAAGATTCTTGATAACTTCGTGAAGAAGAGTTATGACCTGAAGGCAGAGATTGAAGACCCGAACGAGGCATGGTTTTTTTCCCGCAACGCCAACGAGGCAGCGATCAAGGCCACAGAAGGGCCAATGGGACCGGTACACATAAACATCCACATTTCTATGCCGGTCAACGGAGAAGAGAATCGGGACATTCTTCCACAACCCTTCTTCGTTGAGAACTTCACTATAGAAAAAACGTTCTGTAGAGAGAAGGGCAAAGAATTGGCCTGTAAAATTCTCAACACTCCTCGAGTTATTATCGCATGCGGATCAATGCAGCCCGATGCTCGAATGAACAGAGATTTGAACAGGATTTCATCACTGGAGAATGTGCTGGTGATCTCCGAAGGGCTTTCAAATTTACATCTTAAAGAGTGTGTTTCTTCTATCGACACTTTTCTTGCCTGTCTTGGAAGAGAAGGACGTGAACAGTTATTCCCTGACCTTCTTATAACTTTTGGGGGTCCTTTTGTCTCTCAGTTTTTGAAGGATTGGTTGAGAAATGCACCGAAGTCCATGACCCATTGGCACATCAGCGAGAATAGCGATGTAGTTGACACCTTTCAGCATTTGAGCTGCAAATTCAACATGACACCGTCTGCATTCTTCTCCGACTTGCTCAAATATATGAGAAAAAAGGACACACCCATTGGTTGGGATTACAAAAGGTCCTTTCTTGACAAACAGTCCATGCAGTCTGGAAAGCAAAGAAAATATCTTGATGAAACAGGATGGAGTGATTTGACAGCTCTCAATGCTGTGGCTGACAAATTGCCCGACAACGTCAATCTGCAGGTCTCTAACGGAATGGCCGTGAGATATTTGCTTGCTTTGCCACAGAATCAGAAGTTCCATCGTTTGGACTGTAACCGTGGAGTCAGCGGGATTGATGGCTGCATCTCCACTTCAATTGGAGCATCAACAGCCTACAAGGGAATCACCGTGATGATTACGGGCGACATGTCGGCTCAATACGACATGGCATCGTTCTCTATAGCGAAAGAACTGACCCGGAATTTCAAATTAGTTGTACTTGCCAATGGCGGTGGTAACATCTTTAAGTTTATAAAATCCACCCGGGATTCGGCCGAAACTGAGAAATTCCTCTATCATCCCATGATTTGTGAACTTGGTGAATTGGCTAAGTCTCAGGGATGGAAGGTCTTTGAGGCAACAAACTTCGAAGAATTGGATTCTGCAGTGAGCAAATGGATTGCAAAAAGAGAGGAGCCATCAATGCTTATTCTTAAAACCGATGCCGAAACCAATGGTACTGTATTTTCGGAATATCTATCTCTTAAATAAAAGAATATGAGTTGGGAAACAATCAAGGAATATGAGGATATCTTGTTCCAGCGTCGGGGCTCCATAGCCAAGATAACCATCAACCGTCCACAAGTCTACAATGCATTTCGGCCACTCACAAACAAGGAGATGCTTGACGCGGTCTCAATCGTTAGGGAAGATTCATCCCTGAGGGTACTGATTCTTACAGGAGCCGGCGACAAAGCTTTTTGCAGCGGAGGCGACCAAAAAGTAAAGGGCATTGGCGGTTATATAGATGAAAATGGCGTTCCCCGCCTAAATGTTCTTGACCTACACAAAGCGATACGCTCTTTACCAAAACCTGTTATAGCGATGGTAAACGGTTATGCGATAGGTGGCGGAAATGTATTGCAGGTAGTGTGTGACCTGACAATAGCAAGTGAAAACGCACGTTTTGGCCAAACCGGTCCAAAAGTGGGCAGTTTCGATGCAGGATTCGGCTCTTCCTATCTTGCACGGTGCGTCGGTCAAAAGAAGGCTCGCGAAATTTGGTTCCTTTGCAAGCAATACACTGCCAAGGAAGCTTTGGAGATGGGAATGATAAATGAGGTCGTACCGTTTGAGGAGCTGGAGAAAACAACCCTTGAATGGTGTGAACTGATTCTGAAAAGGAGTCCGATGGCAATCAGAATGATTAAGAGAGGACTTAACGCCGAACTTGACGGGCAGCGGGGCCTGATGGAATTTGCAGGGGATGCCACCCTGCTATATTATCTAATGGCAGAGGCACAGGAAGGCAAAAACGCTTTTCTCGAGAAGAGAGATCCCGACTTTGACAAGTTCCCGAAATTCCCTTGATTTAATGCTTCGGTTCCGATATTCATCCTACAGGCTTCTTTTTAAGGAGACAGCCATAACGTCGCGTTCCAGTATGAACGATAAGGAAACATTCATTCTGCAAGTGTGGGATGATGAGAATCCTTCCATAAAAGGGACCGGAGAAATCGCATTGTTTCGTGGTCTCAGCGAGGAAGACTCGGAAAACTTCGACAAGATTATCGAAACAAGTCTTCAAAGTTTCCTCAAGGATGAGAAAACAGCCGATTTTCCCAGTTCAGTTATTTTCGGACTAGAATCGGCAATTGCAAGTCTAAATAATGGAGGGCGATGGATAGTTTTCCCTTCGGACTTCACCAACGGCACCGGCACGATAGTCATAAACGGGTTGATTTGGATGGGTGACCATGCTAAAATGCTTGAAAGGATCGAGAGGAAAATCTCGGAGGGTTTCACTTGTCTCAAATTGAAAATCGGTGGAATATCTTTCGCCGAAGAACTTTCTTTGATTGGCGAGATCAGAAAAAGGTGGAGTGGCAAAGATTTGACAATAAGATTGGATGCAAACGGGTCATTTAGCCGTTACACCTTTGAAGAGACACTGTCTATGCTAAACCTCATAGCACGCTACGACATCCACTCAATTGAGCAACCATTTGCCAAAGGAGAGCGCAAGAAAACAAGAAGGCTTTGCGAAGAAAGTATCCTGCCTATAGCTTTAGACGAGGAGCTGATCGGGGTAAACGACAACGAGTCGAAACAACAAATTCTCGATGAGATTCAACCTCAATATATCATTCTAAAACCATCACTCTGCGGAGGTTTCAACCATGCCGACGAATGGATAGCGGTTGCAAGGGAACGTAATGTGGGTTGGTGGATTACCTCAGCCTTAGAATCGGCTATAGGATTGAATGCCATCACCCAATGGACGGCAACAAAGAACGTCGAGATTCCTCAAGGATTGGGTACCGGAGAATTGTATAAAAACGATTTTCACTCTCCTATAGCACGCCACGGCGAAAGACTTTTCTTTGTCCCGGAGAAACATTGGGAATTACATGATAATCTAAACTGGATATATGTTTAGAATTGAAGGCGACAGCTCTCTTTACAACAGGTTCCTGAAGGAATGGAACAACAGTAAGAGTTATATCAAGGCCCACACTTCAGGCTCGACAGGAAAACCAAAAGAAATTAGTCTTGCAAAAGAAGACCTTCTCGCTTCAGCTCGGAAAACAACCCGATATTTTAACCTGACTGAAGATTCGGTTCTGTATTCACCTTTGTCAACCGACTACATCGCCGGCAAAATGATGTTGGTCCGGGCAATTGTGGCTAACTGCACTGTGTGTTTTGAACAGCCTTCCTCGGAACCGTTAAAACATTTGGATTCATTCAAAGTTGAAAAAATAGACCTGCTTCCAATTGTTCCCGCTCAAATCAATAGCTTGACAAAGAATCCGGTTGCAGAAAAGGTTTTGAAAAGTCTTCTCATAGGTGGGTCTCCCATGACTATGGAACAGGAGAATGCATTGACAACTAAACCATGGAAATCAGTTGTCAGTTATGGAATGACCGAAACTTGTTCTCATGTGGCATTAAGAAAAATCGGTGATAATGCCTATCACGCCCTTGAAGGCATTACTTTCTCGACCGACCAACGCGGCTGTCTTGTGATTGAGTCAAAAGACTTCAGTTGGAATACAATCATCACCAACGACAATGTCAATCTATTGTCCGACAAAAGTTTCGAATGGCTGGGTCGTTATGATAATGTCATCATCACAGGCGCATTGAAGGTTCATCCTGAATTGATGGAACGAAAAATCGAGAAACTTATCGCTGTTCCCTTTTACATTAGCGGAGAAGAGGACCAAAAATGGGGAGAGAGAGTCATACTGACTGTAGAGGATCCCGAAGGACAAATTAATGATAATCAATTAAATGACCAACTAAAATTAATTCTACAGCCTCATGAGTGTCCAAAAGAAATAAGACACGTTTCAAAAATCGCTCTGACGGCTTCGGGAAAAATAAAAAGATAGATTGAATAACGATAAAAATTTATTAATTTTGCACTCGTAAAAAGAGAATCAAATCCAATTATTATTAAAACATTATGACAAAAATCGGTATTAATGGTTTCGGCCGTATCGGTCGTTTCGTTTTCCGTGCTTCAACAAAGCGCGACGACATTGAAGTAGTTGCTATCAATGACCTCCTTCCCGTTGACTACATGGCTTATATGTTGAAATATGACACCATGCATGGTCGTTTCGAAGGAAAAGTTGACTATGACATGGAAAAGAGCCTCCTCATCGTTGACGGAAAGCCCATCCGTGTTACCGCTTGCAAGAATCCTGCCGAAATCGGCTGGGGTGAAGTTGGTGCAGAATACGTTTTGGAATCAACCGGTTTGTTCCTCACAAAAGAAAAAGCTCAGGCTCACATCGAAGCAGGTGCAAAATATGTCGTTATGTCGGCTCCCTCAAAGGATGACACTCCAATGTTCGTTGTCGGTGTTAATGATGACAAATATGTTAAGGGCACTCAATTCGTTTCGAATGCTTCTTGTACAACAAACTGTCTTGCTCCTATCACAAAGGTTCTCAATGACAAATTTGGTGTTGTAGAAGGTTTGATGACAACAGTTCACTCAACAACTGCTACACAAAAGACAGTCGATGGTCCTTCAATGAAGGACTGGCGTGGTGGTCGCGCCGCTTCAGGTAACATCATCCCCTCTTCAACCGGTGCTGCAAAAGCTGTTGGTAAAGTTATCCCCGAACTCAATGGCAAACTGACCGGTATGTCAATGCGTGTTCCAACTCTTGACGTTTCAGTTGTTGACCTGACAGTTAACCTCAAGACTCCCACCACCTACGAGGAAATCTGCAAGGCTATGAAAGAAGCCAGCGAAGGTGAACTCAAGGGTGTGCTTGGATATACCGAAGATGCTGTAGTTTCTAGCGACTTCCTCGGTTGTCCTTTGACTTCAATCTTTGACGCAAAGGCTGGTATTCAACTAACTCCCACCTTCGTTAAGGTTATCAGCTGGTATGACAATGAAATCGGTTACTCCAACAAGTGTCTCGATCTCATCGCTCACATGAAGAAAGTTAACGGTTAATTATAACCTCAACAAAGAGAAAAGGAGCACCCCAGTGGCGCTCCTTTTTTCTCTATATCTCTCGAATCATCATGATATCCATAAATGATCTTTCAGTAGAATTCAGCTCAGTTCCACTTTTTGATCACATTAATTTTGTGGTCAATCCCAAGGACAAGATTGCCTTGGTAGGCAAAAACGGAGCCGGAAAAACTACCATGCTGAGAATTTTTGCCGGACTCCAACAACCCACATCGGGAAGTGTCAACGTGCCCAAGGATTTGACAATCGGCTATCTGCCTCAACAAATGCAGCTCGACGACACCCGAACAGTCAAGGAAGAAGTTGCATTGGCTTTTCATCATGTCAATTCTGAGAAAGAAAGGTTAACGAAACTAACTGATGAACTGGCCCAAAGAGAGGACTACGAAAGTAAGGAATATCATGATTTGATAGAGAAGGTCAGTAATCTGACCGAACGAATCTCGATTCTGGAAAAAGAAAACCCCGAAGCTGAGATAGAAAAAACACTGCTCGGCTTAGGATTCAAAAGAGAGGATTTTAACCGCATGACTTCGGAATTCTCGGGCGGTTGGAGAATGAGAATTGAACTAGCTAAAATTTTATTGAAGAATCCCGATGTGTTGCTTCTCGACGAACCAACTAACCATCTTGACATCGAATCGATTCAGTGGCTTGAGAGCTTTTTGAAGAACCGCGCGAACATGGTTGTTCTTGTCAGTCATGACCGAGCGTTTATGGATAACGTGACTCAAAGGACCGTGGAAATCGTAAAAGGGAAAATCTATGACTACAAAGTAAATTATTCGAATTTTGTAAATCTTAGAAAAGAACGGATAGAACAACAAACAAGAGCCTATCAAAATCAACAGAAACTCATTCAGGACACTGAAGATTTCATCGAACGATTCCGATACAAGGCGACAAAGGCAGTGCAGGTCCAAAGCCGAATCAAACAACTTTCAAAAATAGAAAGGATTGAGATCGATGAAGAAGACAATACGGCCATAAAGTTAAAGTTTCCTCCCGCTCCTCGGTCGGGAGATTTTCCGCTGATAATTGAGGATGTCACAAAGGCCTATGGCAATCACATAGTCTTTAGCGATGCTAACCTCACTTTGCGTAGGGGCGAAAAAGTAGCTTTTGTCGGACGTAACGGAGAAGGCAAGTCGACATTGATAAAATGCATAAACTCTGAAGTTCCCTTTGCCGGAAATCTAAAGATAGGCCATAACGTAAAAATAGGATATTTTGCACAGAATCAAGCTCAACTTCTTGATGGAAACATCACGGTCTTTGACACTATAGACCATGTAGCAGTCGGCGATATCCGAACAAAAATTAAAGATATTCTGGGTGCGTTCCATTTTGGAGGAGAATCATCCGACAAGAAAGTCAAGGTTCTTTCAGGTGGAGAGAAAACACGGTTGGCTATGATAAAACTATTACTAGAACCCGTTAACTTCCTGATACTTGACGAGCCAACGAACCATTTGGACATCAGGACAAAAGATGTATTGAAGCAGGCCATTAAAGAATTCTCGGGAACTGTGATAGTTGTCAGCCATGACCGTGAATTTCTCGACGGATTGGTTGACAAGGTCTATGAGTTCCGTGACGGGAAAGTAAGGGAACATCTCGGCGGAATCTATGATTTTCTCCATTCCAGGCAGATAGAGTCGCTGTCATCTTTGGAAGAGAAAAACGCCCCTACAGTAGAGAGGACGATATCAAAAGAGGTCCCGAAAGACCAAGACAACGTCAAGACTGAAAGAAAAAAGACCTATGCTGAACAAAGAGAATGGGAAAAGGCAAAAAAGAAAGCCCTCAAGAAAGTAGAGGAAACCGAAGCGGCAGTCTCACGTCTTGAAGAAGAAATAAAAGAAATAGAAAATTCGATTGCCTCAGGGGATTCAAGCAATGAGATTCTTGAACTCCATGCCTCAAAGACCAAAGAGCTGGAAAACGCAATGAGCTATTGGGAACTGGCAATGCAGGATGCCGAACACTATTCCTGATTCTAATCCAGCTTTAGAACCGCCAGAAACGCCTTCTGTGGAACTTCGACCGAACCGATTTGTTTCATGCGCTTCTTTCCTTTTTTCTGCTTTTCAAGCAATTTACGCTTACGAGTTATATCACCACCGTAACATTTTGCTGTCACATCTTTTCTAACAGCCTTAATGGTTTCCCGAGCAATGATTTTCGCTCCTATCGCGGCTTGAATAGCTATGTCAAATTGTTGACGTGGAATCAGTTCTTTCAGTTTCTCACACATTCTGCGCCCAAAACTGACGGCATTATCCACATGGGTCAAAGTAGAAAGAGCGTCAACGCTTTCACCGTTCAACAAAATATCGAGTTTAATTAGCTTTGAAGGCCGGAAATCAGAAATGTGATAATCAAACGAAGCGTAACCCTTCGAAATGCTTTTCAGTTTGTCATAAAAATCTATGACAATTTCACCAAGTGGCAAATCAAAGATAAGCTCCACCCTGTTCCCCGAGATAAAGTCCTGTTTGATTAGCTCTCCGCGCTTTCCTAAACACAGGGTAATTATGGGACCTATAAAATCGGCGGTAGTGATTATGGAGGCTCTGATATAGGGTTCCTCTATATGGTCGATTAAGGTGATGTCGGGCAGTCCCGAGGGATTATGCACTTCAGTCATCTCCCCTTTCTTGTCATAAACTCTGTAGGAAACGTTGGGCACAGTTGTAATTACATCCATGTCGAACTCTCGCCCTAATCGCTCCTGAATTATCTCCATGTGGAGCAAACCGAGGAAACCACAACGGAAACCGAATCCAAGGGCTACCGACGACTCGGGCTGGAATGTCAGCGAGGCATCATTAAGCTGGA
Source organism: Muribaculaceae bacterium (assembly GCA_022510505.1). Lineage (GTDB taxonomy): Bacteria > Bacteroidota > Bacteroidia > Bacteroidales > Muribaculaceae > JAFLTL01. The sequence goes on along the minus strand of JAFLTL010000027.1, from coordinate 6,094 downwards.
GTTTCTCCAATGATGACCGCAGATTCTCGAAATCCTCGGTTTCGATGGGATATACACCTGCAAACACCATTGGCTTAACCTCTTCGAATCCATCAATGGCTTCCTTGCATGGATTGTTGACATGAGTGATTGTATCGCCGACTTTAACTTCACGAGACGTCTTTATACCCGAGATAATATATCCCACGTTTCCGGCCGACAATTCTTCTTTGGGAACCATGTCAAGTTTTAGAATCCCAATCTCATCAGCATGATATTCTTTGCCAGTAGAAACGAACTTAACAAAATCGCCCTTTCTTATAGTGCCGTTTTCAATTTTGAAGTAGGCTATGATTCCCCGGAACGGATTGAACACCGAGTCAAATATCAAGGCTTGCAAAGGTGCTTCGGGATTACCTTTTGGTGCCGGGATGCGATTTATTATGGCCTCAAGAATTTCAGGAACTCCCTGACCGGTCTTGCCGCTAGCACGAATTATGTCGCTACGGTCGCAACCCAGAAGGTCTATAATCTGATCCTCAACCTCGTCGGGTTTCGCACTGTCAAGATCAACTTTATTTATTACCGGAATGATTTCCAGATTATTATCTATTGCCATGTAAAGATTTGATATCGTCTGGGCTTGAATTCCCTGAGAGGCATCAACAATGAGGAGAGCACCCTCACATGCCGCTATTGAACGGGACACCTCATAGGAAAAATCCACATGACCCGGAGTGTCAATCAAATTAAGGACATACCTCTCTCCGTTCAGAGTATAATCCATTTGAATCGCATGACTTTTAATGGTTATGCCCCTCTCCCTTTCGAGCTCCATATCATCAAGCACCTGAGCTTCCATATCCTTTGCCGAAATTGTATTAGTGTATTCCAGCAACCGGTCAGCCAAAGTAGATTTACCGTGATCAATATGGGCTATGATACAGAAATTTCTAATATTCTTCATTCTTTAGACAAACTGTGAAATTCAATGCAAATTTAAGATTTTATCCTTTTGATTAAAAGTTAGCGTGAACCGAAATGGTGCTGAGTTGTTAAAATACTAAGGAATTTTATATCTTTGAAAGAAAAATCATGAAAAAAATAGGGATATTCTACGGTTCGACTACCGGAACAACTGCTAAAGTGGCCAGAAAGATTGGCGCCGCACTCAATGTCGATCCCAACGATATTCACGATGTATCCAATGTCGGTCCTGCGGCTGTAGGAGAATATGAGCTATTGTTGTTGGGAACAAGCACTTGGGGCAACGGGGAAGTTCAAACCGACTGGTATGATTTCGGCGAGGGAATGAAGGCACTTTCATTGAAAGGAAAGAAAATCGCTTTTTTCGGGTGTGGCAATGAAAAAATGAAGAAAACCTTCTGTAACGGCATTGAACGTGTCTATGACTATGTAAAGGACACCGGAGCCGATTTCATAGGGGAATTCAATGCCGAAGGCTATACTTTCGAAAACTCTGCGGCAAGAGACGAAAAAACTTCTTTGATGAGAGGTTTGGTTCTTGATGAAGGCAACGAGGCCAAACTGACCGATTCCCGCATAAAGGAGTGGACGGCCTTGTTGACTAAAGAAATATAAACTGAACCGATTCTGAAGAAAGGCAACATTTATCTTCAGCTATTCACATCCTTCTTCAAAATCGGAGGTTTCACCTTCGGTGGCGGATGGGCAATGATTTCATTGATTGAAAAGGAGGTTGTTGACCGCCGCAAATGGATTGACCGCCGCGAGTTTCTCGACATGCTCGCGGTAGCACAGTCATTGCCCGGAATCTTGGCTGTAAATATATCGGTTGCTGTTGGCGACAAACTTCGGGGTTTGAAAGGAAGCATTTGTTCTGCATTAGGAACTATCATTCTTCCTTTCCTTATTATTCTGGCCATAGCAATTTTCCTCACACCCGATCTGATTAAAAACAATCCAATCATCTCGTCGATATTTAAAGGTATTAGGCCTGCAGTCACGGCTCTGATCATCGCACCTGTATTTACGACTGCCCGTTCGGCCGGCATAACCTGGAAAACCATCTGGATTCCCATTGTCACAGCCGCTGTCATCTGGTCAAAAATACCGTTCGTGTCCAATCCTATCTTTTTCATCATTGCAGGCGGCTTGTTCGGTTACATTTACTACACTCGTAAGGCAGTTAACACAACGCATTAATGAATATCTACCTCAATCTGATCTGGAGCTATTTCAAAATTGGTCTTTTCGGGTTCGGAGGAGGCTATGCAATGCTGTCGCTGATTGAAAGGGAAATTGTCGAATCGGGGTGGATTACCGAAAGGATGTTTACCGATATCGTCGCAATCTCACAAATGACTCCCGGTCCGATTGGCATTAATTCAGCTACCTATATCGGATATGTCGTTCCGGGTGAATCAGGACTGACTGAATGGTATTGGGGAATTCTAGGGTCAATCATCTGCACCTTGGTTGTGGTTCTCCCCTCTTTTCTTTTGGTTGCCTATGCAAGTCATTACATAAGTCGGCATAGGGAAAGCAACGCAATAAAGGGGATTTTTGCCGGACTGCGTCCGGTCGTGATCGGCTTGATTGCAGCGGCTGCCCTTTTGTTGATGAACGGAGAAAATTTCGGCACCGAGACAATCGATATTATTAAGAGTGTATCTTTGTGTATTGGGGCTTTTATTCTCGTTTATTGGGTAAAGCTTCATCCTATAATAGTGATTTTGATAGCCGGGTTTGCCGGATGGTTTCTTTGGTCGGTAATATAAAAAATGACTTATAAACAAGCTGTAGAATATCTTTATTCAGCCACTCCACAGTTTCAGCAAATAGGTGCGGCAGCCTATAAACCCGGTCTTAACACGGTAAAAGAACTATCGGCATTCAGTGGCGATTCCCACAAGAATTATCCGACTATTCATGTAGCCGGAACAAATGGGAAAGGAAGCACAGCCCATTCACTTGCTGCCATCCTGCAAAGTGCCGGCTATAGGACTGGACTGTTCACTTCGCCGCACCTCAACGATTTTAGGGAAAGAATAAGAATAAACGGTGCCATGGTTTCTGAAGAGGATGTCGTCTCATGGCTTGAAAAATACAAAGGTTCAGGCTTGTCCATCGAACCATCATTCTTTGAGCTGACAACCGTGATGGCTTTTGACTTGTTCGCAAAACATAAGGTTGACGTTGCCGTGATAGAAGTTGGACTGGGTGGACGGTTGGACAGCACAAACATTATAGCCCCGATTTTGTCAATCATAACCAATATCTCGAAGGATCATGTGGCTCAGCTTGGGAACTCCCTCGTCTCTATAGCCCGAGAGAAAGCAGGCATAATAAAAGAAAACACACCCGTCATTCTTGGAGAAGGGGACATTACTGAGGTCAGGACTGTAATTGAAGAAGTCGCCAATGGAAAGAATTCAACGCTAACGATTGCCGGCGAAATGAATTTTCCCCATTACGAACGGGAACTGCGAGGTGAATATCAGGATAAAAATGAGAAAACAATCTTGGCGGCTGTCAATGAACTTCGCAGGCAAGGTTGGAAAATCCCGGAAAAATCGTTGGAATATGGGCTTCTTCATGTTGGAGAACTTACCGGGCTGACCGGACGATGGAAACAGATTGACAAAGAATTTAACATCGTGATTGACACCGGTCACAATGAAGGGGCCTGGCAATATCTTCCGGAGATGATTAATTCTTTCAAAGGGAAAAAGAGAATGGTCATAGGATTTGTAAACGACAAGGATGTCGATTCAATCCTTGAACGAATGCCTCGTGATGCTGAATACTATTTCTGTCGAGCTTCGGTACCAAGGGCACTTGATGAAAATTCATTGCTTGAAAAAGCTCTTCGGCACGGATTGCATGGGAGAAGTTATCCATCTGTTAATGAGGCATTGTCAATTGCCAAGGAGGATTCTCGTCATGATCTTGAAGATTCGATTATCTTTGTAGGCGGATCAACATTCGTTGTTGCCGACGCTTTGAAATGACCAACTCAACCAATTCATTACAACCGGTATCGAGCTCGGAACGTTTTGTCGTTCTTGACGCATTGAGAGGCTTTGCTATTCTGGGAATTTGCATGGCAAATTTTCCGGAGTTCTCGTTATATACATTCCTCGAAGAAGGAGTCGCCGAGTTGATGGCAACGGCAGGGATTGATCGTATTGCCAAATATTTTCTCTCGATTTTCATTGACGGAAAATTCTACTCAATCTTTTCCCTTCTTTTTGGTATTGGTTTCTCCATAATCATTTCAAATGCACTAAGGAAAGGTGTCAATGCATTCCGAATTTTTTATCGTAGGATGTTCTTTCTGTTTCTTATTGGATTTTTGCATCTCATTCTTGTGTGGAGCGGAGACATTCTGATGCTTTATGCCCTTATGGGGATGATTCTGCCATTATTCACCCGACTTTCCGACAAGGGGTTGATTACTTGGGCAGCAGTCCTGTTGTTCCTGCCTGTTATCGTTGACTTCGTTTGTGAGAGCCTCGGCATCTCTTTGTCAAAAAATCTGATGGAATTGCAATGGTATTACTGTGGTCAATATGGAATAACAGCCGATAATTTTGCCTATTGGCTACGTGACGCTCAAAATTATAATGATGTTCTTAAATTCCTGGTACAAGGAGCATTTGAGCGAATGCAGGAATTTGTCGACGGAAATCGTTATTTTAAGGTTCTCGGGCTCTTCCTCATCGGCTATTATATAGGTCGAAACAAAATCTTTGCGAATCTTGAAAGCCGTCGATCCTGGCTGATAAGATTGTCTAAAACAGGATGGTTCGTTGGCCTGCCACTGTCGATAGTCTACGCCTACAGTTCAATCGAAGGACATCCGTGGGGATGGGGAGTCCACAGTTTGCTCTACTTTATCAGCGTCTATATCACAAGTTTCGGATATATCGCCACCTTCTGCCTTATGTATCTGAAGTTTCGAAATGGATGGTGCTGGAAGGTCCTTGCCGCACCCGGCAAAATGGCACTGACAAACTATATCGGCCAGTCAGTGGCCGGAATGTTCATTTTTTACGGCATCGGTTTGACTTTTGGCGCTTCCACAGGTCTAATATATGTAGAGCTGATTGCGATTGGTGTTTTCATCGTTGAAATCATCTTTAGCATTTCTTGGACACGGTTCTTCCGTTTCGGACCATTGGAATGGATTTGGCGTTGCTGCACCTACGGACGCTTGTTCTCAATCGGTCGACAGGTTACCTGAACCACCTTCAATTTGTCTCATTGAACTATATTACTTATATTTGCCCTTTACAAAACAGTTAGAAACTAAAACAATAATGACTATGAAACTGAGTAAACTTATCGTGGGAGTCGCCATCGTTGGTCTGCTTCCTACCGGATGCGGCTCGAAGAAATATACTTTGCTTCAGGAGCAGTACAATCAGCTTCAACTGGAGTATAACAGCACTCGTGATGACCTCCTGTCATGCACTTCTGACACGCGTAACCTTCAAACTCAGCTTGACAACGCCAACAAAACAAACGACCAGCTGAGAAAAGACATAACCGATTTGAAAGTTGCTCTTGGCAAGAGCATGGATGCCAACAGCCAGGGCAGCATCAACATTGCAAAGCTTGTTGATGAGATCAACTCGTCCAACAAGTATATCAAGCAGCTTGTAGACGCCAAATCAAAATCTGACTCACTGAACATTGCCCTCACCAACAAACTGACACGTTCACTGAACACCGATGAACTGAGAGATGTCGACGTGAAGGTATTGAAAGGTGTTGTTTACATTTCATTGTCTGACAATATGCTCTTCAAGAGCGGCAGTTATGAAGTGAGCACACAGGCTCGTCAGACACTTTCTAAGATTGCCAAGATTCTGAAAGACTTCAAATCCTATGATGTTGTTGTTGAAGGAAACACTGACAATGTTCCCATCTCACGCACAAACATTCGCAACAATTGGGATCTCTCGGCTCTGCGCGCTTCATCGGTGGTTCAGGTTCTTCAAAATGAATTCGGAATCGACCCAAGCCGTTTGTCAGCTGCCGGCCGCGGCGAGTTCAATCCTGTTACCGACAACGACAGCGAAATGGGCAAACAACGTAACCGTCGCACAGAAATCATCATCACTCC
>JAFLTL010000026.1:13289-32184 GCA_022510505.1 Muribaculaceae bacterium | reverse complement strand
GCACCTGACTGTTAATCAGGGGGTCGTTGGTTCAAGCCCATCCTGAAGCGCAAAAAGAGAGTTAGTCGAGAGACCGACTCTCTTTTTGATTTAATGGTAAGAAAAGTTCCTGCATGTCAATGTATAACAATAAGGGTGCGACTTCTCGCACCCTTATCTTAACAATTTAACATCGTAAAAAATGATTAACGGGAAATGGAGTGGGAGTGGAGGTCCTCCGATTTGAAGGTGAGGCCAACGTCTCCTGCCGAGCGGGAATAAGTGGTGGTTTTGTCACCGCCCGCTTTTGTTCCTACTGTTATCTTGTATATGTGGTTTCTGATTAGCGGCCAGTTATTGTAGGCCGGGGTGACAGCTGTGCCTCCCGCTCCGGTGATATAATTCTGATAGGTTGCCTCAGGAAAATTTTTATTTCCTCCAGTCGCTTTAATAGTTCCATCATAATCTTGTGTTAGAAGGTAAGCAACTCCCGGATTCGTTGAGTAATCAGTCAGTGGAGCAGAATAAACCTTTCCATTGTATTCAAACATCCAGTAAATCATCGTAGCTGAGTTAATATTGGTACTCCCAGGAGTCGAAATGCTTGACGGGTCAGTTATATTTCTTTCTCCGACATAGGCCACATAGTGATAACAGTTGTCACCGTAATATTCGGTAACATTCCCTTGGTCAAGGCTTTTTTGGGATTCCACAGTCTTTTTACTGTGAACAATGGAAGTGCTGTTTCTTTGTACTATAGAATTGAAGATCTGAGGATAACTATCTTCCGACTTCTTTTTTAAATCTGTTAAGATATTGCCAATATTGTGGAAGTTCCATTTACCATGCCATGCCCAAGCACCGTAAAACCAAGAATATGTCGATTTGAAATTTCCTGTAGTGAGATTTATAGTAACAGGTGAACCATATTCCTCTATTAATTCCTGGTCTTTGCATTTGCCAGACGAACTGTGATTATGATTTTTATCCCATACCACATCCGTCGGGTCCCAAACATTCATGGGCTCACACCGGGCGTTTATATTCAGATAGACAAGAGCGACAAATTCCGGTTCTATTTCTATATTATTTACTTTCTTCGGAATCTTCAGGTCGAGTCGGACAACCGACCGTAATAACGAGATTGCTTTCTTCTCATATCCTATGTCACTGTAGTGAGTGTCCTTCAGTCCGTCAGAAACGTTGAATGTAGTCCCCTTAATCCATTTGTCGGGTGGAATTGGCTCGTATCTTTGAATGCCATACATCGGTATAGGATTTTCAGCCGAAGGCAAAACTATGAAACGAAAACCTGTTGTATCGTTTTCATTTTGAATGTATTTTTTATTTCCGCTGACCCAGCAAGAGGTTGCCCCCATTGAAGTATAGAACGTGTTCTCATCTGCGCTATATTGACCACCCCATGTTTTTCCGTTGGAATCATCCCAGTCCATAATGAAGTCATAGTAACCTGTACTTGTGCTCTTATTAACATAAATCGGGTCATATTGGCAATGATGAAGATCGAAAACATCGGCAGCGTCGGCCGAAGTAACACCAGTCGTGGCTATGGAATTGGATGGCCCCCATTGAGGCCCTACATTATAGAACCATCCTGGCTCAAGTGCGCTTATAGTTTTACCATCGACATTATAGGCGTCAAAATAGTCCATTTCAGGACGATTCACCAAAGCGGCTATTTTAAATTGTTCAGTTGTTATGATTCTCCGAATTTCCTCCCAGTTATATTCCAGAATCTCACCGTTGGGTCCGTCATAATAATCGTTGCCATAGGTGAAAAGCGGCACAGATATCTGCCAAAGATTGTCTTCCAACTGTTTTACCCAGCGGCTTTTCGACTCGAAAAGAAACTTGTCACCGTTGGTAAAGAAAAGAATTCTGACTTTTGTCGGGTCGATATAATTCTCCCAATGTGCCAATTCTTCAGGAGTATCCTTAATAGCTCTACCTCCCAAGGGGTCAAGCGACAATGCAAAAGAGATGGAATAGCCGTCAAAGACCCCCTCGGAAGCGGGCGACTCATTCTCCGGTGCAGGGATTTCGATTTCATCGGAGCAAGATGAAATCAGCAGAACAATGCTCAAAAGACCTGCAAGCCGTGCTATATTATGTTTAAAAATCATTTGATATGATGTTTTTACTATAGTAATGGTGCGTTTGTGGTTATATCATGCCAATCTTTCAATTCGACTGTCAGATTGATTTGGTCGGCGGTAGATTCGATATTGGGAACAATCGGATCGGTTGTGACATCGACAGAAGTCCCGATGTTAAGTATGTTTGTCAAACGGAACCGGTACCAGTTGTTTCTCACCACACCGAACTGGTCGACACCTGTCAGACCGCTCAATTTCGCCGGAGCCGAGTAGTACATCTTTCCTTTATTGAAATGGTCGACGACTCCAAGCCATTCCATCAGGAAAGATTTCATTTCATCGGTCGTGGCAGTGTGTTCGTTGTCGCGGATGAAGATAGTCTCTCCGTCTTCATGCCAGACCTTAATGTCGTCACTTACCTTTAGGGTTTCATTGTTGTTGTTTAGGTCTATGACCGACAGTCCCGAAATATAAGGAACCAATCGGCCGTCGCCATCCTTGACAATTGCGGGAATAAACACCTCGCTATTGTTGTTGAAAATGTTTTCAACGTGGGCATATTCGGTGACAGGTTCGCCATTATAGCACAGGACGTATTTATGCCCTCTAATTAGACTTTTCATTGTCTTCTTGACCGGGTTTGAGGAATTCCAGTCGTAGTAGATGAAGTCCATGATGTCCTGTGACTCCAGCAAGTTGTTGAAGTTCCTGACAAGGTTCCACATGGCATGCTTCAGAGATGAGTACCAGATACCGGTGCGATCGCGGTAAACATCATATGCCCCGAACTCGGTGTTCGATGAGTTGTCGGTCAGTTTGGGATTTATGTCGGTTTCAAGAATGGCTGTTACGATAAGGTGAGACCCGACAAGAAGGTCACGCCGGTTATCCATCACAGTTCCGGCATACTTCTGATTGTCATAGGTGTTTTCAGGGAAGTAGATGGTGCGGTCCCAGTAGGCCTGTACTTCATCTTCTTCCAGTTCTTCGGGAACCTGAAAATCCTCGTAGCAATAATTCATCAGAGGATTATCATCAGGTGACTTTGAATAATAGATCAGATCGTAATCAATAGCCTGTCGATACTGCCATGGGAAATTCCCCGAATTGTAGTTCAAATCCTCGGCCCAGTAGCATCGGTAATCGTCAGGTGCATTCCAGCCTTCAAAATAATTGGTGTTCCTGATGTTCTTAATGACATAGCTCTTCTTTTCAAGCGCATTCATGCCCCATCCGGTGATTTGCGCCTTCCAATGACGCTCTATATAAAGAGGGTTGCCGTCACTGTCAAACCCGTTGCAATAGACAATTTCATTCTTTGCAGGTTTGAACGTTTTGGTCGATGAATCATAGACATCGTTGTCGGTCGGAGGTTCGATTCTGAAGTCAGCCTTTGCCATCATTCGCTCAACCTGCACGTGAACCACCTTAGTTGTGTCGAACGGAAGGGAAATACCATCGGAAGTCATGACCTCCTGGAGATTCTCTTCGGAGACTTCTACTGTAGTGCGCACCTTATTGTCACTGTCCACGAACACCGAATTGCTCATGGTGAAATAGTGAACACCGTTGTGAATGTTAAACCCTATTTGGAACGGATTTCCACTGCCTGTGGCGATAAGTTTCTTCAGTGCGCTCTCCAGATTGTCGACAGGTTTCAATTCTGTGATAGTTGTCGAGACGTTAGCGTCGGCATTGAGGACTATAAGGCATTGCAACGGCAGCTGGTCCTCAAGATTCTTGAGTTTAGCAGTGTAGTATACTTCTATATTTGGCTCCCATGATACGAATTCATCGCCCAGATTGTCCTTTGATGAGTTCAAGAGCGAATGGGAGTGGAACTGTCCGCTACTATTGAAGAACAGGACGAAGTTGCCGTTTGGTCCGATGGTGTGTTCGTTGTGGGAACCGTAGACAAAGTCGCCGCTTTGCGCGACATCGATGCTTTCAGCGAGCTTGCGGCTGTCGGTTCCGTCATACTCATCGCCGGTGTCGATAAGGAACGCGACACGGTAGTTATCGTATATCAAACGGGTTGGACTGTTCGTGTCGTCGAGTCTGTCGGAACAGGAAGAGAGACCGGCCAACAGGAGAGCCAGAAACAGTAAACCGATATGTCTTGATTTCTTGAGCATCATTTACATTTCGATATCGTAGACACGTACAATCCAGTTGTTCACCGCGATGCGGGTGGAAATCCACACGTCCTTCTGGAGGAAGAACATCATGTTCCAGCGGCTTTGACGGTCAAGGAACTCCTGGTCGCTCTTGATCCAGTTGTCGCCGTATCCCCGGATTGCAGTCAGATAGGTAATCAGCGGAATGTTGATAATCTCCTTTTCGTTGCCGTAAACGTCGGTCTTGTTCTTTGAGGTAATTACTAACCGAGCTTCATTCGTGTTCATGGTCATCAGTCGCGAGGTGGAGAATTCCACACAACCCACCTGGACGGGAGTCGACTCATCTTCTTCGACAGCGCCCGAGGTGTTGGTAACCAGACCCATGATTCGGTTTTCGCCTGAATAGGGATGATACTTAGGCTGATTCGCAGCGCGGGAAGTGTCGGAAACCGGATTATTGTAACCGTCAAGTACGAAATTGTTATCAGTTATATAGTAATTGTAATCGTCATAGTTCACCTGATAAGGATTGGTGAGCTCCTGAAGAATAATCTGAATATTGTTGGTATTCTTCATCATGTGAACGATCTCCTTACGGAAACTTGCGATACCGCGGTCTTCATTGCTTACCTGAAGGTCAAGCGTACCATAGAACAGACCTCCGGTTCGGGAGTCGATATCATGCAACTTGTTGTTGCTGACTCCGTTTTCATCCAATGGCACCGAGACCAGAATGTCATTCTTATGGGCAGCTCGACTCGTTGCTTCATTCCAATCGGGGGTGAAGTCGAAAGCGGGGTTCTCGCAAGCCAATCCTCCATACACGACAATGTGATAGTTTCCGGGGTTCAACGGGAGGTCCATCGTATAGTTTTCATCACGAAGCTCTTCGGAGGTCTCGTAGTATCGTGCCAGAAGATTATGGTCGGTATCAAAAACAAGGACATCCACGCAGTCGACATTCTCGGGGAATGCGTTGGCACCCGGCTCCATATGATAGTCATAGACAAATCCCAGAGAAATTCCGTAGTCACAGTTGTCCTGGTTATCATAGATCGATTCACACGACATCATACACATAGAGAGAGATAACGCTCCAAGAGTCGGTAAACTTGCAGGGAGTTTCCGAACTGCGTCAAATATGATGCATTTCAAATTCATTTCTATCTTCTTTTTATTTTCTGGTGAGTGGTCGACGGTATCAGCGTCGACCACCCTATAGGTCGCTTTCGATTTCTTAGAAAGTGATGTTGTTTTCACGAACAACCCATGGGAGAACTTCCACTTTCACCGAGATGTAGGCCGAAGCATCCTCATCGGGATCATCGGGGTCGACCGGATCGGGGTCAAACTCAGTGTTTCTGGGGTGTCCGAATTTGCCGATGTTAGTTACCGAAAGTTTGTAGACGTTGTTGCGGACGGTTGCGAACTCCATGGTTCCCATCTTGCTCGACTTGGCATTATCGTTGTGACGGTTCCAATAGATGTAGTAGCAATAGTAGCCCCATCCGTCGGTGTCCTGTTCGTTGGAGGCAATAAAGACCGTTATGTCGTTCTGAGCGCAGAGAGCCATAAACTGACCGTCTTTGTCATTCTTATAAGGTACTTCATCGCTAAGACTGGTCTTGTTTTGGACAGAGAAATCAATATCAAACTCATCCTTTTTGTCTCCGTTGGGGTCCAAAATTTCGTGTGCAGCCTCAACTGTGAGTCCATCAAGTTCATCTTCATCATAAATGTATGTCTTTTCGTCATCTTGGAGCTTCCAATGGCGAAGGATACGATAGATCTTGTTATAGAGAGGGCTGTTCGCACCGCTGACAAGGGCAGAGTCGATGATTTCTTGAACTGATCCATAAAGGATATTCTGGTAATCGTAAAGATTTACCAATTCTTCCGGCATATCTCCCTGATTATTTTCCTTGGCTTTTTCAAGAGCTGTTTTAACAGTTTGTGAAACGGTTGATTCGTTCATGTCATCACCGGGGATAATGGAGCCCTTGAACACGATACCGGTCGTCATAATAGAGGTCTGCTGTTCAGCCGAAGGAATAGTATTCTCGGTCACATAACGCCATATCTTATAGTTCGAGGTTGTTCCCCAGGTGTCGCCTTCGGCATCGTTAGAAAGTATATCTACAATATCGTTTGAGTACCATTGGCTGCGAGCATAGCGAACGTCGGCCGTGTCATTAGTTACCTCATATAGCGGGAAGTTAAAGACTTTATCAGCATTGGTAACATCGATTGTATATTCGGACTTTGCTTGCCAGTTATAATCCACAACATAGTTGACCGATGTTTCAGTTCCTCCCACGGTAGAATTATTGTTCGTCCCATCATTGGAGACACGTCTCAGATAATAATAATTCTTGTTCATGTTGACCAACGACATACGGGTCAGCTTGATGCTGTAGAAGTTCTTCAGGACTCCGTCATTGTTAGTGCTACCGTCGGCATTGGTCGTCGGGAGTTTTGTGTAGACTTTAATGGGATAGGTATTGGGTTTGGCTTCAGGATCCGGACTGCCGTCCTTGAAGTCGATGCGTGCAGCCACGCGCTCAACCACAATGGGAGTCAAGGCTTGGTCCTGGTCTCCCGAATCGTTGACCTTATAAGGATTGTTCTGGTCGGTGTGGTTGTCCCAAACGGCCATGCTTGAGGGGAATTTAAGATCTTTCACCTCGGCGTTGGTCATAGTGAAAGAGTTTTTCGACCAGATGGTGTTTATAACCGAAGGTTTTTCCCATGCCGGCGAGGGGTCTTCTTCAACGATACCTTCCCAGTTGATCCATTGGGTTCGTTTGGCATCGTCGGATTTTGTGAGTCCCAAATCCTGGAAACGTTCATACATGCGGGATGTGTAGTTGCAGAATGCATACACATGAACGATTGTGTCGGAAGCGCCACCGAGGTCACCCTTCTCGTAGGCTGTTTCGAGAGCATCGTAACTAATAGATGCTGTCAGCTGGAAATCAAACTTCTGTCCTTGTGCAGGGGACTGGTTGATAGCCGGGATCACACTGTGGGAGATGTATTTGTTGGCTTTGTTGGTAAAAACAAGAATAACATTGTTGACCTCGTTTTCATAGGTGTGACCGTATTCGAAATCGGGATTTGCATCGGAGTTGGTCTGATCGTTACCAGTTCCTGCTATATCATCTGGATCTTCGGTGCCGCTACGGCTGAACTTACCGTTGGGGAGCGTCAGTCCGGTTGTGATGTAGACTGTTTTGCCTGAGTTTCCCGATGAGCCATTGACTACGGGAGAATCTTCCGGGTTGGAGAGTTTGTCCTCGCTACAAGAAACCATTGCGATGGATGCCAAAGCAAGTGACAAAAATTTGAGATTAAATTTCATAAATGATTGAATAAATGTTAATTGTTATGTTATTTTCTGTTTCTTAATTCAGATAATCAGCTTCCTTGAAAATCTCATAGGCTTCGGCGGCCTGAGGTAACTTAATCGCAGCCCTCTGAAGCAATCGGTCGGCTTCGACGTAATTTTCCATGACGAATGCGAGATTTGCTCGAGCCAGATCGGCCTCAGGAGAGTTTCCCGCTTTCTTCAACAGAGGCTCGGCTTTCTCTATGTTACCGTTCTCCAATGCCGCAACTGCAACATTCAGGTTGATTTGTTCGTTGTCGGGGTACATCTCGAGTGCCGATTCGAAGAGTTCGTTGAATTCTTTTGTCCCTTCTCCGTAGGATTGGGCCAGATAAATTATCTCGTTAACCGAAAGTTTATCGCGGCTGCTGTTCCATCTTTCAGCGATTTCCTCGACCGAAGTGAACGACTTTATCTCATATTCGATCTTATAGTCGGAATGTCTCAACGAGGGATAGACGTTCTCAAGCAGATAGCGATAGTCGGCGGGATAATCGTTTTTGATCTTCTGGTTCCGCGAATAAGGTGCGAGGTCCGATTCCACGATCGCCAATATTTTCTCTTTGTTGGCAAGAGTACATTCCGGACCGGTCAGATACTCGGCCAGACCTTGCCAGTCGACCGGTTTATAGGAAGTTCTGATAAAGTTCTTCGGGAATTTATACAGTTTATCCACATAAAGCTTCAAAGACTCTGTACGGCCCTTGGCGAGACGCACATTGTTCTCATAGGGACCTTCGGGCGAGGCAGTTCCTTTAATCGTTATCGAAGTAACCGTTATGTCGGGGTCATTCTTGACCGAATCGATCGTAGAGATGATTTTGCCCAATTCTTTGGTGTTGTTTCTGAAATTCGGAAAAATCTCGGTACGGTTCACCGGGAAATCGACATAGGCACGTCCTGAAATTTCGCGCACCTTGGCCATTGCCGACACACTCAATATGTCGGGTACAATCTGATAGGCATATACGGGAGAGTATTCTTTCCTCTCAAAGGAAGGTGCAAATTCCAGAAAGTCGACTTTCTCCTCGTCATTGCAGCATCCATAGGTGCGGGCTACGATACTGACGTGGGCCCTCTTCATCCAGTTTTCCCATTCCGTATGTCGTATATAGTCCATACGATCGGGACGACCGGAATATTTCATGATGATTTGGTCGGTCTCCTCGGGGAAATGACCGGTTCTCTCATAGTGATACCATTGTGACCTGGTGTAGAGTCCGAAGGACTGAAGGGCCACCGAGTCATTCTCGTTCACAATATATGGGGTGATTACCACTCCCTTGTTTCCTTTCAGTTTCAGTTCCTTGAGGTCGAAAGTCATTGTGGCTGTCATCAGGGCTCCGTTTTTCTGTAATGAGACGTCCTCTACCGGAATCCCTATAATCTCGCCCGAATACTGGGCCGATATTGCAGTAGTCGTAAGGAATATCCCGACTGTCAGAATCAATGTCTTTATCATGTTTCCCGTTTTCATATCACCCTGATTTAAAATAAATAAACGAGATTGATTGCGGCTTTTGTGGGACCGAAGTAATTATGGTGGTCTTTTCCTATCTTAGATCCACATTCCTCGCATTTATATTTGTTATAGTTCAGATAGACATAACCGATGCCTATCTCAGCTTCGAGATTCCAATGTTTGTCAAGTATCCAGTCATATCCGTAGGCGATGCCGGCTCCGACACCCCATCCTTCATAGCGATTGTTGGCAAGCTTTCCGAAGTCCGACCCGAGGAATTTGACGTTCAAATCAATGTTGCCCACGTTGAACTGTCCGCCAACTGCGTGGAAGCCGAGAAAATGTCCGGCAAATCGGTTACAGAACCAGTATCGGGCCTCAGGCTGGGCAATCCAGTGTTTCCATTTGTGACCCTTGATGGTCCATCCGTTATAGTCGCCGGTCAGGTCAAGTGTCCATTTCGGGTTTAGTCCGATTTCCACAGCGGCATTTACGTTGGCCATAGCGTCGGAAAGCAGATTTGTTTTTAGAGCCACGTCCTGTGCTCGTGAGCAGAAAAAGCTCAACAGGCATGAAACGAAGAGAAACAAGCGGACTTTCATTGTGTTATAGAAATGTGGGTTTGTTATAGTAGCTATACGAAAAGGAATCCGCAGGATTTTCATCCGACAGATTGCTTGTTGTGGGTCGGGAAATATAACTGCTTGGTGAAGGAGTGTATATTTCTATATTTCTAAATATCAGGGTGTTATTTAGAGAACGGTGAGAATGGGAGAGAGGTTTTTCAATCAAAATTGTTGATGAGAAAATGATTATAATTTTAAAATATAATGACAATCAGTCATTTGGTTTCTTAAGCTTTTGCGGTTGCAAAAATATAAATAATTTTTAAAATATCGACTAATAAATAAAAAATTTATTGAGTTGTCAAATTTTAAGGTCTTGACGAGGCACGAAATTGCAAAAACATACTTTTAATAAATTGTCGGATTTAGTATCAATAAACAACAAAGGAGGATGTTTCAGTAACATCCTCCTTTGGCGAGTGGAGCATACCAGACTCGAACTGGTCACCTCGACACTGCCAGTGTCGCGCTCTAGCCGGATGAGCTAATGCCCCGTTTTTCCTATCACCGGCAAAGGTAGCAAAAACTTTTCATTCCGCAACAGTCAAATATCTAATTTAATATTATATTTGCATAAGCAGGCAGGAGCGGAGCTCCGCGTTCTTAGTTCTTGGTTATTGGTTCGACATGGCACGCCATGTCCCTACAGTTCAATGCCGTAACAATGTAACAACATTATCACTATATACCATGAAAAATTATCCCACTATTGACGAAGTTTTCTCCTGGATGAGAAAACTCTACGATGAAAGCTATTCCCAGCTGACCAAAATCGAGAAGGACGAACAGCACATGTATGGAACAATGGTCACCACTCCTAATGATAAGAAATTTATCGTCAGGATGCTTGACGAGACTTCTCAAGTGCGTGACAATAAGAAGCTCGCACGCAGGGTGAAAGATCTTATCGATAAATATGGTATTCCGAAATTCCTTGGCAAGGGTGACCATGCATTGTTCTGGATGTATCAGAAATTTGCCTACCATCCCTCAATGAACTGGGCTGCCGTGCCCATCATAAAGTGGCGACTTCACCGCGACACATCACGCGTCATCATCGATGCCGCACGCCCAAAATTGACCAGGCACCTTGCAACTCGATTCGACCAGAACATAGGCCAAAACGTCAACCTTCTGGGAGAAGTGGTTGTTGGTGACGGTGAGGCCGACAAACGCTATTATTCCTACCTCGAGGCTCTCAAAGAACCCGACATCAACTATATCTCGGTGAAAATCTCGGGAATCTATGCCCAGACTCACGCCTTGAACTATAAGGAAAGTTTCCCCGAACTGGTGCGTCGCATGTCGGAACTCTACCAGGCTGCCATCGACAACCCTTATGTCGATCAGGACGGAAACAAAAAGGCAAAGTTCATAAACCTCGACATGGAGGAGTATAAGGATGCCCATTTGACAATGAAACTCTTCAAGGAGGTGCTTTCATTGCCCCGGTTCAAGAACTACGAGGCAGGAATCGTGGTGCAGGCCTATCTTCCCGATGCATGGGACTTCCAGACCGAACTGCTCGAATTTGCAAAGAAGAGAGTCGCCGAGGGTGGCGCTCCCATAAAAATGCGTGTGGTCAAAGGTTGTAACCTCGACATGGAAAACATTGTCAGCGACATGAGAGGCTGGCCAAACCCTGTTTACCCGACGAAGACCGAGGTCGATGCCAACTACCTTCGCATCATCGAGCGTGCGTTGAAACCCGAAAACGCAAAGGTTCTGCATGTTGGCATGGCATCCCACAACCTCTTCACGATCGCCTACGCTCATCTGCTGACTGAAATGTATGGCACACCGAAGGATACTTTCTGTTTCGAGATGCTCGAAGGAATGGCAAACCATGTTTGGCGCGCCCAGAAGAAACTCGGGAATCATGTGATACTCTACACGCCGGTTGTCAAGAAGGAACATTTCCTGAATGCCATCTCCTACCTTGTCAGAAGAATGGATGAGAACACGGCTCCCGATAACTTCCTGACCCATTCGTTCTCGTTGAAACCCGATACGCCCGAATGGCGGGAACTCGAACAGCAGTTCCGCGATGCCTATGCCATGAAGGAGAACGTCTCGAAAACTCCGACACGCAACCAGGACCGCACAAAGAAATACAAAGGTCAGGAACCGGCCGACGAGATGTTGAACGAACCCGACACCGACTTCGACCGTGAGGTTAATCAGAAATGGGTCGAAGAAATCTTCGACAAATGGAAATCCAAAGGTGGCAAGCCCGAACATAAAGCCCACTGGGGCGAATGGAAGCCCGGTGATATCCTGCCAACCCAAATCGGTGACAAACTTGTCTATAATGATGATCGCACATCCTACTTCGACCGTTCCCAGCCTGGCGACGTGACGGTATGCGAAATGTCGCGTGCCAACGCTGAACAAACCGCCGAAATCATTGAGATTGCCGAAAAAGATCCCTCGGGATGGAGACGGAGGACAATCGAGGAACGTCATCGACTGATGTTTGAAGCCGCCAACAAACTTGGCGAGATGCGTGGCGACCTGATTGGCGCGATGTGTGCCATCACAGGTAAGACGGTCGAGGAAGGCGACGTGGAGGTGTCGGAGGCAATCGACTATTGTCGGTTCTACACTACCACAATGAAGAAATTCGAGCAACTCGACGATATTGAGATGAAAGCAAAAGGCACTGTCCTTGTGCTCTCGCCCTGGAATTTCCCGTGTGCTATTCCTTGCGGAGGGGTCGTGGCTGCGCTTGCTTCGGGCAACACATGCATCCTGAAACCGGCCACAGTGGCCGCTCCCGTGGCATGGCTCTTCGCCAAGGCATTCTGGGATGCCGGAGTGCCAAAGGAAGCACTGCAGGTTGACATCACCGACCGTGAGGCAACAAAACTTCTCACCTCGGCACCCGCTATCAAGCATATAATTCTGACAGGTGGAACCGAAACAGCCCAGAACATCGCACATGCGAATCCGCGCAAACCCTTGTCGGCCGAGACGGGCGGTAAGAACGTCATGGTGCTCTCTGCTAAGGGAGACCGCGACCATGCCATCATGAATGCCTGCCGTTCGGCATTCGGCAACGCAGGACAGAAATGTTCGGCCTGTTCGATCCTTCTGGTAGAACGTTCGGTCTACGACAACCCGGAATTCAAAGAAAAATTGAAGGATTGTGCTTCTTCGTTGAAGGTTGGCGGCGTTTGGAATGCCGGTAACATTGTGGGGCCCATGATTACAAACGAGAATGACAAACTGCAGCAGGCCTTCACGCTCGAACCGGGCGAAGAATGGCTCATCGCGCCCGAGTTCGTCGACGACAAGAAATTCATTCTTAAGCCAACCATCAAATTGGGTGTCAAACCCGACTCGTTCACTTTCCGTACCGAGCTGTTCGCACCGTTGTTGGCTGTCACGCCTTATGACACTCTGGAAGAGGCCGTCAAGCTCGTCAACAGTCTTGACTACGGTCTGACGTCAGGTCTCCAGTCTCTCGATGAGAAAGAACAGGAGTACTGGAAAAACAATATCGAAGCCGGTAATCTCTACATCAATCGCGGAATCACAGGTGCCATTGTCAACCGTCAGCCCTTCGGCGGCATGAAACTCAGTGCGTTCGGCCCCGGTTTGAAAGCCGGTGGTCCAAACTATTGCGCACAGTTCATGATAATCACCGACAAGCCCGATTCCACGACCGATTGGCGAAAATCCTACGATGAGTGGTGGGAAAAAGAATTCAAGAAGGCACGTAACATTCAACCGAAGATCCGTGGCGAGCAGAATGTGTTCCGCTACCTTCCGTTGAAGGGTGGTATGGTTCTGCGTCTGTTGGGCAACGAGACTCCCGAGCAGGTTGAGATGGTTCAGCATGCCGCCAAGTTAGCGGGCACTCCTTTGACGATTTCTGCCGATTCCTCCGACAGTATTCTTGAAAAGATCAAAGGTCGTGTTGTGAAGGAGAATCTGAAAGACTTCCTGAAACACATGAAGAAGTATGAACGTGTGCGTTTGATCTCCGACAATATCCCTGATGAGATTTTCGAGCAGGCTGCCAAGAATGATCAATACCTGGCGATTGGAGCGCCCCTGAAAAACGGTCGCATCGAGTTGATCCATTACATCAAGGAGCAATCAATCGCAAATGAATATCACCGTTACGGCTCCCAAATCGAGGTCCCCGAGATATAGAAGCGTTGTTAGGTTGTTATGAGGGGGTGCGACATG
The DNA here is from genome assembly GCA_022510505.1 of Muribaculaceae bacterium. Taxonomy (GTDB): domain Bacteria; phylum Bacteroidota; class Bacteroidia; order Bacteroidales; family Muribaculaceae; genus JAFLTL01. The sequence goes on along the minus strand of JAFLTL010000026.1, from coordinate 18,295 downwards.
TCGCACCCCTACATTGTAAAAGTAACTATCAGTTAATTCTTAGGTCTCTTTATATCATAACAATTAATTATTGAAACAATCCCTTTTCCAATTCATTGGATTTGTGGTAATATATTTGTCAATTAACTCATAAGCCTGTTTGTTGCGAATGTAATGATCGTGAAATCGAGTCTGCCATATATCGAACGGTAGGGGCGCGACATGTCGCGCCCTCACTGAACGAGCATATTTTGTCACTGCAGCTTTGAACGAGCCAATTATAACAGCCAGCCTGGAATTAAAGTGATTTATCATTTTAGGTTCACCATGCATCGGTGGTCTCAGACATCCAACATTCTCTGTGGGCGCGACATGTCGCGCCCCTACAATTTGCATTAAAATGTGAACATGGTTTGGCATGACGATATTACGGAGCAGAAACAGTGCCATGGGCACTGAATAGTGTTAACCCCGTACGCTTGCGTGCGGGGTTAAGAATACCCACAATCCGGAGAGTGCCGTAGGTACTCCACGATTCAAGGGAATCATTGCCATTCCTCATCAAACCATTCCATACCGAGTTTACTTATAAAACTCTTAATTTCATCGGTATAAACAACTCCTTTATGATGTTCCTTTTGATTGGCGATATATCTTTTGCATGAATCTATATCTCTGGGGCTTATAGAAACTGCAAAGTATCCTTTACTCCACCCATCGAACCCGGATAGTATGTTATTCTCTTTGATCCAATAACTACTTGACTGTTTGATTCTTTTCAAAAGCTCTGATAAGGATATTATAGGAGATATATCTGCCAAAATGTGAATATGGTCTTCTATGCCGTTGATTTGAATGAGATGACATCCAAGATGACTAATAATCCCATTTATGTATTTATAAATCTCCCATTGTTTTTCGGCCAATAATGTGAATTTTCTACTTTTTGTGCCAAAAACGATGTGGCATAATATTCGGGTCTTACTCATTATTGTAAGGGTGTCGTGGAGTACCTATGGCACTCCTGATTTGGGGTCGTTAGAAGTCCCCGCACGCTTGCGTGCGGGGTTAACACTATTCAGTGGCGATGCCACTACATCGACTCTATTGTCGTATACAGGAGCTTCGCGCCCCTACACGGATGGCTAACAATCTAAGAACTAGGAACTAAGAACTAAAATTAGAAGCTGAACATCAGCATTGTCATGATGCGGCTGGCCGAACCGTGGTCGTGATTGAAATTCATGCGTTTCCCATAGAGATATTCGACACCGAACTCCAGGCGGGGTGTGATGTCCCAAAAAAGATTCGCCGCAACATATAAACCATATTTATATTGCGAATCATTGGGATTATGTTTGGGATAATAACGTTGTTCCGAAAAAGCGATGTTGCTGAAAAGATTATGTCGGAAAAAATATTGCAGACCGGCAACATATCCGGTCGACAAGGGTGCATAGAGCCTCCCGGGGTTGTCGGGATCGGGAATCAGGTCGAAGCTGCCGTTGCCCAGATCGGTTGTGTAGGACGCGTGTCCTTCTCCGGTTGAGACAATTCCGAAGAAATTGAAATCGGGAAGCACCTTTATTACGGTAGAGAGCTGGACTGCCCATCCCGTGATGTTGTGGTTGCGAGCCTTCAGCAGGTCGCGATAGGAGAGTGTTCTGAGAAGTCCCGACAGTCTCAGATGACTCTGCGACTGATTCCATTGGTATTGCCAGAACGCAGCGAGATCGGGGATATAGGGATTGCAAGCTTCCGTGTCGGTTCCATCGGCCGAGATGGATTGTGACGGGAATTCTACCGAGGCGGCTGCTGTCCAGTGTTTGTTGAGAGGACTCAAGTAGCGCACCAAGATATTCTTTCGGGAGTTTATTCCATTGGGTCCCGAGCCGTCGACGGTTGCCGGTTCGGCCTTGGTATCCTCGAAGGTTGTGGTGGTGTAACCCACGGTCCAGTTTCGGAATGTCAGATAGGCCTTCTTGATGCGGAATCCCCGGTCTTTATACCCGGCAAAGTCGGCCTGAAAATAAGCCATGAAATCGCCGAGTACCGAGTTGGATCCCAGCAAAGTGAAGAACAGTCCTGTTCCTGATGCCGAGGCCGCGAGGTTTCTCAGTTTTGCCTGATCCTTTGGTATGGGTATCAGATAGGGTGAGAATCCCGTTGACGGGATCGATCCGTTCCAATCGTAGTATCCACGTACTTTTACTTGTCCGCCCACACCGAAAGCCAAGTCACCCGACTTACTGAGAAACATGAAGTAGGGTGCTCGAGGGTCCTGGAAATGTCGGAACTGGTCGGCATAGAATCGGCTGAGCACCTGACGCAGTGAGTCGTTGTTGACATTATCGCGTGTGACACTGATAGCATTTGTGTTGTCCATCATGGCCAGCACGCGCTTCTGCTCATTGTCGAAAGCAGCCGAGTCGGCCGGTTCGGCAAATGCTGCTCCCGAAAGGAGCAGCATACAAATCGAAAGTAAAAGATACCGTGTCATTACATTTATCAGAAGAGGCTCCATGCGACGGTCAGACCTGCCATCACGATTGAAACCATCGACATCAGTTTTATCAGAATGTTAAGAGAGGGGCCTGAAGTGTCTTTGAACGGGTCACCGACAGTGTCACCCACGACAGTCGCACGGTGAACTTCGCTGCCTTTTCCTCCGAAGTTTCCTTCCTCGATATATTTCTTGGCATTATCCCATGCTCCGCCTGCATTAGCCATGAAGATGGCCAGAACGAATCCGGCCGACAGACCGCCGACGAGCAGACCGATAACACCGGGGACACCGAAGATGAGTCCGGTGGCAATAGGAACGGCGATAGCCAGAACCGATGGGAAAACCATTTCACGCTGCGCTCCCTTTGTGGATATCTGCACGCAACGGGCATAGTCGGGATCGGCTTTACCTTCCAGTATGCCTTTGATTTCGCGGAACTGACGACGCACCTCGTCAACCATGTGCGCTGCGGCACGTCCGACAGCATTCATGGTGAGTCCGCAGAACAAAAATGCCATCATCGCTCCGATAAACATTCCTGAAAGTACTTTCGGGCTCATGAGGTTCACTTCATAGAAAGCCATGAAGTCGGTGAACGTAGCTTCGTGAACATGGACAATCCGATCACCTAAAGTTATGAACGATTGTCCCATCCTTTCAAGTCCTATACGGATTTCCTCTACGTAGGAAGCCAGCAGTGCAAGTCCGGTCAGTGCGGCCGAACCGATGGCGAAGCCTTTACCGGTGGCGGCTGTAGTGTTGCCCAGTGAATCGAGTGCGTCGGTTCTTTTGCGCACTTCAGCTCCTAAGCCGCTCATTTCGGCATTACCTCCGGCATTGTCGGCGATGGGTCCGTAGGCATCCGTTGCGAGCGTGATTCCCAGAGTCGACAGCATACCGACGGCAGCGATTCCGATGCCGTAGAGTCCCATGGCAACATTTGTGAAGTCGAATCCGGCAGCAAACCAATAACTGAGAATAATACCGGCCACGACAGAGATTACAGGAACAGCAGTGGATACCATTCCGAGACCAACTCCCGAAATGATGACAGTAGCCGGACCGGTTGTTCCGCTTTCGGCCAATTTCTTAGTCGGAGTATAGGACTGTGAGGTATAATATTCGGTGGAACGTCCGATGACGATTCCCACGAGCAGACCGATTACAACCGAGCAACTGATAAGAGCCCAGTTCTGGAGTCCGAGCAACCAGAGAATAAGGAATGTGAAACCCACAATCAGGAGCGAACTTATATTAGTTCCGAAGGCGAGAGAACCCAGAAGATTCTTCATGGTGGCATTCTCCTTTGTCCTTACGGTGAAGATACCTATAATTGAAAGGATAATTCCGACAGCAGCTATAAGCATCGGTGCGATGACCGCCTTATATTGCATTTCCACGTCACCGCTCAGCAGATAGGCGGCAGCTCCGAGAGCTGAGGTTGCGAGAATCGAACCACAATAGGATTCGTAAAGGTCGGCACCCATACCGGCGACGTCGCCCACGTTGTCACCAACATTGTCGGCAATAGTGGCCGGGTTGCGGGGGTCGTCCTCGGGAATTCCTGCCTCAACTTTTCCAACCAGGTCGGCACCGACATCGGCAGCCTTTGTGTATATGCCGCCTCCCACGCGCGCAAAGAGTGCCTGCGTCGACGCTCCCATACCGAAAGTCAGCATCGTTGTGGTAATCATGGCAAGTTTGGCGGTTCCGTCAAGGTCGACCAGCCAGTCGAGCAGCAGATACCAGAAAGATATATCGATCAGTCCGAGACCGACAACCACGAGTCCCATCACAGCTCCTGACCGGAATGCTACGCGCAGACCGCGATTCAGCGAGTTGCGTGCAGCGTTAGCAGTGCGGGCCGAGGCATTGGTGGCCGTTTTCATCCCCAGGAAACCGCTGAGTCCCGAGAAGAATCCTCCGGTGAGGAAAGCTACGGGAACCCATGGGTTCTGTAGTTGGAAAACATAGGCCATTATCGAAAATAGAACAACGAGGCAGAGGAACACGATGCCAACAATCTTATATTGTTGTTTGAGATAGGACATCGCACCCTTTCTGACGTGCGAGGCTATTTTCTTCATCGTGTCGGTTCCTTCGCTCTCCTTGAGCATCTGGGAGTAGAAAAACCAGGCAAGCAGCAAAGCAATCATTGCCGCTGCGGGAACAATCCAGAAAACGGGACTTATCATGTGTAATTAAAGTTTAGAAACGTGAATGATTGATTTTTCAAGATTTCGTGCGAAGTTACTTTAAATTTCGATACCAACCAATTTGAAACTGTTATTTGGAGATGTAGGATATTGCCGAATTGTTAAAAATAGATAGTTTTTAATCGGAATTTTAATGAATAGTTAGTTAAATTTACATTTATTTAAAGTTTTATATAATTTTGCGCGTCTTTTTCAGATAGGCTAACATAATAATCGAATTAGTAACGGGCATTCGGGAAAGCTCGGGTGCCGTTTCCAATATAAACCAATTTCTATGTAACATTAATTGTCTATGAAGAAGTTAA
>JAFLTL010000026.1:0-13189 GCA_022510505.1 Muribaculaceae bacterium | reverse complement strand
CGTTTCCAATATAAACCAATTTCTATGTAACATTAATTGTCTATGAAGAAGTTAATTCTCTTGCTCTTCACGATTCTAGCGATTTCTGTACAGGCGCAGATGCGCAATGTCCAGGGTGTCGTTGTATCGTCAGAGGACGGTGAGCCTCTAGCAGGTGCCACCGTAGTTCCAGTGGGTGGACAAGGCCAAGGAGTTGCTACCGACATTGACGGTAATTTCTCCATTAATGTTCCCTCAGGTGTGACAAAACTGCGTGTCAGCTATGTGGGATTCAACACCGAAGAAGTAAATATCACTTCCGGTAAGATGACTATTTCGCTTACACCGTCAGACACAAAACTCGACGAAGTCATGGTTGTCGCTTTCGGTACCGCCAAGAAACAGGCGTTCACCGGTGCGGCTGCAGTGGTTAAAGCCGACGACATCGAGAAACACACTACCTCGAACGTAGCCAACGTTCTTGCCGGTTCGGTTCCCGGACTTCAGATGCGTGGCCAGAGTGGTGCTCCCGGTGCCGACAGCGGTTCGTTCTCAATTCGTGGTATCGCATCTCTGTATGCAGGAACCGATCCTCTTATCGTTGTTGACGGTGCTCCCTATGACGGGAACCTCAATAACATCACTCCCGATGATATCGAGAGCGTGTCAGTTCTGAAGGATGCTGCATCGGCAGCTCTTTACGGTGCTCGTGGTGCCGGTGGTGTCGTGATTATCACAACCAAGAAAGGAAGAAGCGACGAGGCTAAAGTTAGTGCCGATCTGAAATGGGGTGCCAACTCTCGCGCTATCCAGGATTACAAAACCATCAACAATCCTGCCGCTTACTACGAAGCTTACTATGCTCAGTTATATAACTATGCTGTGAATTCTCAAGGCATGAGTGCTGCTGCCGCTAACAAGTGGGCCAACCAGTACACTCTTTCCGACCTCCAGTATCAGGTATACACCATTCCCGAAGGACAATCATTCATCGGTTTGGACGGTAAGTTGAATCCTTACGCAACTCTCGGTTATCAATACACCGGTGCCAACGGAACCACTTATTATCTGACTCCCGATAACTGGCAGGACATGGCCTATCGTAACGGTTTCCGTCAGGAATACTCGGTAAACATCACCGGCGGTTCCGACAAGGCTTCCTACTATGCATCGTTGAACTATCTTAACGATGAAGGTTTCATTGAATATTCTTCCTACGACCGTATTTCGGCTCGTATCAAAGGTGACTTCCAGCCGAAGCGTTGGCTCAACCTCGGCGTGAATGCCAGCTACGTTCACGGCAAGCAGGTTCAGAACCCGAACCTCGACACAAGCCTCGGTTCAACCAACCTGATGTACTACACCTCCTACATTGCTCCGATTTACCCCGCTTACGTTCGCGTGGTTGAAGACGGTCAGGTTAAGATCCAACAAGATTCTCAGGGCAATGAAGCTTATGACTATGGCGTGTCGGCATCGAACTACTACGGCTTGGCTCGTCCGTTCCTGGCAACCGGTAACCCGCTGGGTTCAAACCGCTACAATAAGGTTGAAGCTCTTCAGAACGTGTTGAACGGCACATTCACAGCCGACTTCACTTTCACCGATTATTTGAAGGCTAACATCACATCTAATGTTAGTTACCGCAATACCAACTACTCCGACTATGAGAATGCTTTCTACGGTCCCAAGGTTGGTGTTAACGGTGAACTCTACAAGTACACTAACGAGAGCCTGTCGACCAACAATATCCAGACAATCTCTTATGTTGACAGCTTCGGAAAGAATAACGTGAACCTTATGGTGGGTCACGAATACTTCCGTCAGGAATGGAAATTCCTCTCGGCTACCGCTCAAGGTGGATATAGCCCTCTGATTCCTGAAATCAATGCGTTCGCTAACCCGACAACTTCAAGCAGCTACAAGATTCAGTATAACGTTGAAGGTTTCTTCGCATCGGCACAGTATGACTATGACTCAAAGTACTTCGCATCGGCTTCCTATCGTCGTGACGCTTCTTCACGTTTCGCCAAGGATCACCGTTGGGGTAACTTCTGGAGCATCGGTGGTGCATGGATCATCAACAAGGATTTCTTCCAGGATGTCAAGGAAATCAATAACCTCAAGCTGAAAGCCTCTATCGGTCAGCAAGGTAACGATAACCTCGGTTCATCGACAACCTCCTATTTCTACTATACCGATCTTTACAGCCTGTCAAAAGCTTCAGATACAGCGATGTCACCTTCGTTCTATTCGATTGGTAACAGCTCGATCACATGGGAAACAACCACAAACCTTAACATCGGTTTGGAATTCGGGTTCTTCGATAACCGCCTGACAGGTGAAATCGACTGGTATAACAAGAACGTGTCGAACCTTCTGTTCTGGCTTTCAGTACCTGAATCACTCGGTGCGCGCGGTTACTATGGTAACATCGGTACAATCCGCAACCGTGGTATTGAGGTCACCTTGACCGGAACAATCCTTCGTGGAAAAGACTACGAATGGGATCTTTCACTGAACTTCGCAAACAACGCTACAAAGATTCTGTCGTTGCCTGAATCAAAAATCACAGTGTATAACGATCCGAAGGATCCAACAGGGGAGACAAAGATTAATTCCAACGGTTTCTTTGAGTCGCCCTACTGGTATGAAATCGGTGGTCCTCTTTACAACTATATGACTCAAGCTTATGCAGGTGTGAACGAAAAAGGTGAGGCTCTCTATTACTACGACCCCAATTTGGGTACTATGGGATCCGACGGCGTGTTCGCCCCGATCACCAACGTTCCCGCAAAGGTTAAAAGTAAAGAGTATGTTACCACCGACTGGAACCAGGCCAACCGTTACACAGTTGGATGCGTGCTTCCGAAATTGTTCGGCGGATTCTCTACCAGCGCACGTTGGAAAGGTCTCGATCTGTCGTTGACATTTGATTATCAGATTGGCGGTAAGGTGTTCGATAACCACTATGCAACATTGATGGGTGTTCCGACCTCACACACCGGTAACGGTGCTGCAATGAGTGTTGACGTTCTCAAGGCATGGTCGCCTGAGAACCCGAACAGCGACATTCCTCGATGGCAGTTCGCCGACCTCTATTCGGCTGCAACATCGGACCGTTTCTTGACCAACGCTTCCTATTTGAACTTCCAGTCATTTACCGTTGGTTACACTCTTCCGTCAAAATGGTTTAAAAACTACGCCAAACTCCGCGTATATTGCGCAGGTGAAAACCTCTGCTTCTGGAGCCACCGCAAGGGTCTTGACCCACGCTACTCCTTCAGCGGCAACACAACCGTTTCTGTTTACTCACCGGCTCGCACAATCTCAGGCGGTGTTCAGGTTTCATTCTAATCAAAAGGAGATATAAAAGATGAAGAATATTAAATATATAATCTCGGCCCTCGGCTGTTCGGCTCTTCTCCTTACTTCCTGCATGAAGGAATTCCAGCCCCAGGGCAGCGTGGTGACCGGACAACAGGCTACAGGGACCTCATCGGCATTCCAAGATTTCATAAATGCCCTGACTACGCCTCTTTCAGGACTCGGTTCCTATCGTGGCGACCCCACTTCCTATCCGTATGACTTTGGAATCTCATCGTTCTTCCTGACACGCGACCTGTTCGGACAGGACATCATTCCGGTGAATGAAGGATGGTTCTCGACCTGGTATGAAGCAGCTTATCAAGGACCTAACTACGCATATTCACAGATGCCTCTTTCCTGTTACTATTCTTGGATCAAGAGCTGTAACGACGTTATCGGTATGGCAGGTGAAGATCCCGATGTATCGCTATATGACGGTCTTGGACAGGCTTATGCAATGCGTGCCCTCTTCTATATGGACATCGCTCAGATGTATGCTCCTCAGACCTATCGTGCCAACCCCGACGCACCGAGCTGTACTTACATCTCGGAAAAGACAACAGCTGAGGAATCAACTCACAATCCTCGCAAGACCAACCGCGAAATCTTTGAGTTGATTATCGAGGACCTCGACAATGCTGAGCAGTATATCGCAGGTTACAAACGTAGCGACATTACAACTCCCGATATTTCGGTAGTTTACGGTTTGAAGGCTCGCGCTTACCTGATCATGGGTGACTGGGCAAACGCTGAAAAATATGCCAAACAAGCTCAACAGGGCTACAGCATGATGACCGCCGCTCAATATACTTCGAAGGATGACGGTTTCAACACTCCCAACGGCGCCTGGATGTTCGCAACCCGTTTCAACAGCCAGGATCCCTGTATCTTGCTGAACGATGCCGACTCATCGTGGGGTTCATGGATGATCTACGAAATCACCGATGTCAGCGGTTGCGGATATGCTTGTAACTATGGTTATCCGATGAATATCGACCGTCACCTCTATGAGACTATCCCGTCGACCGACATTCGTCGTAATGTGTTCGTTGACTTCGCTCTCAACGATCTCAGCAAGGATGATTGTATCGAGGCTTTGAAGGCTTACTCGGACTATCCCGAAACTGTGTACTATACGGGTGTGGAAAGCGGTTATAGCGGCGGTGTTGGCGGTATACCCTTGAAATTCCGTGCAGCAGGTGGTGTTGCAGGTCACAATAACCAGTACATAGGTTTTTGCGTTTGGATTCCTTTGATGCGCGTCGAAGAAATGATGCTTATCGAGGCTGAAGCTGCAGGTATGCAGAACGAAGGTCGCGGTATACAGCTCTTGACCGCTTTCGCTCAGCAGCGTGACCCGAGCTACGTTTATGGTACTCACAACGAGGCCTACGGAAACTCTTCGACTCCTGCCTTCCAGAATGAATGTTGGTGGCAGCGTCGCGTGGAACTCTGGGGCGAAGGTTTCGCTACTTTCGACATCAAGCGTCTTGAAAAAGGTATCATTCGTAACTACGAAAACACCAACCACGTTGACATGTATCGTTGGAATACAACGACAACCCCGCAATGGATGACGATTGTTTACTGTCAGACAGAAAGTAACTACAACTTCGACCTTGTGAACAATCCCACTCCAATCGCTCCTGACGGAAATACCGAACCTCCGTATGTATGGTAAAATCTAAAACACGAACATCATGAAATTATATAATAAATTTCTTTCCGGAGCTTTAGCTTTGTCGGCAGGCATGATCCTATTTTCATGCAGCAACACCGACTTCGATTATACTCCTGCTGAAATCCCCGGAGGAGACCAGGTGTATTTCTCATCCTCAGCTGCATCCAGCTATACCCTGACTTCCGATGGTAGCACCGTTAACATCGTGGTGATGAGAGGTGCAACCTCTCAAGCTGCAACGGTGCCCATCACTGTAACGAATGCTTCAGCTGTTGAAGCTCCCAGCGGTGCATTTACCTTCCCTTCGTCGGTTTCATTCGCAGCCGGTGAAAACAAGGCCAACTATACTGTACAGTATGATGCTTCCTTAATTGACTACGATACACAATATTCCTATATACTGACGATTCCGGAAGAGTCATCGTTCGATTATGGAACTCCTTCACTGGAAATCTCGATGCAGATTCCTTCGCCATGGACTCGCCTGGGTAATGGTACATATACCGACGAATTCTGGGGCGTCACCGCAACAAGCGATGTTGCAACTGTAAGCGTATGGCAGAATGACAATGACAAGAATCTGTTCCGCGTGTCGAATCCCTATGTTGCATTGAACGGTGAGAGCGACAGCTACTTTGAGTTCCGTCTGTTGCAGCCCGGTGATACATTCTACGGACAGACAGTTTCTCAGGAAGGCCTTGTTGGTTGGGGAGCTGATTATTTCATAGAACACTACGACTATTACGATGATGATCTCTATTTGGTATTCCCCGGTCGCTTTACCTCTTTGGCCGATCCTGCAAACTGGGTTTACAACTATGTAGCTGCTTATCAGGATAACGGTCTGCCCGGTGAAATCAAGTTAAGTCCCTACTATTATATGTTCAATGTTGGTGGTTGGAACTATACGACCGGAGAGACTATATCGATCGTATTCCCGGGTTATGTGGTTCTCGACTACTCGGCTGAAGTTTACTACAAGGGTCTATTCACCAACCCCGACAATACGGTTGAAGTTGTTGCGAACGTAACACTCGGTAGCGATGCCAATGCAGCACAGGTAGCTGTTGTTGCAGGAAGTGATATTCAGTCGGCTATCGCCGGTATAGAGGATGGATCAATCGCATCTGTTTCTATCACTAAGAGCGGTGACGTGAATATTCCGTTCGACAGCAGCAATCCGACCGGTAAATATTCTATCGTTGTCGTTACTTACGACGGTGACGAGGCTCAGGATTATGCAAGCGCATCATTCAACTACACCAACACGGGTTATGACCCCAACGCAGGTTGGACTTCACTCGGTTACGTTGAATACACCGACGGTTATATCTGCGCGTTGTGGTCAACCGGGGCTTTAACTTACGAGTTGGAAATTCAGGAAAGCGAGGAAACTCCCGGTTTGTATCGTTTGGTAAATGCCTACGGAGAACCTTATCCCTATAATGAGCCTGGAGACTATGACCCAAATTTGACAACTTACCTTTATGTCAATGCAAGTGATCCCGACCGTGTATACATTCCCGAAAGTGAATCGACTATGGACTGGGGCTATGGAGAAATGACTTTCTACAGCCTTGCAGCAAACTATCTCGATGGCGGAATGGAACCCGAGGAAATTGACGAAAAAGGTGTTTGGGGAACTCTCAAGGATGGCGAAATAACATTCCCGGCAAGGGCTCTGTTAGTCTTTGATGACGATGGTGGTTATTACGCTAATGTGGTAGCTACTGAGGATAATAGTTTAGAAACCGATGAGGATGGTGAGCTTGTTGCTCCGTTCCTGGTTGACCTCAATAGCTTGACAAGTGCAGCTTCGGTTCAGTCTCGCTCGAGCAAGATGTTTGAACATGGTCAGAAGATTTCAGCTCAGAAATGGATGATGCCGAATCTGCTCTTCGAGCGTCGCCCGAGTAAGGCTAATCTTCCTCAACCGGTTGTAGCGCCATTGTTCTGATTCAATTGAATCACACAATATAAAAATCCGGTGCCTCATGGCATCGGATTTTTTTGTTTTATTGTTCTTATTGTAGTTTAGGGGCGTGGATGGATTGCCACTTCTGCTAAAGAAAATGGCTACTGATGAACGGCCTTAATCAATATATCATCTACTTTTTCGGCAGTGACATCTCGCTCCCAGTAGGGATGTGCTGCAAATATCAAGTAAAATAAATTCTGTTCGGGGAAATAGGCTTCGACAGTGCGAAATCCTCCGTTGTCACCTGTGTGGAAAATCTTCCTGGGCTTCCCGGGACGCTCCTCGATGAACCAACCATAGCCATAGGAAGTGTAGGGAATGTCGGTGGCGATCTTGTCCGTGTGGGCCATTACGCGCGACTCCTTAGAGATTATTTTATCGCCGAACACTGCCTTGTTCCATTTTAGAAAATCAAGCGGCGTGGTGTAAATGCCGCCATCGGCTTTCGTACCGAAGAAGTTTGCTTCACCATAATCGCTTTCCTCCCAGTTTCCTGCAGCGTCTTTTTCATAGGCATGCACCATTCGCGGAATTTCGCGGTCTTTGTCGAAATAAACCGTTTCGGTCATACCTGACGGAAGGATGATGTTATCGTGCATCCATTGCTCGAATGGAACGCCCGTGGCCTGTTCGACGATTGACAGGACCATTTGGAAGGTGGGATTCATATATTCATAGGCGGTACCGGGTTCGAAGTTTAACGAATCGAGAGACTCGAGGTAACGGAGTGATTCGTCCTCTTCGCAGAATAGCTTGAAATCATCCACCGAAGAGAATTGACTGTCATGTTTTGCACGGTAGGCAGCCCATTCATCGGGCGTTCGCGGACGGCTGTCGGGGATGCCGCTGGTGTGGCTCAATAAATGTCGCAGGGTGATTTTCTTAAAGAACGGTTGTTTCAGGTTGGGGAAATATTTGTCAACGGTGTCGTCAAGCGACAGTTTCCCTTCTTCGGCCAGTTTCATTAGCGCGACTGCCGAGAATTGTTTCGAAATGGAGCATATATTGAACATCGAGCTTAAGGAAACCTTGTCGCCGGTTGTCATGTCAGCGAAACCGAAGTCTCTATGGTATATCACACTGTCGTCTTTCATGACAATCATGACCGCTCCCGGAATGGAATCGTTGAAGTAGCACTCCATCAAGGAGTCGAGTTGTTCCTGTATTTCAGAATATTTATTAACCATGTCGTTTTGCTTTGATTTGCACGCGAATAAATTAACAATCAGCAATAGGCTGATTGTCAGCATTGACAGTCTCATACCTTAGAAAATTGCGTTAAAATCTCAGATTGCAAAGTTAGTGACAAAACTTTTTTACGAAGGGAGGAAAGACGAAAGTTTTTCGGTAAATCACATGATGAAATTACCGAAAAGAGATGATTAAGTTGTTGAGCTCTTAGAGTTAAATAATTTAATTGATATAACGGAGAAAAACCAAACTGTTTACTGTGAGATGAATTTCATGAATTCTGCTCGTACTTTTTCAAAGAGCTCACGGTTTCTATCGCTCAATTTGTTGATATTTGTTGCAAGTGTCTGAGCAAATATCTGGGTATAGGGAAACTCCACTTCAATTTCCTTTACCTTCTTTTGAACATTCACCGTATCGGGGGAATTTTTAAGATCTTCAAGAGTTGTGGTCATTTGAAGATCCAGATAATCAGCCATAACGGTAAAATCATCCTGATTGAGTGCCTGATCTTTTGTAACCTTTTCATAAACCTGGGCAGGAGTGGGTTTTTCACCACAGGAAGAGCAGAACACAACCGACAAAATAACGAGTAGAAAAAGTACTTTCTTCATAGTAAACAACTTCGATTAGGGGTATGGCTGGTTGCAAAGGTAAAAATTTTAACTTATATTCACAACTCAAAATTTATATAATCAGTTGTATTACTCGAACCTCCATAGTAGATTTTAAATTTCCCGGGGGTGGTTTTCATTCTTTGACTCTCAAAGTCAAAGGTGGCAAAAAACTCAGGATTCAGAATAAATTCCACATTTTCGACAACTCCGGCGTTAACAGGGACTCTTCGGAATGCTCGGAGAGTTTTAATCGGGCCCCCACTTTCGCCTTCTTTAGCAATATATAATTGAACTACCTCCTCACCATTGACATTACTCTCGTTTTTCACAGGAACAGTCAATTTAATTTCATTTCCTGAGTCGGATAATATCGGAGTTCCGTAGGTGAATTTGGAATAACTTAGTCCGTGACCGAACGGATAGAGCGGTTTGGATTTCATGAAACGATAGGTTCTGCCTTCCATAGAATAATCTTCAAAGTCGGGCAGCTGAGAATCATTGGCATAGAAAGTGACGGGTAATCTACCGGCCGGATTATAGTCACCAAAGAGGACATCGGCCACTGCGGTTCCACCTTCTTCTCCGGGGTACCAAGCCTGAAGAATCGCATCACAATTAACAGCTTCGGGCGACAAAGCGACAGCTGAACCTGAACAATTTACATAGACTATGCTGTTTCCGTTGCCTTTCAGTTTCTTAATAATTTCTCTTTGAATCCGGGGGAGTTCTATGGTCTCGCGGTCACCTCCTCGGAACCCTTCGACATTGACCGGCATCTCTTCCCCTTCGAGGAGGGGCGACAAACCACCTACAAAAATCACTGTGGAATTCTTCACTGCATCTATTGTCGACATGTCGAGAGTGTCGGCTTTGCCAACGTAGGGTATTCCGGAGATATGGTTCACCGAACCGGTCTTTGAATTGACTCCATCAAGAATTGTTACGGTGTGGGATGGGAATCCGTTGTAATTTCCCCACTGCATAACCGAGTCATCGGCATTGGGCCCCATGATAACCACGTGGCTTCCTTTTTTCAAAGGCAGGATTCCGTTATTTTTAAGCAGGGTCATAGATTTACGTGCCATATCGAGAGCCAACTGGCGGTTCTCTTTAGTGTCAACATCATTTATTGACAGCGATGACCAAGGTCCGTCATTCTCATCCATCTCACCTAAAGCAAAACGAGTGGTCAGCAATCTTTTGAGACTTTTGTCGATATCGGCTTCAGTCAGATAACCACTGTCGACTGCTTCAACAAGGTTTGCAAAAACGGGACCACATTCCAGGTCGGTCCCGGCCCTAACGGCTGCCGCACTGGCGTCGACTCCATCCTTGTGTGTCTCATGGTAATTCGGCAGGAAGAAGTCATTCAGAGCCCAGCAATCGGAGACAACGATTTTGTCATAACCCCACTCGTCTCTTAAGATTTGGGTAAGTAATCTGTTGCTTCCGCAACAAGGATCTCCTTCATATCGGTTATAGGCACACATTACCTGTCCGACACCTGCGTCAACCAAGGCTTTGAAAGCCGGAAGATAGGTCTCCCAAAGGTCGGCAGGATCGATGTCCTTCGCGTCATAGCTGTGGCGGCTCCATTCAGGCCCGCTGTGAACAGCAAAATGCTTGGCGCAACCTATGGTTTTGAGCTGTTCAGCTGAAGGATCGCCCTGTAATCCTTCTACTACAGCAACTCCCATCATAGATGTCAGATAGGGGTCCTCGCCATAAGTCTCCTGGCCACGGCCCCAGCGCGGGTCACGGAAGATGTTGATGTTTGGAGTCCAGAACGTCAATCCTTCATATCTTTCATGAGATCCGTTCTTACGAAACTCGTTATATTTTGCACGGGCTTCGTCGCTGACCATAGTGAAAGCGTCTTTGACAGCCATGTCGTCGAAGGTGGCTGCCATACCAATCGACTGAGGCAAAACCGTTGCTATGCCGGCGCGACCCACACCGTGCAAGGCTTCATTCCACCAGTTGTATTGAGGGATGTCCAAACGGGGAATGGCCGGGGAGACATCCATCATCAATGATACTTTTTCTTCAAGTGTCAGTCGGCTTATCAGGTCTTCGGCCCTCTCTTGGGGTGAAAGTGACTTGTCTTTATATTTGGCTTTTTGTCCGCATCCTGTTAGTACCAGCATTGCTAACAGCGCACCTGATAAGAATTTTTTCATGGAATCTTTTCTAGTTAGATGGTTTTCCGCAAATTTATAAATTATAGTTTATAAAATGAATATAATGCCACCTAACTTTGAAACTGCTATTGTAATTGCCGGAAATAACGAAGGGGGAGTGTGTCGGGTTCGTAAAGGATGTTGAACAGATCGCGAAGCTGATACTCCGGATGAAAGGGCGTCTCTTCAAAATAAGGAGTCTTGCCGGTGTTGCAACCCCACACTTTTCCCTCTTGGAAAGCTTTGAATTGAGTCGTTATCGGATAATTTTTTTCAAGATAGTCAAGTGAAATTTCGGAAGAAGTATTTACTCTGATTACCCACACATCGGCATCGTGGGCCTCATAGAGAACCTTTTCGGGTGGCAAAGCCACCGAAGAACCTTCCACCATCGAGGCAAACGGATTTTCTGCTCCAATATTCTCAATGAAAATCTGGTTTGGAGAGGCTTTTCCGGGTACATACCAGGTTCCCCTATAGGGGATGTCCAAAAGAATTTTTTTGTGTCCAACTATTGCGGCCAACGAGTCGGCTCGTTGAGAAATGTCATTATAGGTCGTGCTGACGTCGTTAAAGATGGAGTCGGCACTCGACTCATGGCCGAACAGCAAACCGAAATATTTGATCCATTCGGCTCGCCCCAATGGTGTGGACTCGGTGTAATCGGCCGTGAAGATTATCGGAATATTTAACTGAGAGAGCTGTTCAAAATTGCCACCGTTCTGATAGGGCGACATCAGAATCCCGTCGGGCCGCAGGCGGATAATCTTTTCCATGTCGGGCCTCATCCATGAACCGCAATCTATAACTTCACCCTTTTCAATCCTTTCCTTTATCGAAGAAGACAAGATATAATCAACATCGGAGACTCCTGCGATCGCATCGTCGGCACCGAACTCCTCAATCAGCCCAACATGGACGCTTTCCTGAACGAGTGCTCTTTTCAAGGGTATATCCACGACAATAGCATCATAGGGAATCTCTTCAATATTCGGATTGACATCGGAAGGTATCATTGCCACACGCTGGAGAAGCTTCGTGGTATCCCAAGGGTTTTTGATGTCGGCCTGATACCATCCATCGGTATGTCGAGTCACTCTGATGAAACGAGCATAGTCGAAAGTTATGTCGTAGCCATCAAAAGAGTCGGATCGGGCTTTCCCTCCTCCCAGACATGAAGGAAGGAGGGATGCCACGATCGCTACTAATACAAATTTAAAAGGGTTCAATTTATTCGGAAATATTGAAAAATATTGAGGATGGTCCGATACCAACCTGATATGTGGTCACTTCGGTTCCCTCGGCAGTGAATTCCTTGACATAACCGGGTAGGTCGTAGGCGCCATATCCCCAGTCGTTCAATTCATAGGAGAGAATGAAAACGTTGCCGGTCTTCGGGTCTACGCCGATTCCGTTTGGCAGCTCAACAGCATCGCCTTCAATCCAGGTTGAAGAGGTCGAGGTGGCGATATCGTAGACTTTATAGCCGACCGGTTCATCGTAGGCGGCATCGAGATAGTACAGCCGGCTTCCATCAATTGCCATATAGATTCCCGGACAGTCGATATCCTTCAGTTCATAATTCTCGACCTGGAAAATACCATAATTGATTTGTTGCCAGTTTTCATTGTAAGTACCCCACGAACTGACAAACAGTTGGTCGCCGTTGGTGGCAAGTTCAACTGCATTGATCAAACCGGTGATTTCACGGCTGATGGTGAAAGTTGCAGGGTCGATGACAGTGACGTTGGAACCGATCCCCGTGCCGTAGGCATCACTGACTGCCACATAGATTTCGTCGTTGAATGACACGATGTATTCAGGCAGCGGTCCGACTTCCAATGTGTTGGTTATCTCAAGCGTGGAAGGGTCAATCTCAATTACATAGCCGGGCTGACCGAACAGAGTGGCGTAGACCTTGCCGTTGTAGGCACAAAGATGACGTGGCCCGGCATCGGAATTAGTTGGAATTTCTTTCACGAGAACGAATGTCTCGCGGTCAATCACATGAATAATAGCAGATGTGGTCACTGCAAGGTATATGTAATCCCCATCGACCAAACCATCGTTGAAGGTGTCGCCCACAGTCATGCCGTTGTTGGCTTTTGAGAAGGCATCCTCGATCACTTCGTTGTTCTCGAAGTCGATGTAGGTCAATGACCCGGGTAGGTTGTTGTAGTAGCTGCCATTGTTA
>JAFLTL010000025.1 GCA_022510505.1 Muribaculaceae bacterium | reverse complement strand
AACCCACGACCTTTTCGTTACGAATGAAATGCTCTACCGACTGAGCTATTGCGGCGTGGCGTGCCCCCTTTGGGTTTTCGGGTGCAAAGATATTAATTTTTTGTGGATTGTCGGGTAAATGTCAAAATAATTTTTGATTTTTTTACATCTAATTCCACCATCGCCGGTTGTTCAACATAGGGTTGGATACTCTCAACGTATGTGGACTGGTAGTAATAACTCGAGTTATTAGTCTCATAATTAAGAGTTATCGGTGTCAGAACGAAAGTGTAGTCCTCGGGCGTTAAGGTTTCCTTTTCAAGAAGCATTAAAAGGTAATCTCGCATTGAAGAGAAATCATATCTCTTATTTTTCGAGTCATAAGTCGCATAAAATGAGGTCTCGTTGTCATTGAGGTTGTTCTGAAGGAAAAATTCCTCTTTTTTGCTTTTCAGAATTAAAAGAAGATTTTCGGGAGGATTAATATTATATTCGTTGGATATCTCTTTTGCCGGAATCGACATCGAAAGCGTGTTAACAACCGAAAGAGTTCCCGAACCTTCACGATAGGTATCGATAATTTCCTGAGCCGGAAAGATCAATTCAACCTCGCTTCCGGTAGGAGCGGATATTATATTCCTGCCCTCACCTATCAATGCCTCGAGATTTTCCGACATTTGATATTTTATGTTATTGTTAGTGATAATCTCAGGAGTAACCGCATAGAAATTTCCAAACTCATTATATATCGTGTCGTTGCCTGTTGAAGCCGACACCCCGTTGCGACGAAAATGTAAACGCATGATGGAAGTTCCAATCTTCATCACTCTTCCCGATCCATAGGAGTTAGAAACATATATGCCTGGGAAAACTTTTGTGAATTCACTTGGTGATAAATAAACCGAAGGATTCTCCAGATAAGCGCCATAAAGTTTCTTCGCCAGTTCATTGGGCATCTTTACAAACAGGTATCTATAGTCTAAAGAAGCGACCGAATCACTCTCGTTCAATGCATTGCAAGCATAGATTCGAGAAGCATAAAGATCGTTTGGATTATAGTAGCCCGTTGCGTCGAAATCACTGTAGATCGGTGATGGCAACTGTTTATCCAAAGGATAGACATTCAAGCCCATCGGAACAATTGAATCACCAACAATAGCACCGTTAGGAACAATAAATATCAGTTGGAGAGAATCAATGTTTTCCAATGGAACACCAACCGTGTCGATCTCTCCGGCAGGCATAAACTGAGTGACAAACTCACTCGAAAAATTTCCGTATTCTTTAGCCTCCACTATTCCGAGAAGCTGAACCGTTGTCCTCGATTGAACCCGGCTCTCGGGAACAGAAAAACCCGATGCCACAAAAGACGAGTCCATCACGACTACTATTTCATCGGTCAAAATGGAACCGCCGATATTAGAAGTGTTGCCGCAAGCACCCATAATGGCACCCGCGAAAAGCGGTAACACAAATCTAAAAAACTTCATACATCTTTTTTGTTGTATCAATCATCTAAAAGAGATTGATAGAATTCATGACTTGCCTCTATTATATCATCGGAACCCCGGAAAGGAAGGAAAGGCTTTCCCGACTCTTTGGCAAGAGCTATAAGCGACTCATCAACCGATTCGTCAATCTGAACTATCGCATCGGCCGTTTGAATGGCCAGCTTCATCAGTTCGTCATATCCGACCGGCTGCGAACCGAGAACCGCGAGCTCAGAATCATCAAAACCTTCGGCTTTAAGCTTCTCGACAAAGCGTGGGTCAAGTGTATTGTCAAAACGGTCGTTCAAAAGGGCAAACACCAACTTTGAGTTCCGATAGGAAGGATCATCAGAGAAATGCCGGCGAATATAAATCGAAGCCAGCGAGGTTATCCAACCTGAGCACTGAATGATTGCAGGTTCCCATCTCAAACGCTTGACGGTCTCCAAAACTCCACGCGTGAAAAAGATTGCACGCTCGTCGTTATCCTCCGGCGATGTCTCGGTTTCCTTTCCTTTGGTGGAACGATGAAAATAGTCCTCACTGTCAATAAAGTAAACCTGCATGCGTGAGGGTTGAAGAGAAGCGACCTTTATGATAAGAGGATGATCAGTGTCATCGATGACTATATTCATCCCTGACAGCCTTATAACCTCATGGAGCTGGTTACGGCGTTCATTTATTATGCCGTAGCGGGGCATAAACGTCCTTACTTCATATCCCCTTTCATGCATTGCCTGGGGTATAGCTCTACCAAGGTCAGAAATTGTACTTGCTGGAAGATAGGGAGAGATTTCTTGCGAAATATATAATATTTTTCCTTTCTTCATAGTCAAAGGTTTTCGATTTGCAAAGATAAGAAAAACAACTCAATTTTTTAACATATTCAATCAAAAACTTAGAATGATGGAAACATTTTATTATATTTGGCACTATATTTGATAATAAGCTTTTAGCCACGTAATGACTACACGCCATGATGGATAAACAGGATATACAAACGATAGAACAACGGGGATCGAATATCGAAACTGTCAACGAACAACTCGACCGGCTCAAAAACGGATTTCCGTATCTAAAACTCTATAACTCGGCAAAAATAGGTGCCGGAATCTTCCATCTTTCTCCCGATGAAGAAACAACCGCACTTAAGAGATGGGAGGAATACCTTGCCGACGGTGGCAAAGTAATGAAATTTGTTCCGGCCTCAGGAGCAGCATCCCGTATGTTTAAATCGCTCTTCTCATTTGTCGACGGAGAAGAAAACGAACCGATGCCCGGTAGTGATGTATCACAAATCATAAAGGATGTCAAAAAACTTCCCTTCTACAACATCCTTAACGATAAATGCAAGGAAATCTACAGCAAAAGTGTCGAAGAACTAATTCAGGAAAAGAGACAAAAGGATGTGATTTCGGCAATCGTTAAAGAGAATGGTCTAAACTACGGCAATCTTCCAAAAGGACTGTTACTATTCCACGCTTATGAAGAGGATTCGCCTCGAACTCCGGTTGAAGAACAACTGATGGAAGGTGCACAAAGTGCAAAATCGTCCGACGGAACGGTTCACCTTCATTTCACTGTGTCATCAAACCATAGAAAACTTTTCGAAAAGAAACTGGCCGAAACAGTTCCCGCAATTGAGAAAAAGACAGGAGTCAAGTTCGACATCAGTCTCTCGGAGCAGAAACCTTCGACCGATACTATTGCCGCAAATGAAGACGGCACACCTTTCCGCGAAAACGGTTCGCTTGTTTTTCGACCGGGAGGACATGGCGCACTAATCAGCAACCTGAATGACGTTGACGCCGAGGTTGTCTTTATAAAGAACATTGACAACGTCGTGCCCGATTCATTGAGAGAAGTCACCCTGAAGTACAAGAAAATCCTGGGTGGCATTCTTGTGGAGACCCACGACCATATAATCGATTTTCTAGAAGCACTTGAATCGCCTAACGTTGACGACACTAAAATCCGGGAAATTGTATCCTTCCTTCATGGCGACCTCTTTATAAAATTCCAAGAACCGGAATCAAGAGAGGAACTGATAAGTTTTCTCAAGAAGAAACTAAACCGACCGCTTCGTGTTTGTGGAATGGTGAGAAATGAAGGAGAACCGGGAGGGGGTCCCTTCATTGCCTATAATAAAGACGGTTCAGCATCACCCCAAATCCTTGAAAGCACACAGATAGATCCAAACAACGAGGAATATAAGGAGATGATGAAAACAGCAACCCATTTCAATCCGGTTGACCTTGTGTGCTATCTGAAAGATCCTGCCGGAAAGTCCTACAATCTTCCCGATTATGTAGATGCCGATACCGGCTTCATCTCCTCGAAGTCCTTACATGGAAAATCGCTCAAAGCGTTGGAACTTCCGGGATTATGGAACGGTGCGATGAGCGACTGGAACACAATCTTCGTCGAAGTACCCTCGGAAACTTTTAACCCCGTAAAGACTGTGAACGACCTTCTTCGTCCCGCCCATCAGGGATAACTACAATGAATACACAACGATACAACCAACGTGGAGTCTCAGCGTCAAAAGAAGATGTCCACAACGCAATAAAAAATCTGGATAAAGGGCTTTACCCCAAAGCTTTCTGCAAAATCATTCCCGACATCCTCGGTGGAGATGAAAAATGGTGCAACATAATGCACGCCGACGGCGCCGGGACTAAATCGTCGCTCGCCTATGTATATTGGCGTGAGACCGGCGATCTCAGCGTATGGAAAGGCATTGCACAGGATGCTCTGATAATGAACATTGATGACCTACTTTGTGTGGGTGCAACCGACAACATTCTGGTTTCCTCAACGATAGGAAGAAACAAAATGCTCATTCCGGGCGACGTTATAAAAGCTGTAATCAATGGTACTGAAGAAATCATCGAGGAACTGAGAAGTCAAGGACTTAATATTCATCTGACAGGTGGTGAGACTGCCGACGTTGGAGATCTGGTCAGAACTATCATTGTCGACAGCACCGTCACATGCCGAATGAAAAGAGTCGACGTTATCGACAACGGCCGAATAAAGGCAGGGGACGTAATTGTAGGGCTGGCTTCATCGGGACAAGCATCTTATGAGAAAGAATACAACGGCGGTATGGGTAGCAACGGTTTGACATCGGCTCGTCATGACGTTTTCTCAAAAGAAATAGCAAAAAAATATCCCGAAAGCTTCGATGTTGCAGTTCCTGAAGATCTTGTTTACTCGGGCACAAAGAAACTGTTGGACGTAATTGAAGGATGTCCCCTGAATGTCGGAAAACTCGTATTGTCTCCGACAAGAACCTATGCACCTGTGATAAAGAAAATTCTTGATGAAATGCGCGGTCACATAGACGGCATGATCCACTGTTCAGGTGGAGCACAAACGAAAATCCTCCATTTCATCGATGACCTTCATGTTGTAAAGAACAATCTCTTCCCGGTTCCTCCACTATTCGAACTGATTCATAAGGAAAGCGGAACATCCTGGGAGGAGATGTATAAAGTCTTTAATATGGGCCATAGGATGGAACTGTATGTTGAGCCACAATTCGCCGACAGAATCATCTCTATTTCTGAGAGCTTTGGCATACCGGCCCAAATCATCGGTTATGTCGAGAATAATAACGGCAAGGGGAAACAAGTAACTATCGAATCCGATAAGGGACGCTTTACATATTAACCATGAAGAAACTCGGTCTACCTATTTTAATTATCTTGACCGGGTGTGTTTCGGGAAAGTCCAATTATCCTCATGACCATTTGACTCTTAACGTGTTGCCCGACACGTTGAGGGTGGGGACATTGTATAGTCCCACATCTTATTTCCAGTTTCGCGATGAAGTCATGGGTTATGACTATTCGCTAATTCAACAGCTGGGCAAGGACAAGAATATGGAGGTCGAATTTTCAGTTGCTTCCTCATTACCATCCTTGATAGAATTGCTCGACTCGGGGTATATCGACATAATCGCCTATGACGTGCCCGTAACAGGGGAATATCGTGAGAAGGTAATTCCATGCGGATATGAACATCTTTCAACACAACTTCTTGTTCAAAAGAAGGGACCAAATGTAATTAAAGATGTTACCGAACTAATTGGAAAGGATATATTTGTCGAGAAAAATTCCAAATATTTATTCCGACTGGAAAATCTTGACGAAGAACTTGGAGGAGGAATAAATATTCATGAAATTGAGAGCGATACCATCATCACGGAAGATTTGCTTGACAGAGTAAAGAGTGGAGAGATCGACTATACGGTAGTCGACAGCGATGTCGCAAGATTGAATCGATCTTATTATCCCACATTAGATTTCTCAACAGAGCTTTCCTTTCCTCAGCGCTCGTCATGGGGTGTGGCGATTAGGAACCAATGGCTGGCCGATTCGATAAACACCTGGTATGAGGAATATGAACCGAAAGGTTTGAACCGACTCCTGTTGAAACGTTATTTCGAAATTTCCAAACGTGACCCTTACGCCACTTCAAGTTTTACAAGAAATTTCGCCAAGGGGTATATATCAAACTTCGATGATCTCTTCAAAAAACACGCGGCATCTATAAATTGGGACTGGAAACTGCTGGCTTCTATGGGATTCACCGAAAGCCATTTCGACTCCACTGTCGTATCCTGGGCCGGAGCGCGAGGAATCATGCAAATCATGCCTCGAACAGCCAAAGCATTCGGTCTGGACGAAAATAAAATAACCATTAACAATGACAACATAGAAACCGCAACAAAAATCATAAAATCTCTTGACAACTCACTAAAAAACGATGTCCCCGATCCGCAGGAACGTCTCAAATTTATTATTGCCGCCTATAACTCGGGAATTGCCCATGTAAAAGATGCAATCTCGATAGCCAAGGCCTACGGCTATAATCCGGCCAAATGGGACGGCAATGTCAGCGAGGCACTGAAATTAAAAGCAAATCCCGAAGTCTATAATAACTCCGAGATTTGCAAATTCGGCTATTTTAAAGGAACCTATACCACTTCCTATGTTTCCAATGTAATGAAACTGTATGAGAAGGCAAGAGATGCAAAAATTTAATCGAACGCTCTCTGCGATTCTATCAGGTGGTCGGCCATCAAAAAGTCTTTTTTCATGATAAGGAGTCTGGTTCCGGAAAATGTCAGAGCCGACGGATAGACACTCGACAACGTGTCACCTTCAATAAAACATTTTATACCGTTTGTCTCCAACATGCCTTTTAAAATGAAAGCATCGGTTTCATTTGAGAAAACACGATAGACCTCAAATCGGTCAAGATCCTCACATTTCTTACCTAAGCCAAAGACTCTCTCCAGAAGTTTCATTTCGTCAATGTTAAAGTCACAATTGAAGCGGCAGGAAGCGTGATTTCCAAGTTTCCTTTTTTGACGGTTGCTCCCTTAAACTCGTTTGGCCTGACAGTCTCCGGATGACCGAAATCATTAAAATCGGAGATATTGGGCGATGTTAGAATTTCTGCAGATGAAATGCGGTTTACATCAAGATTCATCAAAGGAATGTCAATCTCGGCCTTATCATCCAATGAGGTGTTGACAAGCGAGACTGTAACCTTTCCGTCTTTCTCACTCGCTGTCGCACTTATCATAGGTACTTTCCTCATAACATCCGACCTTTCCGAAGGAACCTCAATATAAGGACTATTGAAGTTTAAAGGTATTAACTTTCCATTTTGGTGGGGAGTATACATTCTGAACACATGATAAGTTGGCGTCACCACCATTTCAGGGCCATTGGTTAAAACCATTGACTGAAGAACGTTGGCAAGCTGTGCAATGTTGGCCATACGAACTCTATCGGCATACCCGTGAAATACATTAAGTGTCAGAGCGGCAACCATCGCATCACGCATAGTGTTTTGCTGATATAAATGTCCGGGATTGGTTCCCGGTTCCACGTCCCACCAGGTTCCCCATTCGTCAACGAGCAATCCAACTCGTTTCTCCGGGTCATATTTGTCCATTATGTCGGCATGAGAACCGATCACATCGTCTATCTCAAGGGCCTTGCCTAAGGTATAATAGTAAACATCAGGGGTAAACTCCGTTGCCTTTCCTTTATTGGCCCAGTCCCAAACTGTATAGTAATGCAACGACAAACCGTCCATATTGTTCTTAGCCTTCTTCATCAAAACATCGGTCCAGTTATAATCATAGTCGCTCGCACCTGATGCTATTTTATATAATCGATTATTTCCGAAATTCCTGCAATAGGTCTGGTAACGACGATATACATCGGCATAAGCTTCCGGAAGAAATGAACCTCCGCAACCCCAACTTTCATTACCGACACCCAGGTACTTTAATTTCCATGGTTCCTTTCGTCCGTTCTTTTCACGTTCTTTAGCCATTGGTCCGTCAGGAGCTGTTATATATTCAACCCATTTTGCCATCTCCTCAACGGTGCCCGAACCAACATTTGCACTAAGATAAGGTTCTATACCCAGAATCTCACAGAAATCGAAAAACTCATGGGTCCCGAAAGAATTATCTTCGACCGTACCACCCCAGTTGCTGTTTACCATCGTTGGTCGGTCCTCGCGCGGACCAATGCCGTCACGCCAATGATACTCATCGGCAAAACATCCGCCTGGCCAACGCAGCACGGGTATTTGCAGCTCCCGCAGAGCCTCAAGAACATCGTTGCGATAACCCTTGGTATTCGGAATATCTGAAGATTCCCCAACCCATATACCGCCATATATACATGAACCAAGATGTTCAGCAAATTGACCATATATTTCGGGCGAGATTAGCGGACTAACCTCCGAGGGCTGTGGAGTAATCTCTACCTTTACAGTCTTTGCATTGGAACAGAAAAATAGCGAGACAATGACAAATGAAATTAATGATATTGATTTTTTCATGATATTTAAAAGTTAATGATTCTTTACCCACAAAGATAATAAATGAAAATAAAATCATCTTTTCAGAAAAACCAAATGTAAATAATCACAACACATCAATAATATATTTTTTAAAAAAAATGACATAACTAATTGCAATTTGATATTTTTCATTTATTTTTGCGAACAAATCTATGCAATGATTATTGAATTAACACGCAAGAACCAAAAGCATTAAACTATTATTTTATAAATCAACAACTTATGAACAAAACTGAGCTTATCAGCGCAATTGCTGAAAAATCAGGTCTTACCAAGACCCAGGCTAAGGATGCTCTTGAAGCAACTATAAACGCTATCTCCGGTGCTCTTGAAAAGGGTGATAAAATTGCTTTAATCGGATTCGGAACTTTCTCTGTTTCAGAAAAAGCAGCCCGCACAGGTGTAAACCCCGCCACTAAAGCCAAAATCAACATTCCCGCTAAGAAGGTCGTTAAATTCAAAGCCGGTAGCGAACTAGCTGATAAGGTAAAATAATCTCTCAATCAGGATAAATTATAGCCGTGTCATAATTACTTGACACGGCTTTTTTATTGACAATATTAGTTTTTTCCGGTTTTAATTGTTGGAAATTCTAAAAATATATTTATCTTTGTCAACAGAAGATATTAAACCATCACTTCACTTTTTGCACAGAAAAATCTCTTAGCGCAACCAATCAATCACGTTGCCAATCATATTCACTATTGCAATGGAAATCTAAAGAAGCCACCCAAGGGTTGGCTTCTTCTTTTTTACTCCCGGAAATGTTAATAACACTCTCATTCCGTTTTTTTTATTAACTTTGTATAATTATTATAAATTATTGCTCATTCAAATAAAATGTTTCCAATTAATATCAAACGCCTTTTAACCGCTTTATTTTCCTTTATCCTTGTTTCGGTAATTTCCTTCGGCAACACCACTCAAGTTGTAAAGGACACTCCCGATGTTCTTATAATTAACACTTATAGAGAAACTAAACCCTGGTATCTTGATATCGGAGCGGTTCATCAGGCACTTGAACACCTTTCTGCTTCAAAGCATATCGAATCGCTTGACATGACACTCATAACAACCGATTCGTTATATGAGAAGACAGTCCAGCATCTTTTTGAACAATATAAGTTCGATCAACCCGAAGCAGTAATCTTAATGGGCGGATTAGCTGCCACTCTTTGTGACAGCATTTACAGCAACTGGGGGGACATTCCAATTGTCTATATTAGTGTGACTGACAAAGTGGGAGAACCGCATGATTATCTGACAGGAGCTGACAAATCGGTTGATTTTTCCCAATGGAAGGATGTTCAATCCCTCAGAAACAACCATAATATCACCTTTATTCAACAACCTTATTACGAAAAGGAAACGATTGACTTAATGGTGCAAACCATGCCTGATATCAATCGAATAATCTTTATAAGCGATGAAAAATGGAACAACAAGCTGGCTGATTATGAGATAAGCCGATACGTCCATGATAAATATCCCCACATCAAATACGAGTGGATGGTAGGAAACCGGGAAACCTCCGACGAAATCAGCGAATACCTCGACCAACCTCATCCCAGAACAGGAATTTTATTGAATTCATGGACCTACGAAAGTGATTCTCACCTGGGATACCCTGTGATTGTCAACAGCGACATGAATACGATGGCAACCTCACCAAATGCTATATTTTCTTTAAATCCGGTTTTCCTTGAATATGGCTCAGTTGGCGGATATTATTACGACCAAACAGAAGTGAGCGACACCATTCAGCAAATCTTGACCGAGGTTTTAACAGGAACCCAGGCAAGAAACATTCCTTTCTACTACCCGAAAAAAGCAAAAGGAGTAATTGACTACATACGTTTCGAAGAAACCGGAAATAATCCCGACAATATAGGTCCAGACGTATTTGTTCTCAATGCAAAACCTTCATTTTATGAAATCTATAAATGGCCTATTATAATCGGCATAATACTGTTTGTGGGTGGTCTGTTATTTGCCATTATATTACTTCGCAATAGAGCGATGCATCTACGCTATACTCGATACCTGGATGAACTCATCACGGCTATGCCTGTTGCGTTCATGGAAATAAACATCATTCGTGACAAGAAAGGCAACATCCTGGGGTATCGAACAGGACGTAAGAATGAACTGGTAAGGAACATATTAAAAGCCAATGAGCTTCTGGATCAAAACGACCAGCTCATACTTCGTGATGTCTTGAGAGTACGATTTGAGGAACTTCTCGCTAAGAAGGATGGCAAGCCTCTGTCCTTCACTCACACTATGCATCGAACTGATGATTCTTTGGAGATAATTCTTGATTTTGACCATGTAAAGAAAGACGTCATAAACCTTTTCGGAGTCAATATCACTCCACTTGTAAAATCGGAAAAGGAACAGAGAATTCTGATCGAGGAACGAAAACAAAACATCATCAAGCTTGAGGAAGCACTTAAAAAAGCTGAAGAGAGCGACAAACTCAAGAGCGTATTCCTGGCTAACATGAGCCATGAAATCAGAACTCCTCTAAATGCGATTGTCGGTTTCTCACAGCTTCTCACTGTCACCGAGGAACCGGAAAAGAAAGAACAGTTCATAGAACTAATCCACACTAATAACGATGTCCTTCTTCAAATCATAAACGATATCCTTGATCTCGCTAAAGTTGAATCCAACACTCTTGAGTTCAATTTCGAGACAATAGATGTCAACAAACTTGTAAAGAATGTTGAAGAAACCACACAACTCAGAACAAAACCCGGAGTGATTCTGAATTCTGTTCTTGGTGCAAAGGAGTGCTATATGAACGCTGATCCCAAACGGCTTCAACAAGTTCTCACCAATTTACTGAACAACGCCTGCAAGTTTACCGACCAAGGCAGCATCACATTCGGATACGAGATTCATCAGAAAGAAATATATTTCTATGTTAAGGACACCGGTATAGGCATTGCACCCGAGAACCAGGAGGAAGTATTCAAGAGATTTTCCAAACTCAACACATTCACTCAAGGGAACGGCCTCGGACTTTCTATCTCAAGAGCCATCGTAGATAAATTCAACGGGGAAATGGGACTTCAGTCGGACGGACTTGGAAAAGGATCATTATTCTGGTTTACATTGCCTTTCAACAATGAGCTTAACAAAAGTGTTAAGGCAGAAAAAAAACTTGAAAAGGCTATTGAGGTTCCTCCTACCCCTTCTACACCGAAGAAAACCGAACCCAAGATTGAAAAGAAAGAAGAAAAACTTCGTTCAGTTACAAAAGAAAAGCCAATGTTGCTTGTTGCTGAAGACAACCCCAGCAATTATATTCTCCTTGAGACAATCTTGGCACCCTATTTTAATCTCGTTCATGCATGGAACGGAATTCAAGCCGTCGATTATTACCGCCAACATAGGCCCGACTTGATTCTTATGGACATCAGTATGCCAATGAAAGACGGTTATCAGGCGACCTTCGACATTAGAAAAGTCAACAAAAAGATTCCTATCGTTGCAGTAACCGCCTACGCCTTTGCCTCCGATAAGGAAAAAATACTCCGATCGGGATTCGACTCCTACATTTCCAAACCAATTGATTCGGAAAAACTCCTCCATGAAATCAATACATTTCTGAATTAACGAAAGATTCAATGTTTCCAAGAATTATTTGAATTAATGAATATTTTAATTTATCTTTGCACTGGAATGAAGGGAATCCTTCGTTAACAAATGGCGATTTAGTGTAGTGGCCTAGCACGCATCCCTCTCACGGATGAGACCCGGGTTCGATTCCCGGATTCGCTACAAGCCGGTTCCCTCAAGAACCGGCCTTTTTTATACATCTGACCAAAATGTCATCCAGCTGTCGTTCCGACGAACTTTACATGCGCCGGGCTTTGCAACTTGCGAAGAACGGTCTCGGTAACGTTTCCCCTAACCCTATGGTGGGGGCTGTTATTGTGACACCTAATGGAAAGATTATCGGAGAAGGATGGCACAGGAAATTCGGAGGACCACATGCCGAAGTCAATGCATGCAATTCTGTGGCCGATTCCGATAAAGACCTGATTAAGGAATCAACAATCTATGTCACTCTGGAACCTTGCTCCCATCACGGCAAGACCCCTCCATGCACCGACCTGCTTTTGAGAGAACAATTCAAAAGAGTGGTTATTGGATCCTCCGACCCCTTTCATCGTGTAAATGGAAACGGCATAAACCGACTTCGCGAAGCCGGGGTTGATGTGACCGTTGGTGTGCTTGAAAAAGAATGTCGGGAACTGAATCGTAAATTTTTTACGGCTCACACAATCAGAAGGCCCTATGTCACACTCAAATGGGCACAAAGTATCGATTCTTGGATGGATAGTCGGGTGGATCATCCTCATAAATTTTCTACATCGACAGGACAAACATTGGTTCACCGGCTAAGAGCCGAAAATGATTGTATCATCACATCTACGAAGACAATTCTTGCCGATGATCCGCAAATGAACAATCGTCTTTGGAAGGGACTAAAATCACCCGAAATCGTTGTTCTTGGCTCATCGGAACTAAACTGCGAAGAACTCAGAATTTTCAGAAAATCAAATCCGATTGTCATTTCTCAAAATAAGTCACTCGAAGAGATTCTAACAGACTTATATGAGCAGTATGGATTCATTTCGGCCCTTGTAGAGGCCGGTCCGACTCTGCTTAATTCCTTTATTAAATCAGGACTATGGGATGAGGCTCGTGTTGAGGTTTCTCCGATTAGATTGAATGAAACCGGTAAAAGTCGAGCACCTGAAGGATTACCTGTACCGTCGAATGTCATGAAGATTGATTCTAACCAGATTTATTTTTACCAGAATGTCTGATTTTATTTTTCAGTTTTACGCACTTATATGTGAAATGTCACCCTATCTACTTTTAGGGTTCTTTCTTGCAGGGATTCTTCATGGTTTCGTCCCGCAAAATATCTATTCTCGCTACCTATCTGGCAACAACTTGAAATCAGTTGTACTGGCAGCGTTGTTCGGGGTCCCATTGCCATTATGTTCCTGTGGCGTGATTCCTACCGCTATGTCAATGAAATGGGCCGGTGCTTCACGAGGAGCTACTGTATCGTTTCTAATATCTACGCCACAAACCGGCATTGATTCCATAACAGCCACCTATTCACTGATGGGAGGTCCATTTGCGATAATCCGACCCATTGCAGCATTTATTACAGGAATTTTCGGCGGCCTTTTTGCAGGAGCGATAAACAAGAACGAAAAAATTTCAATTGACGAAAACAACGCTACCTCATCCTTAAGAAAAAATTTTGTAGGAAAAGTTACGGAATCCCTTAAATATGGTTTCCATGACATGATTCGCGACATTGGAAAAAACCTGATAATCGGTCTTTTGATTGGTTCGGCTATCGCAATCTTCATCCCCGACAACTTTTTCAGTCTCTATGCCAACCATAAGATCTGGAACATGTTCCTGGTGCTACTCATAGCAATACCAATGTATGTTTGTGCCACCGGCTCCATTCCAATTGCAGCAGCTTTGATGTTCAAAGGACTGTCACCCGGAGCCGCATTAGTCTTCTTGATGGCGGGACCGGCTGTGAACATGGCATCAATTATGGTCATAAACAAAGTATTAGGACGAAAGACTTTGTTGGTTTATATCGGTTCTATCGTTGCCGGAGCGTTAGGATTTGGATTCATAATCGACTATCTGCTACCGATGCAATGGTTTATACTGCCGCCCGAAGAAATCAAACACATGTGTCACATCGACACCGCTATTCCACTTTGGCAACAATTGGCCGCCTGGGCGTTGATTGCAATGATTGTGGTGGCATTCCTCCCCGGAATAAAGAAACATGAACATAAAATAACAATGGGTAAGATATTTAAAGTAAAAGGCATGACATGCAGTCATTGCAAAGCGAACGTTGAGAAAGCTATAAGATCACTTGAAGGAGTCTCTTCAGTTAATATCGACATCGACAAAGGCACTGCCGAAGTATTGGGTGACGTCGACCCCGATCAGGTTATTGATGCGGTGGAGAATGCAGGATATGAATGTAAATTATCATCATAAAAATTAAATAATGAATCCTAACGAACTTTCCGAACAACAAAAAATAAGAAGAGCTTCTTTGGCCGAACTTCGGGCTATGGGTATCGATCCCTACCCCGCTCCTCTTTATCCGGTTAACGCTCGCAGTGAGGAAATCAAGAACAGCTTTAAGGACGACGAACCTCAACGGGAAGTCACCATTGCCGGAAGAATAATGAGCCGTCGAATAATGGGTAAGGCTTCTTTCATGCAACTTCAAGACTCAGAGGGTCGAATCCAGGTTTATGTCAACCGTGATGAGCTATGTCCCGGTGAAGACAAAGACCTTTACAACATAGTCTTTAAAAAACTTCTCGACATCGGAGATTACGTCGGTGTGACCGGATATGTTTTCCGCACCCAAACAGGTGAAATATCTGTACACGCCAAAACATTGACAGTTCTTTCAAAATCCTTGAGACCATTGCCTATTGTTAAGGTAAAGGATGGAGTTGTCTATGATAGTTTCGATGACCCCGAGTTGAGATATCGTCAAAGATATGTCGACCTGGTAGTTAACCCTGGAATCAGAGATATTTTCATCAAGCGCACGAAAATCTTCAATGCCATGAGAAATTATTTCAACGAACATGGCTACATGGAAGTAGAAACTCCAATTCTACAGTCTATCCCCGGAGGAGCTTCAGCACGACCTTTCATTACACATCATAACGCACTCGACATTCCGTTATACATGAGAATTGCTGATGAGCTCTATCTAAAACGACTGATCGTCGGTGGATTCGAAGGTGTTTATGAATTCAGCAAGAACTTCCGAAACGAAGGAATGGACCGTACCCATAATCCGGAATTTACTTGCATGGAAATCTACGTTGCCTACAAGGACTATAACTGGATGATGGACTTCACTGAGAAAATGTTCGAAAGAATCGCCATGGAGGTAAACGGCTCGACGGAAGTCACTATCGACGGAAAGGAAATTTCTTTCAAAGCACCGTTCCGACGCGTAACAATGACCGAGGCCATAAAGGAACACACCGGTTTCGATATCACCGGAAAAACCGAGGAAGAACTACGGGATGCTGCCAAACAAATGGGTGTTGAAATAGCTCCGTCGATGGGCAAGGGCAAGATTATCGATGAAATATTCGGTGAAAAATGCGAAGGGGCCTATATTCAGCCAACTTTCATAACCGACTACCCCATTGAAATGTCACCCTTGACTAAACGCCATCGCGACGACCCACGCCTGACCGAACGCTTCGAACTAATGATTAACGGAAAAGAGGTTGCTAATGCTTATTCGGAACTTAACGACCCCATCGATCAGTACGAACGCTTCGTCGAGCAAATGAAACTTAGTGAAAAAGGCGACGATGAGGCCATGATAATCGACCACGATTTCATTAGGGCACTCGAATATGGAATGCCTCCCACTTCGGGAATGGGCATCGGAATGGACCGTCTTGTTATGTTGCTCACAGGTCAATCTGCAATTCAGGAAGTGCTGCTCTTCCCGCAAATGAGACCTGAACGTTCTTGAGAATTATTTTACGCGAAACATATATCCTAAAGTGACCGATATGGTCATGTTGCGAGAGGCACCGAAAATGTCCTTCTTTGCAGCAGGATATATGTTTCCTAAACCATAATAATACCTCACTTCAAGTTGAAGTGAGTTTTTTCTGTTTAGAAGATATTCCATTCCAACTCCCGCACAAATCCCATAGTCAAATTTGTTCTTCACATCCAGATACATCTGCTCGGTGTGACGGTTTATATTGGGAAAACCGGGAACCGATCCGGGATTTTTATAATCGAAATTGGAACTGACACTTTCGGATATCATATAGCAAAATTCCGGACCCAGGTTGAAAAGACACTTCACCTTTCTTCCTCCAAAGAATATATGGGTCATTATCGGCAGCTCGATATAAGTCAATGTTCTCTTATAATTGAATTCATCGTTTAGTTCCTCGAAATTCTCCTTCCACCCTCTTTGGGTCAGGTTCAATTCAGCCCTTAGGCCCACATGCCGTTCCTCGGCATAAGTAAATGCGGCTCCAAACATGAATCCGTTGGTGAATGATTGCTTGACACTGGGAGAAAACGACATCTCGCTCAATGTCATACCGGCTCTACCCCCAATCGAAATATGAGGGATATAGTGAGTGTCGGCTTTTGCCAACAAACCTGTCGACAACGCCATCAACAGGAAAAGAAATTTTGACTTTAAGTATTTACAGTAAATCATTGAGCCAAACGACTTATTTTTGGAACTGTTACTACCTCTGACTTAATCCTACCATAAGGTGTAAACGTAATAAAATAAAGGTCCTGGTTCACCCAACCGTCATTTTCCCCGTCACGGAACAAATGCATCGACGATTGGACACCTTCATAGACTGGCATCAGCTCGGGATTTACGTCACCATTTCCTTTTCTAAGAGTAGATATGGCATATTTTGCCATGTCATAGCCAAAAAGTACCTGATTGGGAACAACATCACTCCATTCCTCACCATACCATTCTTTGTATTTCCGTTCTAAAATCGACGACTGATAGTTCTGAGGCAAATCGAATCGAGAGTATATGACTGCATCGAGATCTCCAAGCGATTTCTGCTGGTCCCCCCTCAGAGTTGTCCATTCGGGATATCCAAACAATACCACATTGCCATCGGCCACTACCGATTTCAATTTATATTCCTTCAGTCCGTTGGTCAGTTTCACAAACTCGTTTCTTGATCCTGATACCGGAATAAAAACATAATTCTTAGAGGGGTTCAATGATGAAAAATCCTCCTCAGTCATTACACCGTTATATACAATCTCCTTAAATGGTATTCTTTCTCCCTCCAAGCGTGTCTTCAGTTGATCGATAAACTGCATTTTGTCGGCCTCACCGTCCACTCTGGAAACGAACACCGGTGTCGCCTCATGAGCCATCCGGATAAAATGATCTATTGCCCCTGCATACATGTCGGACCGAAGTATATTCGACTGTATAATCGACGGATTGTTATCCAGCAGCTCATCCTTTATCACAAAGCAATTCAGGATATAGGCTCCCGACTCATTTGTCATTGCCGCAAGTTTAACCAACTGTTCCTCATTGTCGGGACCGATAAACAGGTCACATTCCTGAATCTCGGGGAATTTCAACAAAGTATCAAATGCATCGGGACTTACCGATGTGTCAACAACCCTGATCTTTACAGGATCCCCTATTTTACTCAATTCCTCCGCTGCCAATAGAAAACCTTTATAGAATTCGGTATACAAATTGGCGGTCTTGGAGGGATTGCTCGACGAGCTCTCGAAAGGCAACATCAATGTCACGTTAAGGGTATCTACCTCAATAACTTCAATCCGTTCGATTGACATCGTGTCGGCCGGCAATTCCTCAATCTGTGGTTCAGGTGAGATTTCCTTAGCCAATTCATTCCCCTTTGAATTCGTCATATCGACGACTTCCTGAATGTCAACATTTGTCACGACAGGTTCCTCAAACGATGACTCCTCTTTAACCTCCTGTACAGAACTTTTAACCGTCGTCGAGGTGACTGTCGAATTTGATGTCGACGACCCTTCATTTGTAGCAACCGGAACAAGGATCACATCTCCCGCCTTGTAAAACGAAGAGTCTAAGGTTGGATTTGCCTTCAGAATATCATCAACTGTCACACCGTTGTCATAGGCTATTCCAAATAATGATTCGCCTTTTTTTATAGTCACCTTTTTGTAGGAAATCGACTCATTAGAAGGTTTTGTGTTTTCTTTATTCTTGCCGAAAATATCCACAGGGAAATAAAGGTTGGAAAACGCCTTGAGTCCCGATTTTACAGAAGGATTATATTTATAAAGTTCATCTTCGGTTAATGAAAACTTCTTTAATAGTCCGAAAATCGTTTCTCCACGCTGAACCTCATAGCAGAAATATTCCTTGCCGTTTATTGCCTTCACTGGTAAATCACTGATATTGTCAGCACATACAACATTTACCGATAAAAAAACAAAAGAAATTGTTAAGATTAACCCTAAAATCTTTTTTATCATGAGGATTTGCTTTTTAATAATAGGACAAAGTTACAAAAATCACGTAACTTTGTAAAAAAGGCAAATAATGAAATTCACAATCAAGATTGACCGCCTGAAGGTTTTCGCCTATATTGGGGTAATGCACGCCGAAAAGGTACTTGGCAACCATTTTGAAGTGACAACCGTTATGAACATTGACATTCCCGATGATAAAGCCGGCAATGACGACATCACTTCTACCGTAAATTATTCACGGGTTGTCGAAATCATCCAGGATGTCATGAAACAGTCGTGCGACCTCCTTGAAACGGCAGCCTTGAGAATAGCACGTGAAGTTTTTAAACTGGGAGCCACGGGAACTGACTATACTGTCCTAAACGTGACAGTTACCGTTACAAAGCTTAACCCCCCAATCCCAAATACTGTTATGGAAGGAGCCTCGGCCACAGTTTCAGTCCCATAAAGGTTCGTGACGATAATGATAATTATCCCGTAGACTCTCGAATGACTGCGGCGATTCTTTCAGCATTTCTGAATCTATAGCAGGATCGTAGCTTTCTATTATCATTTGTGCATCCAATCCCTTGATTTTAGGCTCTAAATCCTCGACCTTATCCACCATAATACCAAATTCTTCCTCAATTGCACGAATCATAGCCAAGGTGCCCCGTTTCTTTCCTTCTATCGAGTAACCTGCTATGTGGGGAGTTGCTACCAGTGCATCCCTCAAGAGTCCACGGTTGATTTCCGGTTCTCCCTCCCAACAATCAATTATTGCTCCTCTGACTTTATCTTTCGATAAAGCGTCAAGCAAAGCTTCAGTATCGACTACTTGACCTCTTGATGCATTCAGAATCAAAGGTCTCTTAACCAATTTATCAAAGAAGGTCCGGTCGGCCAAATGATAGGTTTTGTATTCTCCTTCTTTTATCAGTGGAGTGTGAAATGTGATTATGTCGGCTTCTCGGGCTATCACGTCCAAATCTACAAAACCTTCGGGTCCTTCCTTTAAAGCTCGCGGAGGGTCACAGCTCAACACACTCAAATTCAAAAGAGGAGCCCATTGTGTCACAATCTTTCCAACATTACCGACACCTACCACACCTAAAGTCAGTCCGTCTCTATTCGGCACATATCGACCAATAGAAGATATAACCCATTGAGCAACAGCAGGAGCATTACAACCGGGGGCATTCACAACCTTAATCCCTTTTGAACGACAGTAGTCTATGTCAATATGATCGAGTCCAATCGTGGCCGACCCGATGAATCTAATCTTTGTCCCTTCCAAAAGCTTACTGTCAACTGCCGGGCGCGTTCGAGTTATCAGAGCATCATAGTCCTTCAACCGCTCATTTGTTATCTCGGAAGTCTTCAAATAACCAACATCGGCGTGGTCGTCAAACACGCCCCTGATAAAGGGGATTTTATCTTCTATCGCTATTCTAATCATCCCTGGGAATCAAACCGATACTTTTCCGGGGATGTGAGGATAAGGGTCATAATCCACCAGTTTGAAATCATCATAGGTGAAATCAAAAATAGATTTGACATCATCGTTAATCAACATCTTTGGTAACGGCCTTGGAGTGCGCTCCAATTGAAGCCTCACCTGATCGAAATGATTGCTGTAGATATGAGTGTCACCGAAAGTGTGCACAAAATCACCGGGTTCCAAACCGGTCACCTTTGCCATCATCATGTTTAAAAGAGCATAGGATGCAATATTGAAGGGAACCCCTAGAAATGTGTCGGCACTCCTTTGATATAGTTGAAGAGACAGTCGGCCGTCGGCAACATAGAACTGAAAGAAAGCATGACATGGTGGCAGGTTCATGTTTTTCAAATCAGCCACATTCCATGCACTGACAATAATGCGCCTTGATTGGGGATTGTGTTTGATCTCTTCGACGACCTGTTTTATTTGGTCGATGTGACCACCGTCGTAATCGGGCCATGAACGCCACTGATATCCGTAGATGTTCCCCAGATTACCCTCCTCGTCGGCCCATTCGTTCCAAATTCTGACACCATGCTCCTGAAGATACCTGACGTTTGTGTTTCCGCTCAGGAACCAGAGCAACTCATAGATTATCGACTTCAAATGGAGTTTCTTTGTTGTCAACAATGGAAATCCCTTGGAAAGGTCGAATCTTAGTTGGCGTCCGAAAACACTCCGAGTACCGGTTCCAGTACGGTCGGTGCGGTCAGTGCCATTTTCCATGATGTCTTTCAGGAGGTCGAGATATTGCTGCATGACTAATTTCTCATTAATAAGGGGTGACTTAATTTATGACGGTTAGATGTGTAAGTGATAGCATGATTGCAACAAACTTCAGTGCAATTGAAACAAACCACACAACGCGTGGTGTCAACAGTGTGACTGTCGGGGTTAATACAAGACGACTTGCACACTTCCACACAACGATTGCAGCCTATGCAAAGATCGGTATTGATATCAATTCGAAAGACCGGCGAAATGCTCAACAACCCCAACCCGGTACCAACCGGACATATTGTATTGCAAAGCCGACGACCCCAAAAAGCCGACATGAACATCACTATAAGGAGCGCGGCAAGTCCCCCCACAGCTGTCCCTAATGAAACATATACGGCACCCAGGGTGCATGCCGGAATTGCAACACCTGTCATTATCCGGTTAAAATTGAAAAAAGGATCCAGGAGGAAGGTGAGCGTTAGTGACAGTCCTGTTATTGCAATTATCATGATAATCAGAAACAGCCATCTCACAGACCACATCGGCTCGGCATATCTATAACGATGACCTTTTCGCGTATAATTGGCGACCCTACTAATACAATCCTGCAGTGTCCCCAAAGGGCAAACCGTCGAACAGTAGATTCGACCGAAAACGAAGGTAATAACTATCCACCCGACCAACCATGGCAAACCCGCCGAAAGAATCAACGGAACAATTTGTAATCGGGATATCCATCCCCCTATTACACCAACGCCCAATGCAAGGGTCGTTATGGCTGTTATTGCTACCAGCCCCAACAGAACCGACAGAATGACTCTGACTCGCTTGAGCGTTGCATACATGGTCAGATACGTTCCAAAACCTTTGAGACAAGGTCTTTCATCCCGTCCTTATAGTTCACGTTCATCTCTTTGGCCATCCTGTTTGCAATGATGCTGCAAACTGTCATCGCCTTGTGTCCCATCAAAAGAGACAGGCCTTCGAGGGGCGCACTTTCCATCTCATAGTTGGTGATTTTAATACCCTTATATGAGAAATCTTCTATTCGACTGTTCAAGTCGGGATTTGCCAAAGGCAACCGCAATTCACGACCCTGCGGACCATAAAAACCCACTGCCGTTATGGTGCATCCTTTGACCATGTCGTCGCCTCCTATTCTCTCAACCAGCTCTTCATTTGACTTCACCACATAAGGAGCTGCCCATTTGTCGT
This sequence comes from Muribaculaceae bacterium, assembly GCA_022510505.1. Lineage (GTDB taxonomy): Bacteria > Bacteroidota > Bacteroidia > Bacteroidales > Muribaculaceae > JAFLTL01. Next base: position 10,701 of record JAFLTL010000025.1, on the reverse strand, counting down.
TCCAGCCCACCGACTCACAGAAAACTTTTTCAAATTCAAGGTCGGAGACACGGTCACGCTCTGCATAGTAGTTCAGGACCCCGTCAAAACCAATTGACCGCTGAGACACAACTGCAGTTCCGGGTACCAACTCAGGCTGCAATCCACCCGACGTACCAATCCTTACCATTGTCAAGCATCGATGATTTTCTTTGACCTCCCTGGTCTTAAAGTCGATATTGGCAAGTGCATCCAATTCGTTAACGACGATGTCGATATTATCGGGCCCGATACCGTGACTTATACACATTATAGGTTTCCCTTTATAGGTTCCTCCAATTGTATGGAATTCCCTGGAGCTCACTTCAAATGTTTTGGTGTCAAAGAACGATGCAACCATATCGACGCGTCCCGGGTCACCTACAAGTATAATTTTGTCGGTTAATTGTTCTGGTTTCACGTGAATGTGGAACGCCGAGCCATCGTCGTTGATCACTAATTCCGAAGGTTGAATTATCCGTTTTGTCATGGTCTTAATTTTAGAAAGGTTTGCGGTATTTGTCCGACGACCCGTTGGATCGGGCTTCTTCCAAAACCGAAAGATAGGAATTATAACGTGAAAGAGCTATATGCTGGTTTTCCAATGCTTCCCTGACTGCACATCCGGGCTCCATCACATGAGAACAGTCGTCGTAACGGCATCGACTCGATATTTCAAAGATTTCGGGAAAGTAATGGTCGGTCTCTCGGGCTTCGAACTCTATTGTCCCGAACCCTTTGACTCCTGGAGTATCAATCAGCCATCCACCCTGCGGAAGCTGGAACATCTCGGAGAAAGTGGTTGTATGCATACCCGTATCATGTATATTGGAAATTTCGGCCGTTTTCAAATCCAGTCCGGGTATGAGACAATTTATTAATGTTGATTTCCCAACTCCCGAATTCCCCGACAGCAAGGTAATCTTATCTTTCAAATGTTCCTGCAGCGGTTCGACGCCATCGCCTGTGCGAGCCGATAAAGGAAAAACTTCGTATCCGATTTGTCGATACAGGAACTCGAATCCTTTAAGATATTCCTTTTCCTCGTCGTCGGCGAGTAAATCGGTTTTGTTTATAGCAATGAGTGCTTTAACATTATAAGCCTCACAGGTAGCTAGAAAGCGGTCGACAAAAGTCGTCGACGTTGTCGGATGAAACAATGTTACGACGAGTAGTGCCTGATCGACATTCGATGCAAGAATATGCGACTCTTTCGAAAGGTTGCTTGCACGTCGAATTATATAATTGCGACGAGGTTCAACCTTTACAATGAAAGCACTTTCCTCAGGACTGGTTGGGGTGCCTGATATTTCCACATGGTCACCGACAGCGACAGGGTTGGTTGTCCTGACACCCTTTATGCGGAAATTCCCCTTGAGGGCACATGGAACCATTTCGCCGTTTTCATCAAGTTTGACTATATAACGACTACCGGTGTTTCTGACTACTAATCCCTTTTGCATTTTAAAAAGAACGAGGTGACAAGGTATTTTTCAAAAACCGTTGTCCCCTCGTTTTGCTATCTCATGTTTAATCAGAAGGGCAAATCGTCAGTTGCCCCTGAATTGCTTCCACTATCCTGAACCGAATCAAAAGGATCGTTCGGCATTGGAATATCATTCCCAAACGGGTTATCATTCTTTGCCGGAGTCTCAGAATTCTCACCGATTATTTCGGCTTTCCAGCCCCTGATATTTGTATACCACCGGTTGTTGAATTCGCGACTTTCAATGTCAAACGACAGTTTGACCCTCTGGCCTTCGCTTAATGGGAACTGATCGGCTCTGTCTCCAAAAAAATCGAAATGTATCTTTCGCGGATACTGTTCCTCCGTTTCTAAAACATACTCCCTCTTCTTCCAGGGATTTCCGTTCTTGCTTTCTCCCGACTGAGGAGGCAAAGCCAAAATTATTTTTCCTGTTACTTCCATTTTTACTGGTTGATAAACATGCTAATATTGCAAAGTTAGCTAATTCATTTTACGTCTACAAGCAATTTTTCGTAATTTTGTACCATGGATTTTATCGTTCAGGCCACCGACACCAATTCTAAGGCACGGGCCGGAGTTTTCACCACTGATCATGGGGATGTAGAAACACCGGTCTTTATGCCCGTTGGAACTGTTGGTTCAGTTAAGGGTGTTCATTTTCATGAACTCGTCGACGATGTTAAGGCCCGCATAATTCTTGGAAACACCTACCATCTCTATCTGAGGCCCGGAACAGAGATATTGAGACAGGCCGGTGGACTCCAACGCTTCACGGGATGGAACCGTCCGATGCTGACCGACAGTGGCGGATTTCAGGTATTTTCCCTCTCCGACAACCGTAAAATCAAGGAGGATGGCGTGGAATTCCGGAGTCATATCGACGGATCAAAACATCTTTTCACTCCCGAAAACGTCGTCGACATCCAACGTCTGATTGGAGCCGACATCATGATGGCACTCGACGAGTGCACGCCCGGCACCGCCTCACGCGATTACGCCTCCAAATCGCTCGACCTTACCATGAGATGGCTGCGAAGGGGATGGAAACGATATCAAGAGACTTCATGTCCGTACGGTTATTCCCAAGCCTACTTCCCCATTGTTCAGGGCTGCACTTATCGTGACCTTCGCGCTAAAGCGGCTAGTGAAGTTGCCGAGCTAGGAGCTCCCGGAAATGCAATCGGCGGCTTGGCTGTTGGAGAACCTGCCGAGGTCATGTATGAAATGATTGAGGTCGTCAATGAAATCCTGCCGACCGACAAGCCCCGCTACCTGATGGGTGTAGGAACTCCAGCCAACATCCTGGAAGCAATTGACCGAGGCGTAGATATGATGGACTGCGTAATGCCGACTCGCAACGGCCGAAACGGAATGTTGTTCACCCTGAACGGCATCATGAACATGAGAAACCGAAAATGGGCCGATGACTTTTCGGAACTCGACCCTTCGGGAACAAGCGTGGTCGACAAGGTTTACACTAAAGCTTATGTCCGACATCTCTTCATATCGTCCGAGCTGTTGGCAATGCAAATCGCTTCTATTCACAACCTCGCATTCTATATGCACTTGGTGACATTGGCGCGACAGCACATCATGGCCGGAGACTTCCATGAATGGAAAAATCAAATGGTTCCTCGACTTATGTCACGTTTATAAAAGCATCAACATTACGGAACTTTTCGATAACATAAAGCAATCTGTTAAAGGGCCCTTCCTCGCGACGTGGGGATGGGTGACCCAACCTATCAAGATACTTGACCGATACATTATGGGCAAGTTTCTGGGGACCTACATTTTTGCTATTGTCTTGATTCTGGCAATAACCATCATGTTCGACATCAACGAGAAGCTTGATGCGTTCCTGAAAGCCCCACTAAAGGCAACAATATTCGATTATTTTCTCAACTTCCTTCCCTATTTTGCCAACCAGTTCAGTCCGCTTTTCACATTTATCGCAGTAATTTTCTTTACATCCAAACTTGCCGGCAACTCAGAGATAATTGCAATGTTGGCTGCAGGTGTCAGTTTCCGTCGACTTCTGCGCCCCTATATGGCATCGGCAGCAGTGATAGCAATCGCTACCTTCCTCCTGAGCGCCTACATCATTCCTCCGGCAAATGTCAAAAGGATTGACTACACCAACACTTATGTAAAAAACAAACGTGTGGACTATGGATCCAACATTATGATCCAGGTTGCACCGGGCCAGATAGCCTACATGACACGCTATGACAACACCACCAAGACAGGCTACCGATTCTCGCTCGAATCGTTCGACAACAAACAGCTAAAATCCCGTCTGACAGCTTCGACTATCAAATGGGATACACTCTACAACTGGACGGTACGCGATTATATGATTCGAGATTTTGAAGAGAATCACGAGATAATACAACGTGGCAATGTGCTCGACACGGTCATTCCAATTGAACCTCGCGATTTTCTTATATCAAAGAACGACCATGAGACCCTGACATCTCCACAACTGCATGAGTACATCAAGCGTCAGAAAGAAAGAGGTGTCGCCAACATAAAATCCTTCGAAATCGAAGAACAACGCCGTTATGCCATGACGGCAGCCGCGTTTATTTTGACGCTAATTGGAATGTCCTTGTCATCAAAAAAAGTGAAAGGTGGTATGGGGGTCAATATCGGAATTGGGCTCGGGCTCAGTTTCAGTTATATCCTTTTCACCACCGTTACATCATCGTTCGCGGTCTCCGGTGTGACGTCACCCATGGTTGCGATGTGGATTCCGAATATCATCTATCTGATAATCGGCATTTTCCTTTACAAAAAAGCTACACGATAAAAGAAATCAAATAACACATAAATACATCTAGTCATGAATATAGCAATTGTTGGAACCGGATATGTCGGACTTGTTTCCGGAGCATGTTTTGCCGAAATGGGTATCGATGTTACGTGCGTAGATATAGATGAAAAAAAGATTAAAAGTCTGATAAACGGAGATATTCCAATTTACGAACCGGGGCTCGATGACCTGGTGAAAAGAAATGTAGAAGCAGGTCGTCTTCATTTCACAACCGACTTGACCACATGTCTCAACGATGTCGAGGTTGTCTTTTCAGCTGTTGGAACTCCACCTGATGAAGATGGCAGCGCCGACCTGAAATATGTTCTTGAAGTGGCGCGCACATTCGGTCGAAACATTAAGAAATACACTATTCTGGTGACAAAGTCGACTGTTCCGGTTGGAACAGCAAAGAAAGTCAAGGCTGCAATTCAGGAAGAACTCGATAAACGCGGAGAAAAAATAGACTTCGAGGTTGCGTCCAACCCTGAATTCCTGAAAGAAGGAGCAGCAATCAAAGACTTTATGTCACCCGACCGTGTGGTCGTTGGTGTCGAGAGTGAAAGAGCCCAGAAAGTCATGTCAAAGCTCTATCGTCCGTTCCTGACCAACAATTTCCGCGTCTATTTCATGGACATTCCGTCGGCCGAGATGACCAAATACGCTGCAAACGCAATGTTGGCAACTCGAATATCATTTATGAACGATATCGCAAACCTTTGTGACATTGTCGGTGCAAACATTGACATGGTGCGTAAAGGAATTGGAACAGATGCGCGAATCGGCAACAAGTTCTTGTATGCAGGCTGTGGATATGGAGGTTCATGCTTCCCGAAAGATGTCAAGGCCTTGGCCCACACTGCTCGCGAAAACGGCTACACCATGGGAGTGATTGAGGCAGTCGAGGCAGTCAACGAGCGACAGAAAAGCATCGTATATGAGAAACTTCTTAAAGCTCTTGGCAACGACCTTAAAGGTAAAACCATCGCATTGTGGGGACTTGCCTTCAAACCCGAAACCGACGACATGCGTGAGGCACCGTCACTGGTCATCATCAAGAAACTTCTCGATGCAGGTGCAATAGTCAAGGTCTACGACCCCGTAGCGATGGATGAATGTCGCAGAAGAATCGGCGAAAGCGTCATCTATGCAAAAGACATGTATGATGCCACTATTGATGCCGACGCAATCGCCCTCGTGACTGAATGGAAGCAGTTCCGTGTTCCTTCATGGACAGTCATCAAGAAAGTAATGAAGGGTAATGTTATCGTCGACGGCCGTAATATCTACGATAAAGAAGAAGTCCAACATGAAGGATTCAAATATTATGCAATAGGAAAGTGAGTTTAAGTTTACAGTCTACAGTTGAAGTATTCGGAATTCTCAGACCAGCTATATAACAACTTAACAACCCATAAATGAGATTAGACGGAAGAAGATTCAGCAATAACGTTGAGGACCGCCGTGGTTCATCATTCTCAGGAGGAAAAATTGCCGGAGTTGGTGGGATCGGGGCCATAATCATAGCAGCATTGATTGCATGGCTATCGGGTGAGAATCCTCTCTCGGTGCTTTTCGATCAGACAGCTTTTACTGATAACAGCTATCAGGTTCAGAACTACGTTCCGACAGAAAAAGAGGAAGCCTATGCCCAGTTTGCAAGCCGGATTCTAGCCGGAACAGAGGACGTGTGGTCTCAGGAATTTCAAAAGATGGGGCTTCGATACCGCGAACCAAAACTGGTTCTCTACACCGGGTCGGTTCAGTCGGGTTGTGGAGGAGCCACCTCTTCCGTCGGACCATTTTATTGTTCAGCTGATGAAACGATATACTTGGACCTTTCATTTTTCGACCAGATGGAACAAGAAATGGGCGCAGGAGGTGATTTCGCTTTCGCCTATGTCATAGCCCATGAAGTTGGTCATCATGTTCAGCATTTGCTTGGAACACTCGATGAAGCTCATGCCGAAATGGCCTATCAGAATAAAACCGAGGCGAATCGAATCAGCGTCAGGACCGAGTTGCAGGCCGACTTCTATGCCGGAGTTTGGGCCTATCATGATAATCAGCTCTTCGGGTCATTAGAAGACGGAGACATTGAGGAAGGACTTAATGCGGCTTCTAAAATTGGTGACGACTATTTGCAGAAGAAGGCACGGGGTTATTCGGTACCTGAGACATTCAATCATGGACGCTCCGACCAGCGCGTTCGGTGGTTGAAACGTGGTGCGACCACCGGCAACATCAAGAACGGCGACACTTTCTCACTGTCATATAATAGTTTGTAGATGTTAGTTGCCAGTTGCAAGTAAGACATGGCACGCCATGTCCCTACAGTTCAATGTTAGAAGGGGACGTCGTTAGAGGGGTCGGTGTTCGGGAATGGGTTTTGACCTTGGAACGGATCATTTCCGACTTCAAATCCCGAGTTCATGCTCGATCCGACCGATACACGCTGAGTTGCAGCCGCTGCCAATTCATCCCAGTTCTCAAAACGAGCGAATTTATTGCGGAATCTTAATTTGACGTCACCGACCGGACCGTTACGGTGTTTAGCTATCTGGAATTCGGCCAGTCCGCGGATATCACGTCCCTCGGCATCAGTGTCGCTTCGCAGATAATACTCCGGACGATGTATGAAACAAACCATGTCGGCATCCTGCTCGATTGCACCACTCTCACGCAAGTCACTCAACTGAGGGCGTTTTCCTTCATTTCCCGTCGTACGTGACTCAAGATTACGATTAAGCTGGGAAAGTGCAATAATCGGTATATTCAATTCCTTTGCAAGCTGTTTCAAAGAACGGGAAATCATGCTCACTTCCTGTTCTCGGCTCCCCGACTTCATGCCCGAGGCATTCATCAGCTGCAGGTAGTCGATGATTATCATTTCGATGTTATGTTCCCTGACGAGTCGACGAGCCTTAGTCCTGAGCTCAAAGATAGACAGAGAGCCACTGTCGTCGATATATAGAGGTGCAGAAATAAGCGTTTTCACTCGTGTCATCAGCTGTTCCCATTCCATGGGAGAGAGCTGACCCGATTTGATCTTTTCACCCTCCACTTCACACACGTTCGAAATCAAACGGTTCACCAACTGGACATTCGACATCTCAAGCGAGAAGAACGCTATGGGAGTGTTGAAGTTCACTGCCATGTTTTTCGCCATAGACAACACGAATGCAGTTTTTCCCATGGCCGGACGAGCTGCGATGATAATCAAATCTGAACGTTGCCAGCCCGATGTCATCTTGTCCAGTTCGGGATAACCCGATTGCAGTCCTGAGATACCCGTATCGCGATTAGAGGCTTTTTGAATCTGCTCGAGCGCGTCCTGTATGACCGAGTCGATTTGAGTGATGTCCTTCTTTACATTCCTTTGCGATATTTCAAAGAGTCGGGCTTCGGCCTCCTGCAAAACATCATCAACGTCCAAGCTTTCGTCAAAAGCCCTGCTACCGACCACCGATGAAAAGGTTATCAGTTCGCGGGCCAGATACTTCTGGGCAATAATTCGGGCATGAAACTCAAGATTCGCACCCGACATGACACTATTAGTCAGCTTGGCTATATAAAGAGCACCTCCCACCTCTTCAAGAGCACCGTTAAGTCGAAGCTGTTCGGTAACGGTGAACATGTCGATTGGCCGGCTTGAAGCACCCAGATTCTGGATTGCCTCATATATCTTTTGGTGGATTGGATCGTAAAAACTTTCGGGACGCAAAATATCACAAACTGTAATATAGGCGTCACTTTCCAGCATAATGGTTCCCAAAACCATTTCTTCCAGTTCAGTGTCGCGTGGTGCAATTCTACCCTCACTGTCAGAAATCACAGGGACCTTGTTCTTATCTTCTTTTCTATTATATGTTGGCATATCAACGCAAAGTTACGTCACTTTATCCTGACCGAAGAAATATTTTCTAATTTTAACTTTATGGTATCAAAGATTGACAACGGTACGGATATCAGCATATTACATTCATTATCTATAGCCTGATTCTTGATTTCAAGCGAGTTTTCCTTTATTATTTTCATCACCCTGTTCATGTCGGCATAGCCATAGGTGAACTCCATCGTGGTTTCACAAGTAACCTCCTTCACCCCGGCATCTTCCAATGCCAGTCGTGCCGCTTCTCTATAGGCGCTGATCAAACCCGAGGTACCCAATTTGATTCCACCGAAGTACCTGACCACGACCACAAGAACATTGGTCAGCGAAAAGGAATTAATCTGACCCAGAATCGGTTTCCCTGCTGTTCCCGATGGTTCTCCGTTATCACTCGACAGATAACGTGACCGGTCGGCACCCAACATATAAGCCCAGCAAACGTGTCGGGCATCATGGTAATCGTTGGAAAATTTCTTTATCAGGTCTTTTGCCGATTGCTCGTTATCTACACCAATGGCAAAAGAGATAAAACGGCTCATTTTTTCTGTGAGCCGTCCTTCTCCTGAAGTTGCTACCGTCAGGAATTTTTCATATATCTCGCTCTTACCCGCCAAAGTTATCGTAGTGAATGTTCTCGGGAGGCACTCCCAAATTATCAAGCATGGTATTCACCGCAGTACTCATCGGTCCGGGACCGCACATGTAATATTCTATGTCTTCCGGATCGGGATGATCCTTAAGGTAAGTATCATATATCACCTGATGCACAAAACCGGGAGTATATTTGACACCGGCGGCATCGGCAGCCGGGTCGGGACGGTCAAGAGCCAGGTGAAACTTGAAATTCGGGAATTCCTTTTCCAGATTAAGGAAATCTTCAAGATAGAAAACTTCGTTCAAAGCACGAGCGCCATAAAAATAATTCATCACCCTGTCGGTAGTGTGAAGCGTTTTGGTCATATACATGATTTGGGAACGCAAAGGCGCCATACCCGCACCACCGCCAATCCACATCATTTCGTTTTTACTGTCGAAAATCGGATGGAAATCCCCGTATGGACCACTCATAATAACCTTGTCACCCGGTTTGAGCGTGAAAATATAACTTGACGCTATCCCGGGAGGAACATCCTGGAAACCGGTTTGAGGTTTCGGTTTGAAGGGAGGAGTTGCTATTCTGACAGTAAGCATGATGCGGTCTCCTTCTTCGGGATAGTTAGCCATCGAATAGGCTCTGACAGTTGTCTCCTTATTTTCGGCTTTTAAACTGAATATGTCGTAGCTCTCCCACGATGGAAGATATTCCTTACCTATCGAATCCTTGTCAATGTCCTTGTCATAGGAGATCTTATAGGGAGGAATCTTTATCTGGGCATAGGAACCCGGAACAAAGTCCAGATGTTCACCAGGTGGAAGAGTCACAATAAATTCCTTGATAAATGTAGCCACATTCTTGTTAGACAACACCGTGCACTCCCATTCCTTGATGCTCAGAACCGAAGCGGGAACATTTATAGAAAGGTCTCCCTTTACTTTTACCTGGCATCCCAGTCGCCAATGGTCCTGAATCTCCTTTCTTGTAAAATGGACCTTCTCGGTCGGCAAAATTTCACCTCCACCTGCCGTAACCTGAACACGGCATTGACCGCAACTACCCTTACCGCCACAAGCCGATGGAAGGAACACATTCTGGTCGGCCAGTGTCGACAGCAACGACTTGCCGCTCTCGGCCTCGATTTCCGAGTCATTGTTTACGGTTATCTTGATTCTACCCGAAGCAACCAGGAAACGCTTTGCAATCAAGAGAACCGCAACCAAAACCAATGTTACGATGAGAAATATTATCAACGTCGAGAACACAGTCCTCGACATGATGTCCATCATGATTAAGTCAATTACCATAGTGTCATATTTTTATGCCGAGGAAACTCATGAATGCGATACCCATCAAGGCCGTGACAATAAATGTGATCCCAACTCCACGCAAAGGCTTTGGAATCTTCGAATATGTTGCCAGACGTTCCCTTATCGCAGCTATCGCTGTTATCGCCAAGAGCCAGCCTAAGCCCCAGCCACCGCCGGCACTCAAAGCTGTCACCACTGAGTCGAATCCTCTTTGCTGCATGAACAGTGAACCTCCCAGAATTGCACAGTTTACAGCAATCAAAGGAAGGAAAATACCAAGCGAGGCATATAATGAAGGAGAATACTTCTCCACAACCATTTCAACCAACTGTGTCATCGATGCGATCACAGCGATGAACATTATCAGCGACAGGAATGACAGGTCAACATCGGCCATATCGGGACTAATCCATGTCAAAGCGCCTGATGACAGGACATAAGTGTTCAACAAATAGTTGACTGGAAGAGTTATCACAAGCATGAAAGTCACCGCTACACCCAGTCCGAAAGCTGTCTTGACATTTTTCGAAACCGCAAGGAAAGAACACATGCCCAGGAAGTAGGCGAATATCATGTTGTCGA